>CALRZR010000314.1:0-8132 GCA_943372705.1 Opitutus sp. GAS368 | reverse complement strand
CCCGCTTCGCCGGTCTCGCCGCGCTCACCGATCTCTTCGGCCTCGCCACCACGGCGAGCGGCTCGCCCGAACTGCGCGACGGCCACGCGCTCCTGCCTTCTCTCAGCGGAACCGCCCCGTTGCGCGACACCCTCGTCGGCCTCTACGGCACGCCCGGCACCCGCCACTTCAAGTGCATGATCCGTCGGGGCGATTGGAAATACATCTGGCTCGCCAACGGCGGCCGCGAACTCCTCTTCAACCTCACCGCCGACGCCACTGAATCCCGCGACCACGCCGCGGAGAATCCTTCCGTTCTCTCCGCGCTGCGCGCCGAGGCGATCCACACCCTCGGCACCCGCGAAATCACGCAGCCCGCCCTCGTCGACGGCACCTTGCGCGCGCTGCCCTTCGAGCCCTTCCCGCGCGTGCGCATCAAACAATTCGCCCGCGGCATCACCAACTTCGGCCAAGGCCCCACCACCTGATGTCAGCCCCCGCGTCCAGCCCGCCCCCGCCGTCTACCGCGCACCCGATTCCCTCGGACGAGCGCCCGCTCTCCCTCGGCACGCGTCTCGCCTACGGCGCCTCCGCCCCGGCCGAAAATCTCGCGATCAACTCGATCAACCAACTCGCCAACGCGGTCTTCAATATCACTCTCGGCGTCCCGCTCCTCCTCGTCGGCCTCGCCTTGTCGCTACCGCGGCTGATCGACGTGTTTCTCGATCCGTTCATCGGAAATTGGAGCGACCGACTCGAATCCCGCTGGGGCCGCCGGCGTCCATTCATTCTCATCGGCGCGCTCCTCTGTGCGGCCATCGCCACCGCGATCTGGTTTTTCCCGGCCGGCCAATCCCAGATGTTCTATTTCTGGTGGTTACTCGTCGGGTGCTCGGCGATGTCCGTCGCTTACAGCATTCTCATCGTGCCCTATGGCGCGCTGGGACTCGAAATGGTGAGCAACTACCACGAGCGCACGAAGCTCATGGGCACCAAGTCCATTTTGCACAAAGCCTCCGGTGTCGTGAACCAATGGCTGCTCAAGTGGGTGCGTGAGGCCGGGGGCGGCGATCTCGTGCTCGGCGGTCGTTTCTGCGCGCCCCTCATAGGTGGCACGATCGCGCTCCTCGGCTTCATCACGGCGTGGCGGGTGCCGGAGCGGCCGCGTCCTGTCGTCCGCTACGCGCCCCCTAAGGTTTCGATTTGGCAGAGTTGGAAAATCACGATGAGCCAGCCGGATTTCCGCCGCCTCGTGCTCGCGCAGATCTTCATCTACATGAGCTTTCTGGTGATCGATACCACCGGCTTTTACTTGAACGTGTTTTACGTCAATGCCGGCGACATGAGCGTCGGCGCCGGGATGAAGGGCTGGTATGGCACTGCGTTCCAAGGCTGCGGCATGTTGGCTGTCCCCCTGATCGTGAAACTCTCCCGGCAGATCGGAAAGAAGCGAACCTTTCTCCTTTGCACACTCACCATCGCCCTCGGCGGCATCGCCAAATGGTTTTGCTACACGCCCGGGGCGAGTTGGTGGCTGCTCTTGCCGTCGGCGCTGATGGGCCCCGGTCTCGTCGCGGTCATGGTGTTGGTGCCTTCGATGGCCGCCGATATTTGCGACCTCGACGCCGCGGAGTGTGGCGCGCGCCGCGAGGGCATGTTCAACTCCGTCTTGAGTTGGGCGCTGAAACTCGCCCTCACCGGCTCCATTCTCCTGGCCAACGTCGTGCTCCATTTCGTCGGTTGGGAGACCGCCCTGAAAGCCGCCCAGACCCCGGGCACCTTTCTCGCGATGCGCATCGTGTTTTCCGGCGGCACGGTGCTGCTCGCGGTGTTCGCCGCCATTTTCATTTTCCGCTACTCGGTCACCCCCGAAGCCGTTGCCGCCGCCCAGGCCCGCGCCACCCGATTATCGTCCACGCCCTAAAATCCCGGGCCGTCGTCCTCTCATGCGCTCTATTCTCACCTCGGTCCTCGCCGCACTCGCGCTCGCCACCTCCGCGTTCGCCGCCACCGCCGAACCCACCGCCGCGTCCGTCACCACCGCGCTCAAACGCTCCGCCGATTGGGCCCTCGCGCATCCCAGCGGCATGGATACGCGTTTCTGGGTCATCGCGCCCCTCTACGACGGGCTTTACCGCACCGCCATCGCCACGGGCGACGCGACCTATCTCGCCGCGCTCCTCCGCTTCGGCAACCAGTCGGGCTGGAAACCCGGCGACCGCGTCTATCACGCCGACGACCACGCCGTCAGCCACGCGTGGCTCGACGTCTATCAGATGGATCGCACGCGCCCCGAGCGCCTCAAACCCACGCGCGAACGCCTCGACTACATCCTCGTCCATCCCGTCACCGAAGCCGTCGCCCACGGCAAAAAGCCCACCACGCCCGGTGTCACCGTCAGCGATCGTTGGAGCTGGTGCGACGCGCTCTACATGGCGCCGCCCACGCTCGCGCGCCTCGCCGTTCTCACCGGCGACGCAAAATACCTCGCCTTCCTCGACCGCGAATTCCGTTACACCTACGACCACCTCTACGACCCCGCCGAGCATCTGTTTTTCCGCGATGCCACGTTCTTCGACAAAAAGACTCCCGCCGGTAGAAAGACGTTCTGGAGCCGCGGCAATGGCTGGGTCTACGGCGGCCTCGCGCTCACGCTTGAGCACCTCCCCGCCAATCATCTGACGCGCGGCTTCTACGAGAAACTTTTCCGCGAGATGACCGGCGCCATCCTCGCCGCCCAGCAATCCGACGGCCTCTGGCGTCCGAGCATGCTCGATCCCGCGCAGGTTCCGCTCGGTGAAACGAGCGGCAGCGGCTTCTTCATCTTCGGCCTCGCCTGGGGCGTTAACCACGGCCTCCTCGATCGCGCCACTCACTGGCCCGCCATCGCGCGCGGCTGGGCCGGTCTCCTCACGCGCATCAAACCCGACGGCTACGTCGGTTACGTGCAGGCCATCGGCGCCGCGCCCGCACCGCTCACCGCGGAATCGAAACAAGACTACGGCACCGGCGCCTTCCTCCTCGCCGGCAGCGAACTCCTCCGCGCCCTCGGCGCCGCGTCGTCCACGCCGCCCGCCGCGCTCCTCGCCGCCGCGGAATCCCGCCTCGCCGCCGAATCAAAAACGCCCCGCGCCTACGCCCGCCTCGTGCCCGAGCGCATGGACGATCTCGCCTGGGAAAACGACAAGGTCGCCTTCCGCGTTTACGGTCCCGCGCTCCGCTCCGCGGTCGAGGACAGTGGCATCGACCTTTGGTTCAAACGCGTCTCCTACCCGGTCATCGACAAATGGTATCGGCAGGACCTCACGCAAAAAATCAGTTACCACAAAGATCACGGCGAAGGTTACGACGCCTACAAAGTCGGCGACACGCGCGGCTCCGGCGGCCTCGGACTCTGGATCGACGGGAAGCTCGTGATCTCCGACACCTACATCTCCGCGACGATTCTCTGGACCACCCCCGATGTCGCCGAATTCAAAACCGTCTACGCCTTCCCGGTAAAAATCGCTGGCCAGCCCGTCTACGAACACCGCCTCACGCGCCTTCGCCTCGGCTCCCGCTTCTCCGAAATCACGTCGTTCTTTTCGCACGCCGCCGACCGTAACGCGAAACCTCTCACCGATTTCCCGCACGAGATCGCCGTCGGCGCTATCACGCAAAACGCCCGCGCGCCCATCACGCTCGATCCCGCCCGCGGCTTCGCCTCCGTCTACGATTCGCTCGATGGCAAAGGCTTCGGCTCTGCCGTCATCCTCGATCCCGCCCGAGTGCTCCGCATGGCCAAAATCCCCGCGACCGACTCCGCCAAAAAGCACGAACACGCCGCCGTGTTGACCCGCGTCGACGCCGACGGCCGCGTCGCCTACCGCACCGGTTTCGCTTGGTCCGGCGACGGCGACCTCACCACACCCGACGCGTGGCTCCAATTTCTCCACCAGCAAACCTCCCTGCACCGCCCATGAACCCAAAATCCCCCCTAGCCTCCGCGTTCCGCGCTCTCGTCTTCCCGTCGCTTCTCGCCGCGAGCCTGCCGCTCTCCGCGCAGGCGCCGTCGACCGCCGCGGCCAACGCCGTCGCCGCGGCCGCCGCCGAAGATCCCGTCGAACTCAGTCCGTTCTCGGTCAGCTCGTCCAAGGATGTTGGTTACCTCGCCCAAAATACGCTCGCTGGCTCCCGCCTCAATTCGAGCCTCAAGGACACTCCCGGCGTCCTCGATGTGCTCACGAAGGAATTTCTCGACGACATCGGCGCCACCACGCTGGAGGAGGCCTTGGCGTTCTCTGCCAACTTCGCCGAGGACCTCGGTGACTTCGACAGCCAGGGAGTGATCAACACTGTGTTTCCCGGCTCCCAAGCCGGCGTGAACTTCCGCACCCGCGGCCTCGGCGGCACCGTGGCCCGCAATTATCTCGAAACCGATTTCCGGCCGACATTCTACACCGTCGAGCGCATCGACAATTCCAGTGGACCGAACTCCATCCTCTTCGGCCTCGGTAGCGCTGGCGGTGTGGCGAACATCTCCACCAAAAACGCCAAGCTCTACCGCCACGCTTACAGCCTGCAGTTCAACACCGACACCTACGGCAGCCGCCGCGTCGCCCTCGATGTGAACCAGGTTCTGGTTCCCCAAACGCTCGGCCTCCGCCTCAACGCCCTCGTCAACCGCGGCCAGAAATATCGCGCCAATTTTACCGACAACACCGACGGCTTTCAGCTCGCGACGAAATGGCGCGTGAACGACCTCACCGAGGTCCGCGTCGAATATGAGCGCGAGAAAACCTCCGGCAGCGTCGCCTACCCCGGCCCTCATCTTGAGCAGGTCAGCACGTGGGTCGCCCGCGGCTCCCAAGTCGCCTCGTTGCCCGCCAACTGGGAATCGCTCACCGCCGCCGCCCGCACCGCCATCGCCACGCCCCTCGGCCTCGCCGCGGGTGGCACCGGCGTTGCCCCCGTCGTCGTGCAAAACGGCGCGCAGGCCTACATCCTCAACTCCGCCACCGCCCTCACCACGAGCACCACCGTCGGCGGCACCAATCGGCAGAGCATCGACCCCGCCTTTTTCACGCCACGCGCCAACATCAACGGCCCCGGCGGTCGCAAGGGCGTCGAGCGCCAGATCCTCGCCGTCGCGGTCGACCACAAGCTGCGCGAGAATCTCTACCTGAATCTCTCCGCCGCCCGCGAGAGCGGCGATGCCGACACGTATCAGGCTTTTGCTAACGGCGCTGCCGCCGGTGCCGTGATCCAAGTCGACGCCAACGGCATGATTCCCAACGCCGCCCAAATCACGAAACTCGGCACAGCCTCCCTCAGCACCAACGCCGCCGGCCAGGTCCTCAATCCGTTCGCCGGCCAATACTACACACAGACCCGCTGGCTCCATCGCACGCAGCACAACGAGCGCGAGGTCGTGCAGGCCACCGTCGCCTATCAATTGGATCTCGGCCGCTGGGTCGGCTCGCACCGCAGGATGGGCACCACGTCCTACACCGAGCGCGTGATCGGCAGCGAAAATTTCCGCGACTCCTGGGTCGGCGCGCCGTTCAACAACGACCCCGTCAACACCAACAACGGTGTCACCCGTCGCCGCTACGCCTCGCCGCTCGACGCCGATAATTTTCACGTGCCCGACTGGCGCGATTTCCCCGTGCTCACCTGGAATCACCCGACGCGCGGCCCCATCACCACGGGCTGGGTCACCGAGGGCGAAAACCTCCGCCGCGCCCGGCAGTTCGCCTACCTCACCGCGATCCAAAGCTACTTCTTCAAACGCCGCCTCGTCGTCACCGCCGGCTACCGCGTCGATGAAGCCACCGACTACGTCTACGGCCGGAAGCGCATCTTCCCCGCCGGCTACGAGGCGAGCGCAGGCATCAACGTCCTCGATCCCGCCAACGTCGCGAAGAGTTCCTCCCGCGGGCCCACCCGCACGATCGGCGGCGTATTTCACTTCACCGAGTGGCTGTCCGCGTATGCCAATCGCAGCACCAACTTCGGTTCACCGCGCGGCACCGTCGTCGGACCCGACGGGATCATCGGTCCCCAGACAAAGGGCATCGGTTTGGACACCGGCCTGAAATTCAATCTCCTCGCCAACAAAGTCTCCCTCGACGTCGGCTACTTCGATACCTCCAGCAACAACGTCACGGAGGTATTGAATCTTAACCTACGCACCGCCGACAGCATCGGCGGAGCCTACAACGCCGTGTTCAGCGCCTTGTCGAATCCCGCCGGCACCACGCGTCTTTTCAATCCCGCCGATGCCGCCGCCGTCGCCGCCCTTCGCGATAGCTATCCCTACCTGCGCCCGACCTTCAACGCGCAGGGCGACCTCCTCGACCAAGCCAGCCGCGGTTACGAAGTCCGCCTCACCGCCAATCCCATGAAGGGCCTGCGCCTCCGCGCCACGTATTCAAAAACCCAACGCGAGCGCGAAAACCTCTACCAACTCACGCTCCCGACCGCCACGCAGCTCCGCGCCTACATCGCCGATCTCCAAAAGAAAAATCCCGGCATCAATGTCGGCGCCCTCTACGCGGCCAACGATGCTTCCCGCACCACGATCGACGAAAGTCTGAACGACTTCGACGAGCGCATCGACCAGACCGCCGACGCCAACAGCAGCAACTTCGGCGCCGGCAAAGGCAGCTTCAACATCGTCGCCAGCTACGATTTCCAGCGCTACCTGAAAGGCTTCGGCGTAACCGCCACCACCGTTTTCCGCTCGGGAGCCTACACCGGCACCTACGAGGTGCGCGAGGGCGGCGTCGCCGCCGGCAAACTCCTCGATACCCAACCGCTGTTCGGCGAGAGCACCACCGATGTCGGTCTCGGCCTCCGCTACCGGACCAAGCTCGCGTGGCTCCGCAAAACGGCCGTCACCTTCCAACTCAACATCAGCAATCTCCTCGACGAAACCGACCCGATGGTCCGCCGCGCCGCCCGTAGCATCATCGCTCCCGGCGCCACCCCGCCCACGGTCGCCACCTCGATCGCCAGCTCCTACTTCCTGCGGAATCCCCGCGCGTGGACGTTGTCCGCCAAGTTCGATTTCTAGGGCCTGCCCTCGGCTCCCTTGTGTAAGCCGGTCGCGACCTCCGCGAACTGACCGAATTCCCTCTTTCTCCGCCCTCGCCCGGACCGGCGACCTCGCGTCCTCTACGATATAGATTTGGAAGCGCGGACCGGAAATGGGTGAAAACCTTGGAGGCAATAATTTCTATAACGCGCACTCACCTTTTCAGGCACCTCGGCGATTTTTTGTGACCGCGACCGCGGTTTACATTCTGTCGGGAGCCGAACAACCGCACTAGTTTCTCAGAGACTCCTTTTCGCCCCG
This sequence comes from Opitutus sp. GAS368, assembly GCA_943372705.1. GTDB lineage: Bacteria > Verrucomicrobiota > Verrucomicrobiia > Opitutales > Opitutaceae > GAS368. The sequence continues at coordinate 814 of CALRZR010000314.1, read as the reverse complement.
AAAGTCGGGCAACAATTTCAACGCAGCCGAGTAGTGTTTTTGAGCTCCGGCCGAATCCCCCTGCAGATCGAGAATATTCCCCAAACGGTGATGGGTGCTCGCGAGTGACGGCATTCCGTCACCGCTGGGCGGGACCATCAACAGACATTTTTCCAACGCCGCCCGCCCCCGCGCCAGCTGCTCGCCGCTTATCGCCGCACATCGCCCCACGTGGTAGAGCGCGAGAAACGTTTCAGCCTTTCCCTTCAAATCCTCGTCGAACTGGGCAAACGCATCCGAGTGCCGGCGTTCGCTCAAGAGAACGGTGGCCGCGGCAATTTTGCCTTCCATCGGGTCCAGCTGGGAAATTGCTTCGGCTTGCGCCCTTGCCTTTTCGATCGCGCCGCCGGCGATCCGCGGCGCCACGCAATAGTAGCCCAGCAAACTCCAGCGGTAGGCCGCTTTCCGCGGGTCCAACGCAACCGCGCGCTCGTAGGCTCCAAGGCATTTGCGCGCCCAGCCCAGCTTGGCGAACAAACCCGCCTTCTGAGCCGCCAGTCCAAACGCATCGCCGAGCGCATTCTGAATTCTGGCCTGGTCGGGTGCCGCGCGGGCGGCCCGCTGAAGTCGGTCCTGGGCTTCGCACTCGTCGTCAAACCACAGCGCCAGCCGACCCAAATAAAAATGGTTCTTCGCCGATTATTGTGGGTTCCCGATGGAAGTGGTAAGCAAGGGATATGAAGCGTGAAACTGACCGGCATGTGCTGAATTTTTTTCGCAGTCTCTTGGAGTTGAAAGAACCGTGGCGGGTTGTGGCGGTGGAGTTGAAGGACGG
>CALRZR010000313.1:0-8245 GCA_943372705.1 Opitutus sp. GAS368 | reverse complement strand
GCCGTCGGCTTCGGCGAGGGCCATGGCGACATCGGCGGCGACATCGCCGGCGAGGATGGCGTAATCGGCCTCGGCCATGGTGACGACGGCAAGGGCGCGTTCGCGGTCGGCGGCGCGTTCGCCGCGCTTGGGGAGCGGTTGGCGGACGGAGAGTTCCCACATGGTGCGGTTGGCGCCCATGGCGTCGTTGACGCGGGAGCCCATGGCTTCGACCTCGGGGTCGGCGAGGCGGCCGGAGGAGTCGGTGCGGGCGCGGGCGGCGGCGATGCGTTGGGCGGCGGCGGCGAGTTGGGGGGCGCGGGTGACGGCAGCGAGGAGCTCGGGGGCGGGCGTGGGAGTGGAGGGTGCGAGGGGGGCTTGGGCGCGGGTGATGGGAGCGAGGGGGGCGAAAGTGCAGGTGAGCGCGCAGGTGAGCGCGCGGAGGAGTTGGGGGAGCCGCGCGCAACGCGACGGGGGCGTCGCGTCCCCAGCGGGGCAAATCCTAGATGGACGACGTCGAGGGAAACGCGGAGACATGGGCGGCGATTGGAGATTTCGGAGATTTGAAATCTCAGAGCGAAAAAAGGGCGGGTCGGAGACCCGGCCCTACTTTACTTTTTGGCCTTCGCGGCGGCGTCGACTTTGGCGAGGAACTTGGCGGGGTTGGCCTTGAAGTCGTCGAGGCAGCCTTCGCAGCAGATGAAGATGACGCGGTCAGGCTGGCCGGTGGCGCGGTGGATGTAGCCGACGGCGTCACCCATGCTGCCGAGGGGCTCGTCGGAAACGAGGCAGGTCTTGAGCGGGTAGGAGGCGCGGGCTTTGGCGATGATTTCGGTCTCGGTGGGCGCGGGGGCTTTTTTGTCCGCGGCGAACGCGGAGACGGAGAGGCCGGCCGCGAGGGCGAGGGCGAGCGTGGCGGAGGAGAGGAGGGAGGTGAGTTTCATAAGGATGGTATCACGGGCATTAACCCGGGGGATGAAAAATCCCGCGGAAAACTTTTGGGAAAGTTTTTGGCGGGATTTTGGGCGGGGCGGTTTATAGCGTGAGAACCTACTCCCATCTATGAACGCACCGCTTTCGAAGGAACCGAACGATTCTTTGGCCCGCACGTTAAAGGACTGGCGCGTGGCGCCGGGGCGCACGCCGGAGTTTCGTGCGGCGGTGTGGGCGCGCATCGGGGAGGAGAAGGCGACGCTGCCGTGGGCGGTTTATGCGCGGCGGAATGCGGGGGCGGTCGCGGGGGCGTTGGCGCTTGCGGCGGCTCTGGGCGGGGTGGTCGGGAAGGAACAGGCGCAAGCGAAAGCGGAGGCGGCCAGCGCGCGGCTCGCGGCGGCGTATGTGCAGGGGCTGGACGCGCGGGTGATGGTGGGGAGGTGAAGGCGGGAAGGGGCAAGGACCAAGGGCCAAGGACCAAGGGCCAAGGACCAAGGGCCAAGGACCAATGACCAAGGGGCAATCATTTGAGACGGGGGCGGTGGTCGGGAGGTTTATGAAATGAAAAATATTTTGATCACGGTGGGGGCGGCGGTGGCGGCGTGTGCGCTGGCGTTTGGCGTGTTGTTTGCGCTGAACGACGACGCGGCGTTGCGCCGGGCGGCGCGGGAGGGCGACGCGATGGCGTGGCTGCGGGCGGAATTTCGGCTGGATGAGGCGCAGTTTGCGGCGATCAAAAAACTGCACGACGAATTCGGCGAAGCGTGCGGGGAGCATTGCGCGGCGATCATGGATGCGCGGGAGCGGAAGGCTTCGGCGGCGGAGGTCGCGCGACTGGAGAAAGTGTGTGTCGATGCGATGAACGCGCATTTCCGGCGTGTGGCGGCGCTGATGCCGGCGGGGCAGGGGGAGCGTTATCTCGCGACGGTGTTGCCGCGGGTCGCGGACTATGCGCACACCGGAGCACCTACGGTGGGGGCAAAACCGTGATGAGCGGAATCGAACGCGAAGCACGGGACGGGCGGGGGGAAAGCGACGAGGCGGGGCGGGCGCGGGCGGAAGACCGGGCGCTGATGGGGCGCGTGCGGGCGGGCGACGAGGCGGCGTTGGGGGCGTTGATGGAACGGTGGGAACGGCCGGTGAAGAGCGTGATCGCGCGGCTGGTTCTCAACGTGACCGAAGCGGAGGAGTTGGCGCAGGAGACGTTTGTGCGCGTGTGGCAGCAGCGGGAAAAATTTCGCGAGGGCGCGGAGGTGAAGCCGTGGGTGCTGGCGATCGCGGTGAACCTCGCGAGGAACCGGCTGCGGTGGTGGCGCCGGCGGCCGGAGGTGGCGCTGGAGGCGTGGAGCGAAACGGAAGAAGGAGAGAGGGGGAGAGGGGGAGCAGGAGAGATGGAGCGGAGGGAGCGGGCGGCGGCGGTGCGGGATGCGATCGCGGCGCTGCCTGCGGAGCTGCGCGAGGTGATTGTGCTTTTTGAATACGAAGAGATGTCGCAGGCGGAGATCGCGGTGGCGGTGGGCGCGACGGTGAAAGCGGTGGAGGCGCGCGTGGCGCGGGCGAAGGAGAAGCTGCGCGGGGCGCTGCAGCGGTGGGTGTAGGCTTTCTTTTGGAACGCTAAGGGAATTCGCCAATGGGCGAATTCTAGGGAGTGCGGCGGTGGCTGATCGCCGGCGCGGGGAGAACGGAGATGTCGGTCGGCTGTTCGCCGACGGGCTACGGGGTGAAGGTCTCGTCGTCGGGGGTGTGGAGTTTTTTGTCGGGGCCGGCGCTCGTGATGCTCATGCGGGTGCCGCTTTCGGCGTGGAAGAAGAACGGGGTGCCGTAGCGGTCGAGGAGTTCGCCGGTAGTGCGGTTGATCGCGGGGTGATCGGGTGGGATGAGGGCGAGGCGGAGTTTGTTTTGGCCGGTGAGGACGGCGGTGATTTCGGCGTTGGTGCCGACGGGGTTGCCGTCGCGCGGGAAATTCGTGCGGAAGGTGGTGATGACTTCGTGGACGACTGAGAGGTCGGCGCGGAGGGTGGACGTGGGGGCGTTCAGGGCGTCGGCGAGCGTGCTGCGCTCGGCGGGCGCGGGTGGCGGAGTGGAGATTTGAGATTTGGAATTTGAGATTTGAGAGGGGCCGGAGGTGGAAACTGGCGCGGAGGGGGAGGCCGGGGCGGTGCCGGCTGGGGCGGGCCAGAAATACCAGACGAGGAGGGCGAGGATGAGGGCGCTGAGGACGAGGGTGGGGACGTGGTTAGAGGTGGGAGTCGGGCGTGGCATGGCGGGGACGGAGAAGGGGCTTTTGACCGAGGATGACGCGGGTGGCGCGGAAAAAATATATGGGGTGCGCGACGAGGCAGAGCGAAGGAGGCGTGGGCGCGGTCCACTCGCGGGCGTTTGCGGCGACGGACTGGGCGGAGCGCGGGCGGGCGAAGTGGTTTTGGGACGGGCGCGTGATGGCGGGCGCTGGCGGCGGGTGGATTCTGCTGCTCGGTTGCGGGCGGGACGCTCGGGCTCCCGGGGAGGGCGGGTCGGAGACCCTGCCCTACGTGAGGAAGCCGAGGTTGGGTTTGGCGAAGCGGCCGATGTTCGGGAAGGCGATGCTGAGATTCGTGGGGCTGACGCCGAACCACGTCGCGAGGGTGGCGCTGTATTCGTCGACACTGGTGGTGGGAATCCAGCGGCCCTGGGTGGTGTCGTCGGGGCCGCCGATGGTGGGTGTGGGCATCTTGCCGTAGATGTCGCCGCCCTTGACGGAGCCGCCGAGGATGAGGTGGTGGCTGCCCCAGCCGTGGTCGGAGCCGTCGCCGTTGGAACTGTAGGTGCGGCCGAAGTCGGAGGCGGTGAAGGTGGTGACGCGTTCGGCGCAGCCGAGTTCGACGGTGGCGTTGTAGAAGGCGTTCATGCCCTGGCTGACTTGCTGCAGGAGATCGGCGTGGGCGCCGAGGGCCTGGTTCACTTCGTCGACTTGGTCGGCGTGTGTATCCCATCCGCCCACACGCGCGAAGAAGACCTGACGTTTGAGGTTGAGGGCGGAGGAGACGGAGATGAGGTAGGCGATGGTCTTGAGTTGATTGCCGAGCGACGTGGCGGGGAACGCGGTGGCGAGCGTGGGGGCGGTGGCGAGGACGCTGCCGAGGAGCTCGCTGGTGCCAATGGCGTCGGTGGAGAGGGCGCCGAAGGCGGAGGCGAAGAGATTGGGGTGGGCGCCGGCGAAGAGGTCTTTTTGCGCGGCGTAGCGGATGGGGTTGTTGTTGCCGGTGGTGTTTTGGAAGGCGACGGGGCCGCCCTTCGGTGTGGCAGTGGAGGCGGGCTGGACGGCGAGTTGGGAGATTTGGTTGGCGACTTGGAAGCTGTTGAAGCCGTCGAGCGTGACGGACATCGAGACGGCGTGATTGGTGTTGAGGGAATTTAGGAGGTCGGCGGTGCGGCCGCCCCAGCCGGTCTTGAAGGTTTGGTCGGGCACGGAGCTTTGCCACTGCACCTGCTGGTCGCTGTGCGAAAAAAGCTGCGGAGGAAGTTTGACGGACTGCGCGGTGTATTGGGCCTTGGTGGTGGGCTCGGCGAGGCTGCCGACGTTGGCGAGGAGGGCGAGCTGGCCGGAGGAGAAGAGGGTTCTCATTTCGGCCATGCTCGGGTGGAGAGCGAAGGCGCGGCCGTCGGAGGTTTTTGGAGACAGCGGGAGGAGGCCGGCGGACGGGAGCGCGAGGACGGAGCGGGCGGCCGCGTAGGCGGAGTAACTGGTGGGACCGGTGCCGGTGTCGAAGGGGACGATGAGGTTGGAGGCGTCGTTGCCGCCGTTGAGGAAAATGCAGACGAGGGCGCGGTAGTCGGAGGGGACGGCGGCGGCGCGGGCGGGGGAGGAGCCGCGCGGGACGGCGGAGGTGCTGGCGGCGGCTGCGGTGGCGCGGAGGGCGGAGAGGGCGGAGGCCATGCCGGTGAGGCCGACGGCGGCGCAGCAGGCGGAACCGAGGAAGTGGCGGCGGGTGGTCATGGAGATCGGAAGAGGGAGAGAGGGGGAGAGGGGGAGAAGGACCAAGGACCGGTTAGCGTTGGGTGGCGCCGTCGGGGCTCGTGGCGAGGAGGAGGATGGCGGTGCGGGCGCGGTCGAGGGGGTCGCTCGTGTTGGGGTTGAGGGATGCGAGAGCGGTGGCGATGCGGGTGCGGGCGGTGGCGGTGAGCTGGCCGGAGGTCATCAGGAGATTGAGGTGGTCGAGGAGCGCGGGGACGTTGTTGGCGAGGGCGGTTTCGGCGGAGAGATTCAGCGTGGTGGTGTTGGCGGCGTTGGGGCCGACGGCGTTGGCGTAGATGAACTGACGAAGAAAATTCGGGGTGCTGATGGCGGTGGTGTCGTTGGTGATCTGGAATTCGGGGGCGACGAGGCCGGCGGCGGCGAGGGCGCCGGGGTGGACGTAGCCGGGTTCGAAAAAGTTGAAGACACTGGGTGAGCGGAGGGCGGCTTGGGCGAGGGGGCCGTCGGGGTTGTTGAAATTCACGTAGTGGCCGCTTGTCGCCGCGGCGCCGAAGGTGCGGAGGACGGCGGTGAGGCGGAGGAGGGGCTCGCGGAGTTTGCCGTAGCCGGGAGCGGTGGTGGCGGCGGGCGAGCGGGCTTCGTAGTCGGTGAGGATGGCGCGGACGACGGCGGCGAGGTCGCCGGTGGGGCCGAATTTTTGCGCGACGCGGTAGACGTAGCCGGGGCTGGGGTTGTCGGTGACGAGGCGCTGGATGAGCTGACGCGAGATGAACGGAGCGGTGTTGGGATGGGCGACGAGGGCGTCGAGCGTGCGCCGGAGATCTTCGGTGCCGCCGAGATTCGCGGGGAGGACGAGGCCGCCGACGATGGTCTTGGCGGCGGGCTCATGGAAAGGTGGATACAGCATCATCGGCGAGAGGTAGTCGAGGGGGCCGCGGCGGAATTGGCCGGAGATATTCGCGGCGCCCTGGCCGGGATTGTAGAAGCCCCAGCCGGTGAAAACTTTCGCGGTCTCGGTGATGGTGGTCTGATCGTAGGTCGGAAGGGGGAGGCCCTGTGCGTCGAGCTTGAGCGTGCCGTCGGGCTGGAGTTGCACGAGGCCGATGGTGAAGAGCTGCATGATCTCGCGGGCGTAGTTTTCGTCGGGGTTGGTGCCGGCGACGGGGTCGGCCTTGGCGTTGCGCAACGAGCTGAGGTAGGTGCCCATGATCGGGCTGAGGGTGACTTTTTCGAGGAGGTCGCGGTAGGTGCCGAAGGCGCCGTTGGCGAGGAGGTCGTAGTAGTGGGCGAGGCCTTCCGTGAATTGCTGGCCGGCGAGCGTGACCTCGGAGACGACGAGGATTTGGCTGAGGGCGAAGGCGACGCGTTGGCGAAGTTGGTCGGGGCCCTGGAGGGCGTGGTAGAACCAAGCGGCTTGGCGATGGAACGGGAACGGTTCCTCGGGGCGCGCGTTGTTCGTCAGGATGGGATTGTAGTCGCGCTCGATGATGGTGCGCGTGCGGTGGCCGCCGTTGGGGGTGGCGATCTGGGCGTCGAGCCAGGCCTGCACGGAGCCGCCGGTGAGGGCGTCGATCTCGGATTTTTTCGGGCCGAAGGTGGCTTGCGTGAGGAGGCGCGCGGCGTCGGTGGCGGTGAGATTGGTGAGGGAAACGGCGGGCGGGGCGGCGGGGGCGGTGAAGGTTTGCGAGCCGGTGGCGGTGAGGAAGGCGCCGCGGAGTTCGCCGGCGGGATGGTTGGCGGTGTCGAGGCCGACGTAGATGAGGCCGTTGGTGAGGGCGCTGAGAATTTGCGCGGTGGTGTAGGTGCCGGTCGGCGCGATGACCCACTGCGCGCCGGAGACTTGGCCGAGGGGAAGATTAAGCACGTAGTCGCCGGAGGAGGTGCTGTTCCCAAGGAAGAGGTGGGCGCCGGCTTGGCCGGAGGAAAGATTGGTCCAGGAGACGTTGACGGTGGCGAGCGTGCCGCTGGCGCTGAGGACAATGGTGGCGAGACCGGAGGCGCCGGAGCCGGTGGCGCTGGCGGCGGGACGCAGCGTGGCGACGTAGAGCGTGCCGGGGCTGTCGGTGATCGTGACAGTGGCGGCGGTGGCGGAGCCGAGCGTGTAGGCGGGGGCGGCAGCGAGGGTGATGGTGACGGTTTCGTTGGGCTCGACGGTGGTGTCGGGGAGCGGCTGCAGCGCGATTTTCGCGGAGGCGGCACCGGCGGGGATCGTGGCGGTGCCGAGGAGCGGCGGGAAATCGAAGCCGTTGGTGGCGGAGCCGGTGACGCCGTATTGGACGGTGAGCGCGGTGGAGGTGTCGCCGGTGCGGATGACGGTGAATTCGCCGGCGTTGGCGCCGGATTCGTCGGCGGTGGATTTGGTGGCGGCGAGCGTGACGGTGACGGCGCCGGTGGGGGCGGCGGTGACATCGTAGACCTCGACGAGGGCGAGGCCGCTGGTGGCGGCGACGCCGGAGACCTGGATGCCGTAGTTGCCGGCGGCGAGATCGACGAGGAGGGCGGCGTCGCGGCTGGCCGTAGGGAAGGCGAAGGCGCCGGCGGTGGAGAAGGCGGCGGTGAGGGTGGGGGCGTCGGCGGCGGGTGCGGCGGTGGTGACGGTGACCGGAGTGGACCAGTTATCGTTGCGGGCGAGGACGGTGCCGGTGGCGGTGGTGAGCGCGAGCGACGGATCGGCGAGCGTGCCGGTGAGGCCGAAGGCGTTGAGGGCGGGGCCGGCGGCGCGGAGGAGGAGGCGGCGGGTGCCGGTGCCGGGCGTGACGACAAAACCGATGATCGGAGCGGACGTGGGGGAAATCTGGAGACGCGTGGAGGTGTTGAGGAGTTTGGCGGTGGTGGCGGAGGAGCCCGTGGCGGCGAGTTCGTAAACTTCCACGAGGGCGAGGCCAGACGCTGCGGTGCCGGCGGACGTGGCGGAGGCGGCGATCTGGGCGGTGTAGTTACCGGGGGCGAGCGTGGTGACGAGGGCGGAGTCGCGGGAATTGGCGGGGAGCGCGAAGGCGCCGACGGCGGCGAAGGTGGCAGCGTCGGCGGGGAGCCAGTTGTCGTTGGTGGCGAGGGCGGTGTTGGTGCTGTTGAAGAGGGTGAGCACCGGATCGGCGAGGGCACCGGTGAGGCCGAACGACGAGAGTGTCGGGCCGATCGCGCGGATGAGGACCTGTTTGTTGGCGCCGGGGCCGATGACGAAGCCGGCAGTGAGCGTATCGGCGCCGGTGCCGGAGGTGGCGCGGGTGGAGAGGTTGGCGAGACGCGGTTCCTGGGCGCGAGCGAGCGATGCGAGAGCGAGTGCGACGGTGACGGCGGTGGCGACGCGGCGGACACGCACAGCGAGGCGCGCGCGCCGGGGGAGGCGGAGTGGGTTCATACGACGCGGGTGGGGTG
>CALRZR010000312.1:0-8278 GCA_943372705.1 Opitutus sp. GAS368 | reverse complement strand
CACCACGGCGTCGTGCTCGCCCTCGAGGAAATCAACGCCGCCGGCGGCGTCCTCGGCCGCAAACTCGAACTCGCCCACGAAGACAACCAGACCAAGTCCGGCGAGTCCGCCACCGCCGTCAAAAAACTGATCTCCCGCGACAAGGTCGTCGCCCTCATCGGCGAAGTCTCCTCCGGCCGCTCCCTCGAAGCCGCCCCCATCGCCCAGCAGGCTAAGATCCCCATGATCGCCCCCGCCGCCACCAACCCCAAGGTCACCCAGGTCGGCAATTACATCTTCCGCGTCTGCTTCATCGACCCGTTCCAAGGCACCGTCATGGCGAAATTCGCCAAGGATGACCTCAAGGCCAAACGCGTCGCCATCCTCTCCTCCGTCTCCAACGCCTACAGCCTCGGCCTCGCCAAGTTCTTCAAAGAGACCTTCGTTCCCGCCGGCGGCGTCGTCGTCACCGAGAAAAATTTCTCCGAGGGCGACAAAGATTTCCGCGCCCAACTCACCGCCGTCAAAGCCGCCAACGTCGACGCCGTCTTCGTCCCCAGCTACTACACCGAAGCCGCCCTCATCGTCCGCCAAGCCCGCGACCTCGGCATCACCGTCCCCTTCTTCGGCGGCGACGGCTGGGAAGATGAACAACTCCTCTCCATCGGCGGCGAATCCCTCAACGGCTGCTACTATTCCACGCACTTCTCCGCCGAAAACACCGACGCCGCCGTCGGCAAGTTCGTCTCCAAATACAAAGCCCGCTGGAACGGCGAGGTCCCCGGCGCCTTCTCCGCACTCGGCTATGACGCCGTCTACGTTCTCGCCGACGCCATCAAACGTGCCGGCACCACCGACGGCCCGAAACTCCGCGACGCCCTCGCCGCCACCAAGAATTTCCCCGGCGCCAGCGGCGTGACCACCCTCGACAAAGACCGCAACGCGTCCAAAGCCGCCACCATCATCGCCATCAAAGGCGGCAAGCTGCAGTTCCACAAAACCGTCGCCCCGTGATGAATCGCTTCTTCGTAGGGGCGTGGCTCGTCCACGCCCTTTCTTTCGCCATCCTCACCGCCACCTCGGCGCTTCTTCTCCCCCTCTCCGCGTCTTCCGCCACCGCCGCCGAACCCATCAAACTCGGCGAGATCGAACCCCTCACCGGCAAAGAGGCCGCCTTCGGCCAGCAAGCCCACCGCGGCGTGCAGATGGCGATCGATGAAATCAACGCCCGCGGCGGCGTCCTCGGCCGCCCGCTCGTCGTCGTCGCCGAAGACAACCAGTCCAAACCCGGCGACTCCGCCACCGTCGCCAAAAAACTCGTCAGCCGCGAGAAAGTCGTCGCCATCTTGAGCGGCGGCACCTCGTCCAACTGCCTCGAAATCGCCCCCATTGCGCAGGCCGCCCGCATCCCGTTCGTCGCCACCACCGCCACCGCTCCCGAGGTCACCGACAAGCGCGACTACATTTTCCGTTCCTGTTTCATCGACCCGTTTCAGGGCGCCGTCCTCGCCAAATTTGCCCGCACCACGCTGAAAGCGAAACGCGTCGCCATCCTCACCTCCGTCTCCGCGTCCTACAGCGTCGGCCTCTCGAAAGTGTTCCGTGAGAAATTCACGGCCCTCGGTGGCGAGATCGCCGCCGACCAAAAATACTCCGAGGGCGACAAAGATTTCCGCGCCCAACTCACCGCGATCAAAGCCGCCAAAGTCGACGCCATCGCCGCGACCGGTTTCTACACCGAAGCCGCGCTCATCTGTAAACAGGCCCGCGATCTCGGCCTCACGATCCCCGTCTTCGGTGGCGACGGCTGGGAAGCTCCCGAGCTCATCGAGATCGGCGGCAAGGCCGTCGAAGGCACCTACTACGCCAGCCACTACTCGTCCTCCAGCACCGCGCCCGAAGTCGCTGCGTTTGTGAAAAAATACCGCGCCCGCTACAACGGCGAGACGCCCGACTCCATGGCCCCGCTCGCCTACGATGCCACCCTCATCGTCGCCGAAGCCATCACCCGCGCCGGCACCACCGAAGGCCCGAAACTCCGCGCCGCCCTCACCGCCACCAAAAATTTCCCCGGCGTCACCGGTCGCACCACCATCGACGCCCAGCGCAACGCCTCCAAATCCGCCGTCATCCTCACCGTGAAAAACGGCCAGGCTACCTACGTCGAAACCATCGATCCATGATTTCTCCCCTCCCCCCCGTAGGGGCGCAGCTCGTCCGCGCCCTCCTCTTTCTCCCGCTCTCTCTTTCTCTCCTTCTCCCCCTCTCCGCCACCGCCGCCTCAGCGGCCGCCGACCCCATCAAGCTCGGCCACTACGGCTCCCTCACCGGCAAAGACGCCGCGTTCGGCGTCGCCACCCGCAAAGGCGTCCTCCTCGCCATTGAGGAAATCAACGCCCAAGGCGGCGTCCTCGGCCGCCCCCTCGCCTACCTCGTCGAAGACATCCAGTCGAAACAGGGCGAGTCCGCCACCGCCGTCAAAAAACTCGTCTCCCGCGACAAAGTCGTCGCCGTCATCGGCGCCAACGCCTCCGCCAACTCCCTCGAAGCCGCCCCCGTCTGCCAAAACGCCAAGATCCCCATGATGGCGATCTCCTCGACGAACCCGCGCGTCACCGAGGTAGGCGACTACATTTTCCGCATCTGCTTCATCGATCCGTTTCAAGGCGCCGTCCTCGCCAAATTCGCCGCCACGTCCCTCAAGGCCAAACGCGTCGCCCTCCTCACCGCCGTCAATTCGCCCTACAGCGTCGGCCTCTCCGCCGTCCTCCGCCAGGATTTCACCACCCGCGGCGGTGAGATCATCGGCGAGCAAAAATACAACGAGGGCGAAAAAGATTTTCGCGCCCAACTCACCGCCCTCCGCCCGCTCAAACCCGACGTGATCGCTGTCACCGGCTTCTACACCGAGGCCGCCCTCATCTGCCGCCAGGCCCGCTCACTCGGCATCGATGTCCCCTTCATCGGTGGCGACGGCTGGGAGGCCCCCCAACTCATCGAGCTCGGCGGCAAAGCCGTCGAAGGCACCTACTACTCGACCTATTTCTCCGCGGAAAACGACGCCCCCGAAGTCCGCGCCTTCGTGAAGAAATTCTCCGCCCGCTGGAGCAACGAAGTCCCCGAAGCCGTCTCCGCCCTCGGCTACGACGCCGTCTACCTCATCGCCGCCGCCATGAAAAAAGCCGGCACCACCGAAGGTCCCAAACTCCGCGACGCCATTGCCGCCACGAAAAATTTCCCCGGCGTCACCGGCAACACGACGATCGACGAAAAACGCAACAGCGCCAAAGCCGCCGTCATGCTCACCGTAAAAAACGGCCGCTCCCAATTCTTCGAGGCCGTCACGCCGTAAGCGCGGGACGCGCCAAGTTGAGAGTTGAGTGCTGAGAGCTGAGAGTCTTCAAACACGCGAATGTTTAACTTTGAGAAACTTGAAGTCTGGCAAAAGTCCGTCGCGTATGCCGGCCAAGTCTATCGAGTGACGAAGCCATTCCCGCGAGAGGAACAGTTCGGCCTCACGAACCAAATCCGCCGGGCCGCCAACTCAATTTCGTCCAACATTGCCGAAGGCTCCGCCCGCCCCCCGGCCGATTTTTGCCGATTCCTCGGCTACGCCGCCGGATCGCTTTTCGAAGTTGTCACTCAGGCCACCATTGCCCGCCACGAGGGTTTTCTCGCCGTCGAAGCCTACCAACAACTTTACGCCGACGCCGAAGAAATCAGCCGTATGCTCAGTGGCCTCCCTCGCTCCCTCGGCGAGTGACAACGGAGTCCGAATCTCTCAACTCTCAGCTCTCAACTCTCACCTTCACTTGTCCGAATTCCTCCAACAACTGATCAACGGCCTCTCCCTCGGCGCCATCTACGCGCTCATCGCGCTCGGCTACACGATGGTCTACGGCGTGCTACGCTTCATCAACTTCGCGCACTCCGACGTCTTCATGGTCGGGTCGTTCATCGGCTACTACCTCGGAAAACACATTCCGGAAAACACCGTCTGGGGCGGCCTCGTCGTTCTACTCGCCGCCATGCTCGGTTGCGCGCTCCTCGGTATGATCATCGAGCGCCTCGCCTACCGCCCTCTCCGCGGCGCCGCCACACTCAACGTCCTTATCACCGCCATCGGCGTGTCCCTGCTTCTCGAATACTCCGGCCAGGTCTTCTTTGGTGCTACCCCCCGCACCTTTCCCGCTGTCTTTCCGTCGTCGAACTACTCCTTCGGCAGCCTCGTGATTTCGACGAACCAGATCATCGTCATCGTCGTCGCCGCCCTTCTGATGGTCGGTCTCCAGCTCATCGTCTACCGCACAAAAATCGGCACCGCGATGCGCGCCGTCTCCCTCAATCCGAAAGCCGCCCAACTCGTCGGCGTGAACAACGACGTCGTCATCTCGTTCACGTTCGGCCTCGGCTCCGCCCTCGCCGGCGCCGGCGGCATCCTCTACGCCCTCAACTACCCGTCGATCGACCCGCTCATGGGCGTGATGCCCGGCCTCAAAGCGTTCGTCGCCGCCGTGCTCGGTGGCATCGGCAACATCCCCGGCGCCGCCCTCGGCGGTCTCCTCCTCGGCACCGTCGAGACCTTCGTGAACGGCAGCCAGTGGTCGACCTACAAAGACGCCATCGCCTTCGCCATTCTCATTATCATCCTCCTCTTCCGCCCCGCCGGCCTCCTCGGCAAGTTCACGGTCGAAAAAGTCTAGAGCTGAGAGCTCAGCGCCGATCCGCCCAATGCCTTCAAATTACGCCATTCCCCCGCTTCTCGCTCTCAGCTCTCAGCTCGCCGCTCTCAGCCACGCACGTCAAACCCTTCCGGCTCTCAGCTCTCAGCTCGCCGCTCTCAGCTAATCCGCCATGCCGAAGCCGCACCTCTACCTCCTCGCCGCGTTGCTCGCTGCCCTCGGGATCTCGCATTTCTCGGACAAGATCGACCCCTACCACCTCGATGTCCTCACCGGCATCGGCATCAACATCATCCTCGCCGTCTCACTCAACCTGGTGAACGGCTACACGGGCCAATTCTCCCTCGGTCACGCCGGCTTCATGTCCGTCGGAGCTTACCTCGCCGCCGCCGTCTCGCTCTTTCTCGGCCCGAAAATCCTCGGTGAGTCTGGCGGCACCGCCCTTCAGCAAGGCTTCATGTTTCTCGCGGCCCTCGTCGGCGGCGGCCTCGGCGCGGCCCTCGCGGGTCTCGCCGTCGGTGTCCCGTCACTTCGCCTCAAGGGCGACTACCTCGCCCTCGTCACCCTCGGCTTCGGCGAAATCATCCGCGTCATTTTTCAAAACGTGGAATTCCTCGGCGGCGCCCTTGGCCTCAACGGCATTCCGCCCTACACGACGATCTTCTGGGTCCTGGCCTTCGTCGCCATCTCCGTCTTCGTCGTCACTTGTCTCGTCAACTCGACCTACGGCCGCGGCTTCCTCGCCACTCACGACGACGAAATCGCCTCCGAAGCCGTCGGCCTCAACACCACGAATTACAAGATCGTCGCCTTCGTTATCGGAGCCTTTTTCGCCGGCATTGCGGGCGGTCTCTACGGCCACTTCAAAATGACGATCACGCCCACCGGCTTCGATTTCACCAAGAGCATCGAGATCGTCGTCATGGTCATCCTCGGCGGCATGGGCAACACCCTCGGCGTCATCCTCGCCGCCATCCTCCTCACCCTTCTTCCGGAGCTTCTCCGCCCCATCGCCGAGTATCGCATGATCATCTACTCGCTCCTCCTGATCATCCTCATGCTCGTCCGCCCCCAAGGCCTCTTCAACTTCAAGCTCGGCAAGGCCAAGTCATGAATCGCGCGGGAAAAAATCTCACCGCAGAACCGAGCCTGACCGCGCTCACGTCCGCAATTAAAAGACTCTCGCTCGACCAAAAACTCCGGCTTGAAAAGAAGCTTGGGGCAGCCATCGCAGCCGACATCGCCGCCCTAGGATGCCCGCCAGGCGTCATGCGAGCCGACGACCCCAACCTGTTAACGGAATTAGACCGCCGCTGGCGCGAGGCACAAGAGCATCCCGAGCAGTGCCTCACGCTGGAACAATTGATGCGCAACGTCACCCGCAAGCTCCGCGCTAGACAGAAATTGAGCCAACCACCTTCTCGTCGTGGAAATCGAAAATCGTAAATCGAAAATCGTAAATGGAGGCGCCCTCCTCCAACTCGACAAAGCCACGATCCGTTTCGGCGGCCTCACCGCCGTCAACGCCGTCGATTTCACCGTCGGCGAAAACGAACTCTGCGGCCTCATCGGCCCCAACGGCGCCGGCAAAACCACCGTCTTCAATCTCATCACCGGCGTCTACCAGCCCACCGAGGGCACCGTCTCGTTCAACGGCCGCCCCCTCGCCGGGCTACGCGTCAATCAGATCGTCGAGCTCGGCATCGCCCGCACGTTTCAAAACATCCGTCTCTTCGGCTCCCTCTCCGTCTTCGATAACGTCCGCGTCGCCTGCAATCTCCACCGCGCGACCGCCCCCGTCCAGTCGCTCGTCCGCCTCGGCGCCTTCCGCGCCGACGAAGCCGCGATCACGCAGCGCGCCGAGGAACTCCTCGATATTTTCAACCTCCGCCGTTTCCGCGACGCCCCCGCGAAGAGCCTTCCCTATGGCGAGCAGCGCCGCCTCGAGATCGTCCGCTGCCTCGCGACCAAGCCAAAGCTACTCCTCCTCGACGAGCCCGCCGCCGGCATGAACCCGACCGAAAAAGTCGAACTCGTCCGCCTCATCCAGCAGATCCAAAAACAGTTCAACCTCTCCGTCCTCCTCGTGGAGCACTCGATGAAAGTCGTCATGGGGGTCTGCCAGCGCATCGCCGTCCTCGACTACGGCGTGAAGATTTCCGAGGGCACGCCCGCTCACATCCAGTCCGACCCGAAGGTCATCGAAGCCTACCTCGGCGAAGACCACCAAAACGCCCTCGCCCACCACTGAGTTTGGCTACCAATTTTTGAAACCACGGATGAACACAAATACACACGGATACCTTTGCCTCCGTCATCCGTGTCTATCCGTGTCCATCCGTGGTTAACCCATGCTTTCTGTAACCGACCTCTCCGTCTCCTACGGCGCCATCAGCGCCCTCGGCGGCATCTCCTTCAAGATCGAGCAAGGCTCCATCGTCACGCTCATCGGCGGCAACGGCGCCGGGAAAACCACCACGCTCCGCACCATCTCCGGCCTCCTCCGCGCCAAGAGCGGCACCGTCACCTTCCTCGGCGAAAACATCTCCGCCCTCGCCCCGCACAAGATCGTCGCGCGCGGCCTCTGCCACGTGCCCGAGGGCCGCATGATTTTCTCCAACCTCACCGTCGACGAAAACCTCTCGATGGGCGCCTACCTGCAGACTGACCACAACCTCATCGCGAAAAATCGCGACTACGTCTTCAGCATTTTCCCACGCCTGAAAGAGCGCATCAAACAAACCGCCGGCACGCTCTCCGGCGGCGAACAGCAGATGCTCGCCATCGGCCGCGCCCTCATGGGCAATCCGAAGTTCCTCATGCTCGACGAGCCGTCACTCGGCATCGCGCCGCGACTCATCAGCACCATCTTCGAGAAGATCGTGGAGATTAACCAAAACCACGGCATCACGATTCTCCTCGTCGAGCAGAACGCCAACCTCGCCCTCGAAGTGAGCAGCTACGCCTACTGCCTCGAGACCGGCCGCATCGCGATGGAAGGCGAAAGCAAAAAACTCCGCGCCGACCCGCAGCTCAAAGCCACCTACCTCGGCGGGTGATCCCTCCGCCGCGTAGCGCGGTGGTTCAGCCCGCGCTGCCGTCTCCTCCTCGTAGCCCGGCTCGTGAGAGCCAGGACTGTCCGACCACCCCTCATTTGCGCGCCTCAATCTCCGGCGCGATTCCTCTCACCATGCGCTCCCCTCGCCCCGCCCGCCGCCTCCGCCTCGCACTAGTCCCATTCCTCCTCTCCGTCCTCTTCGTCCCATCCCACGCCGCCGAGCCCGCCGCCGACTCCCTCGGCTGGCCCGAGATCACCAAGGAAAACAAACCCTGGACGCGCTGGTGGTGGCCCGGCAGCGCCGTCGACAAAGCCAACCTCACCCGCCAGCTCGAACAGTTCGCCTCCGCCGGCCTCGGTGGCGTCGAGATCACGCCCATCTACGGCGTAAAAGGCGCCGAGTCCCGCTACCTCGACTACCTCTCGCCCAAATGGGTCGAGATGCTTGAGCACACCGGCCGCGAAGCCCAACGCCTCGGCCTCGGCGTCGACATGGCCACCGGCACCGGCTGGCCCTTCGGCGGCCCGTGGGTCACCCCCGCCGACGCCGCGCAAAAAG
>CALRZR010000311.1:0-8290 GCA_943372705.1 Opitutus sp. GAS368 | reverse complement strand
GGGGGGGGGGGCCGGCCGAACGGGAAAGGCGGTGTCGAGGCGAGCGACACGCGCATCAGGACGCAGCGGACGGTGCGGAGTAACGAGATTCGGCGCGGAAACCGCCGCGAGGAGAATGTGACCGGCGGCGGAGATTCGGACGCGAGTGGCGGCGGGGTGCGGAACGCGATTCGCAGGGCACGCGCGGGAGGCAGCGCGCGCAGGGGGAGAAAGTTAAGAGAACGAGGAAAGAGAAAGACCGGTTACTTTTGGATGGCGGCGGCGGGGCTCGTGAGGACGAGGAGGACGGCGGATTTGGCGCGGTCGAGGGTCGTGGTCGCGGCGGGGAGGGCGGCGAGGGCGGTGGTGATGCGCGTTTTGGCGGCGGCGGGGAGCGTGCCGGCGCAGAGGAGGAGGTTCAGGTGGTCGAGCAGCGCGGACGGGGTGGCGACGAGGGTTTGCTCGTAGGTGAGATCGAGCAGGAGGACGTAGGGCGCGGCCGCGGTGGGCACGCCGCCGGAGGTGGGGATGACGGCGTTGACGTAGGTGCGCAGGAGATTGGGGACGCTGATGGAGTAGTTGTCGTCGGTGATTTCGAACTCGGGCGTCACGAGGCCGGCGGCGGCGAGGGGGCCGGGGAGGATGTAGTCGGGGTGGAAGAAATTGAAGACGGTGGGCGAACGGAGGGCGGCCTGCGCGAGGGAGCCCTGGAGGTTGTCGAGGCGGGTGGCGGAGCTGACGGTGGTGATCTCGCCGGAGGTGGCGGGAACCGGCGTGGTGCCATCGATGGGCGTGCCGTTGACGTGGACGCGGTAGCCGAGGAAACGTCCGCTGGTGGAGGAGGCGTTGAAGGCGCGGAGGAGGGCGGTGAGGCGGAGGAGGGGCTCCTTGAGTTTGCCAAAGGTGACGTTGGCGGCGACGACGGGGGAGCGGGCTTCGTAGTCGGTGAGAATGGCGCGGACGACGGCGGCGAGATCGCCGCGGACGCCGGAGCCGTTGTCATTGAATTTCTGGGACACGCGGTAGACGTAGGCGGGGCTCGGGTTGCTGGTGACGAGGCGCTGGATGAGCTGTTTCGAGAGGAAGGGGCCGGTGTTGGGGTGGTTGAAGAGGGCGTCGAGGGCGGCCTTGAGATCGAGGGTGCCGCCTTGGCCGGCGGGCAGGAGCGTGGTGGTGACGGGGCTAAGGTTCTTCGCGGTGTCGTCGTGGAACGACGGGAAGAGCTGCATCGGCGCGATGTAATTGCGGGTGGCGGTGCGGAACTGCGTGAGGTTCGTCGAGGGGTAGGCCCAGCCGGTGAAAACCTTGGCCATCTCGGTGATGGTGGTCTGATCGTAGGTGGCGACGGGCAGGCCGTCGGCGCCGAGGGCGAGGGTGCCGTCGGGTTGGAGTTGGGAGAGGCCGATCGTGAAGAGCTGCATGACCTCGCGGGCGTAGTTTTCGTCGGGCGTGGTGAGCGTGGCGCCGGTGCCGTCGAAGGTGGCCTTGGAGTTGCGGAGCGAGCTGAGGTAGAGGCCCATCATCGGGCTGAGCGTGACCGTCTCGAGGAGCGTGCGGAAATTGCCGAAGGCGCCGTTGCCGAGCTGGTCGTAGTAGTGCGCGAGGGGTTCGGCCTGGTTGTCGTCGCCGAGGGAAACATCGGAGATGACGAGGATTTGGCTGAGGGCGAAAGCGACGCGTTGGCGGAGTTGGTCGGGGGCGGTGAGCGAGGTTTTGAACCAGGCGGACTGGCGATTAGGGGCGTGGATCGCGTTCCAGTTGGTGAAGCTGCCGCTGCCGCCGAAGGTGGTGCGGTCGGCGACGGTGGCGGAGCGGTGCGAGGTGAACGGGAGGGCGAGTTGGGTGGTCAGCCACGTATCGATCGAGCCGCCGGTGAGGGAGTCGATCTCCGCTTTGGTGGGGCCGAAGGTGGCCTGCGTGAGGAGGCGGGCGGCGTCGGTGGCGGTGACGTTGGTGAGCGCGACGGCGGGCGGGGCGGCGGGGGCGATGAATGTGGTGGAGCCGGAGCCTTGGAGGAACGTGCCGCGGAGCTCGCCGGCGGGGAAGGCGGTGGAATCGATGCCGACGAAAATTTTTCCGCTGCGGAGGGCGGCGAGGAGATCGGCGCTGGTGAAGGGACCGCTCGGGGTGAGGCGCCACGTGGCGCCAGTGACTTTGCTGCCGCGGGCGAGGCCGCCGACGAATTCGCCGGTGGGGGCGATGCGGAGATGCGCGGAGGTTTGGTCGGAGCTGAGGTTGGAGAACGAGACGTTGATGCTGGCGAGGGTGCCGCTGGCGCTGAGGAGGAGCGTGGCGGTGCCGGAGGCGATGGAGGCGGTGGCGTCGCTTTCGGGACGGAGCGTGGCGACGTAGAGTGTGGTGGGGCTGTCGGCGATGGTGACGGTGGCGGTGACGGTGGCGGGTGCGCCGATCGCGACGGTGGCGGTTTTCGAAAGCGTGACGGTGACGGTCTCGGGTTCCTCGGCGACGACGTCGGGCGCGGGGGTGAGGACGATTTTGGCGGAGGCGGAACCTGCGGGGATGACGACGGTGCCCGTGAGGGCGGTGAAGTCGGTGGCGGAGGTGGCGGTGCCGGCGACGGTGTAGTCGACGGTGAGATCGGCAGAGCGATCACCGAGGCGGGTGACGGTGAATTCGCCGGGGTTGGCGCCTGCTTCGTCGGCGTTGGCGTCGGTGGCGGCGAGGGTCAGGAGCGGGAGGGCGCCGGAGGCGAAACCGTCTTCGGTGGTGCGGTCGACGTGGAGTTCGCCGGTGCGGACGGTGCCGCGGCGGGTGTTGTAGAGCTCGATGATGCGGGTGAGCTCGAAGAGGCTGATTTTGCCGTCGCGATTGGAATCGGCGGAGTGGTAGGCGGCGAGGGTGACGGTGGCGTTGTCGGCAGTGAGGGGATCGGAGGCGAAGCCGTCTTCGGTGCCGGTCTGGAGACGATAGCGGCCGGTGCGGGTGGTGCCGAGGCGGGTGTTGTAGAGTTCGATTACGCGGGTGAGCTCGAGGAGGTTGAAGGAAAAATCCTGGTTGGTGTCGGCACTGTGGTAGGGCGGAGCGCTGGCGACGGCGGCGGTGGAGCGCTCGGGGGGCGTGGCCGCGGCGGGTTTGGCCGTGGAGGCCAAGAGTCGCGGGGTGTCGTCGTCGGTGAGATCGTAGATTTCGACGAGGGCGAGGCCGGCGGCGCCGGTGGTGTCGGCGACGTGGAGGGAGTAATCGCCGGGCGCGAGGTCGAGGAGGAGGGCGGCGTCGGCGCTGGCGGGCGGGAAGGTGAAGGCGCCGGCGCGGGCGAAGGCTTGCGCGAGGGCGGGGGCAGTCGCGGTGGAGGGCGCGGAGGATGCGGAGGAGGTTGGGGGGGAGGACCAATCGTCGTTTGCGGCAAGCGTGGTGGAGGTGTCGGCGGCGGTGAGGCGGAGGGTGGGGTTGGGCAGCGTGCCGGTGAGGCCGAAGGCGGCGAGGGCGGGACCAGCGGCGCGCAGTAGGAGGCGGCGGGCGGGTTGATTGGCGGAAACGGCGAAGTGGACGACGGGAGCGGGGCCGGCGCCGACGTGGAGGCGAACGGAGACGTTGCGAAAGCGCGGGGCGGGGCCGTCGAGCGGGAAGAGTTCGAGGCGGACGAGGCCGGGGGACGCATCGGCGGAGGCGACGTGGGCGGTGTAGCTGCCGGGGGCGAGCGTGGTGACGAGTGCGGAGTCTTGGCTGCCGGGCGCGAAGGCGGAGGCGCCGGCACGGGTGAACGTGGGGGCGTCGGCGGGGAGCCAGTGGTCGTTGCGATCAATGGCGGTGAGCGTGTGGTCGTAGAGTGTGAGAACGGGATCAGCGATGGCGCCGGGGACGGCGAGGGAAGGACCGACGGCACGGAGGAGAACGGCTTGCGTGGGGCCGGGACCGATCGTGAAACCGGCGAGCAGTCCGTCGGAGGAAACGGTGGAGGTCGTGACGGAAAGGGCCGGGCGGGAGTCGGCGGCGAAGAGCCCGGTGAAGCCGAGCGAGGCGAGCGTAGCAGCGAGTAGGAAGCGACGGATGATTTTCACGGCGAAGAGGGTGGGCGCAAAAAAACGCGGCGAGGGCGCCGCGTTTTTGTTGGTCATTGCCGGTGGGTTGAGGGGGGCACGTGGGAGGCGTGGCACGGCGCGAGCCGGCGGCTGAAAACCGCCGCTCCGTTGTTCAGATGAAGCCGAGGTTCTGGGTTTTGAAGCGACCGATATTGGGAAGGACGGTCGGGAGATCGGTGGTGCTGACGCCGAACCAGGTGGCGAGGGTGGCAGCGTATTCGTCGACGCTGGTCGTCGGAATCCAGCGGCCGAGGCCGGTGTCATCGGGGCCGTTGATGGTGAGGGTGGGCATCTTGCCGTAGATGTCGCCGCCCTTGACGGCGCCGCCCATCACAATGGCGTGGCTGCCCCAACCATGGTCCGAGCCGTCGCCGTTGGAGCGGAAGGTGCGGCCGAAGTCGGAGGCGGTGAAGGTGGTGACCTGGTTGGCGACGCCGAGCTCGACGGTGGCTTTGTAGAAGGCGTCCATCGCCTGACTGATTTGAGCGAGGAGGCCGGCGTGCGTGCCAGTCGTGGGATCGGTGTTGACGAGCTGGCCGGCGTGGAGATCCCAGCCGCCGAGTTGGACGAAGAAAATCTGGCGTTTGAGACCGAGGGTGGGCGACGCGGCGATGAGGCGCGCGGCCATGCGGAGCTGATTGCCGGCGGTGGTGTTGGGGAACGTGGTCGTGATCGCGCCGGAGGCGGTGAGCACGGTGTTGAGGAGATCGGAGCTGACGATCGCATCGCCGGAAGCGGTGGCGAAGGCGGTCTCGAAGAGGCCGGGTTGGGCTTGGCCGAAGAGGTCTTTTTGGGCGCGGAAGCGGACGCCGTCGAGATTGGTGGGATTGAGATTGGTGGTGTTGCCGGCGAGGACGGTGGCGCCGCCGGTGCCGATGGCGTATTGGGTCACTCGGTTGCCGACCTGGAAGGTGTTCTTGCCGGCGATGCTGATCGACATGGAGATCTGGTCGCTCGTGTTGAAGGCGTTGACGAGATCGGCGACGCGGCCGCCCCAACCGGTGGAGGTGGGTTTGTCCGGCACGCTGTGCTGCCATTGCACCTGCTGATCGCTGTGCGAGAAAAGCTGCGGGGGAAGGGGAACGCTGCGGGCGGTGTATTGGGTCTTGGTGGTCGGGTAAACGAGCGTGCCGACATTCGCGAGGAGGGCGGCTTGGCCGGAACCAAACATGCGGTGGAGATCGGTGACGGACGGGTGCAGTCCCCACGTGCGGCCGTCGCCGGCGGATTTGGGCGTGAGGCCGAGGAGCGCGGACTGGGGAATCGCGAGATTGGAACGGGCGGAGGCGTAGGCGGAGTAGCCGGAGCCCATCGGGATGATGAGGTTGTTGGCATCGTTGCCGCCGTTGAGGAAGAGGCAGACGAGGGCCTTGTAGTCGGCGTCGATCGGGGCGCCGGCGGTGGCAGGGGTCTGCGGGCCGTTGGAGGGGCTGGCGGCTGCGCCCATGAGGCGGAGGCTGCCGAGGGCGGAGAGGAGACCGGTGGCACCGACGGCGGCGCAGCAGGCGGAACCGAGGAATTCGCGGCGGGAAACTTCGGGGGCGGATTTTTTGCTCATGGGAGAGGGATCGAGTCTAGGGGATGGGGTCTGGCGTCTGGGGCGAAAGAGGCGGAGCCGGAGAGAAGGGAACTGACGGAGGAAGGAGCGAAAGGGCGGACTGAAGTCCGCCCTACTTTATTTTTGGATAGCGGCGGCGGGGCTGGTGAGGACGAGGAGGACGGCGGTTTTGGCGCGGTCGATCGGGGTGGTCGCGGTGGGGAGGGCCGCGAGGGCGGTGGTGATCCGGGTGCGGGCCGCGGCGGGGAGGGTATCGGCGCAGAGCACCCGGCTCAGATGATCGATGAGGGCGGTGGGGTTGCTCAGGAGGGTTTGTTCGTAGGTGAGATCGAGCGTGAGCACGTAGGGTTGGATGGTGGCGGCCACGCCGGTGGTGGTCGCATTGACGAAGTTGCGCAGGTAGTTCGGCACGCTGATGGCGAAGTTGTCGTCGGTGATTTCGAACTCAGGGGCGACAAGGCCGGCGGCGGCGAGAGGGCCGGGCAGGACGTAGTCGGAGTGGTAGAAATTGAAGACCGTGGGCGAGCGGAGGGCGGCCTGGGCAATCTGGCCGATGGCGCTGTAAGGCAGGGTGGCGGAGTTGTAGGTGCCAATCTCACCGGCAGTCGCGGGCTTCGGGGTGGCGCTGGTAATGACCGTGCCGTTGACGTGGTGGCGGAAGCCGATGTAGCGGCCACTGGTCGAGCTGGCGCCGAAGGAGCGCAGGAGACCGGTGAAGCGAAGGAGCGGCTCCTTGAGTTTTCCGTAGGAGGCGTTGCTGGCGACGGCGGGCGAGCGGGCCTCGTAGTCGGTGAGGATGGCGCGGACGACGGCGGCGAGGTCGCCGCGGACGCCGGAGCCGTTGTCGCGGAATTTTTCGGCGACGCGGTAGACGTAGGCCGGGCTCGGGTTGCTGGTTACGAGGCGCTGAATCAGGAACTTGGAGACGAAGGGTCCGGTGTTGGGATGCGTGAAGAGGGCGTCGAGCGCGAGCTGGAGGTCTTTGGTGCCACCTTGGGCCGCGGGGATGGGCGTGGTGGTGACGGGGGTGAGGTTCTTCGCAGTGTCGTCGTGGAACGCAGGGAAGAGCTGCATCGGCGTATAGTAGTTGGCGCCGGCGGTGCGGAATTGGGTGAGGTTCGTGGACGGATAGGCCCAGCCGGTGAAGACCTTGGCCATCTCGGTGATCGTGGTCTGGTCGTAGGTCGGGACAGGGAGACCGTCGGCGCCGAGGGCGAGGGTGCCATCGGGGTTGAGTTGAGTAAGACCGATGGTGAAGAGCTGCATGACCTCGCGGGCGTAATTTTCGTCGGGCGTGGTGAGGGTAGCGCCGGAGGAGTCGAAGGTGGCCTTGGAGTTGCGGAGAGAACTCAAATACTCGCCCATGAGTGGGCTGAGGCTGACCTGCTCGAGCAGGGTGCGGTAATTGCCGAAGGCGCCGTTGCCGAGGATGTCGTAGTAGTTGGCGATGGGCTCGGAGCGGTTGTCATCGCCAAGCGAGATGTCGGAGATGACGAGGATTTGGCTGAGGGCGAAGGCGACGCGCTGGCGGAGTTGGTCGGGCGCGGTGAGGGAGATCTTGAACCAAGCGGACTGCCGGTTGGGCATGTGGGTGGCGTTCCAGTTAGTGAAGCTGTTGCTGCCGCCGAAGGTGTTGCGGTCGGTCTGGGTGCCGGTGCGGTGAGAGGTGAACGGGAGGGCGAATTGGGTGTTGAGCCACGTATCGATCGAGCCGCCGGTGAGGGCGTCGATTTCGGCTTTGGTGGGGCCGAAGGTGGCCTGAGTAAGGAAGCGCGCGGCGTCGGTGGCGGTGACGTTGTTGAGCGAGACGGCGGGCGGGGCGGCGGGGGCGGTGAAGGTGCGGGAGCCGGAGCCTTGGATGAAGGCGCCTTTGACTTCGCCGCTGGGGAACTTCGAGGTGTCGAGGCGGACGGCGATGTTGCCGGTCTTCAGCGCATCGAGGAGGGCGGCGCTGGTATAGGGGCCGGTGGGCGAGAAGGTCCACTGCGCGCCGTTGACTTGGCCGGCGTTGCCGAGGTCGAAGACGTAATCCTCGTTGGAGCCGATCACGAGATGGGCGCTGGTGAGGGTCGAGCTGAGGTTGGAGAAGGAGACGTTGACGGCGGCGAGGGTGCCGCTGGAGCTGAGGAGAATCGAGGCGGTGCCGGACGCCGTGGTGCCGCTGGTGGAGGAGCCGGTGGGACGCACGCTTGCGACGTAGAGGGTGGCGGGACTGTCGGCAATGGTGACGGTGGCGCTGTTTTGCGCGCCGATCAGATAGCCGGGGCCGGTGGCGATCGTAAGGACGACGGAATCGGTGCCCTCGCTCTGGACGTCGGGATTCGGGGAGAGGGGGATTTTCACGCTGGTGGCGCCGGCGGGAATCGTGGTGCTGCCGAGGAGGGGTGGGTAGTCGAAGCCATTGACCGCGGAACCACCGACACCGTAGTTGACGATGAGGGGGAGCGCGGTGTCTCCAGTGCGGGAGAGCGTGAACTCGCCGCGGTTATTGCCGGACTCGTCGGCGGTAGCATCGGTGGCGGCGATCGTGACGGTCGGCGGATTGGCAGGGGTCAGATCGTAAACCTCGATGATGGCGAGTCCGCTGGTGGCGTCGCCGGAGCCGATTTGGATGCCGTAATTGCCCGGAGTGAGATCGATGAGGACGGCGGCGTCTTTGCTGCCGGCCGGGAACGCGAAGGAGCCGGCGATGGAGAAGGCGTTGGTGAGACCG
>CALRZR010000310.1:0-8300 GCA_943372705.1 Opitutus sp. GAS368 | reverse complement strand
CTATGGTGCGTTCAAATTCCGCGACGAACTTCCGCGCGACTACAAGGAGGTCTGGCCGCTCGTCCCGATTCCCGACGTGCAGGGCGGCACGAACCGCTTCCGCCCCGTCGAGAAAACCCTCAATCACATCACCGCCGCCTGCGGCGCCGACATCTACCGCGGGGATCGTCTCCCCGCCGATCTCGCCGGAGATCTGCTTTACTGTGAACCCGTCGGCCGCCTGATCCGGCGCACGAAAATAGACGTGAAGGACGGCATCACCACGTTGCGCAACGCTTACGAAAAATCCGAGTTCATCCGTTCATCCGATCCCTATTTCCGCCCCGTGAACCTCGTCACCGGCCCCGACGGAACGCTCTACATCACCGACATGTATCGCGGCATCATTCAAGAGGGTAACTGGACCAAAGCGGGCTCCTACCTCCGCACCGTGATTCAGCAATACGCCCTCGACAAGAACGTCGGCGGCGGGCGCATCTGGCGGCTCGTGCACGACAGCGCAAAGCCCGGCCCGGCGCCGAGACTGCTCGACGAAACGCCGGCACAACTCGTCGCCCGACTGTCGCACGGGAACGGCTGGTGGCGCGACACCGCGCAAAAGCTCCTCGTCCTCGCCCAGGACAAATCCGTCGCGCCCGCACTCAAGGCGATGGCCCGCACCCACGCCAACCCGCTCGCGCGCTTGCACGCACTCTGGACTCTTGAAGGCCTCGGCGCCGTCGACGCCGATCTCGTGCGCGAAAAATTCCACGACGCACACACCCAAGTCCGCATCGCCGCCCTCCGTGTCAGCGAGTCGCTCATCAAGGCCGGTGACAAAAAACTTCCCGCCGAAATCCTCGGCCTCGTCAAGGACCCCGACATTGCCGTGGTGGTTCAGGCAATGATGACCGCGGATCTGCTCAAACTCCCCGAGGCCAAAACTCTGATCCAAAAGACTGCCGTCGCCAGCACGTCGCGCGCGATCAAGGAAATCGGCACGCAACTCCTTAACCCGCTCTCCACCCAGATCGCCACCGGCTACAACGGGGCGGGGAAAGCACGCCTGGAACGTGGTCAGCAGATTTACATGGAGCTCTGCTTCGCCTGCCATGGCGTTGACGGCAAGGGCACGCCTATCGATGGCAAGGACGCCACACTCGCACCACCCCTCGCCGGTTCCGAGACTGCGCAGGGCCATCCCGACGTAACACTAAACGCCGTTCTCTTTGGCGTCTCCGGCCCGATCGCCGGCCGCACGTATGAGGCGGCAATGATCCCGATGGGCGCCAACGACGACGAGTGGATCGCCGCCGTCGTCTCCTACATTCGCACCGCCTTCAGCAACGGCGCCTCGACGGTTGATCCGAAGGACGTCGCCCGCGTCCGCACCGCCAATCCTGGCCGCACCGACCCATGGACGCTCGACACCCTTCGTCCGCTGCACGCCCAGCCACTCGCGAATCGCGCCGAGTGGAAATTCACGTCCAACCGCACGGTTAAGACTGAAGGAGTTTCCGCCACACCTGCGAAAGCGATCTCGACGACTATGGGGACCACGGCCAGCACGACGATTTCGACTCCCGTGCCCATCGTCTATTCGACCGGCTCAACCAAACTCCCGCTGACGGTTGAGAAAGGCCAGACCGCGGGCGCTTGGTGCCAAATCGAGCTGCCCGAGCCCACAACTATTTCGGAGATTCGGCTCGGCAGTTCCAAGTCCCCGACCAACTACATCCGCGCGTGCGACATTGAACTCTCCGAGGACGGAGACGATTGGGGTGCTCCCGTCGCCAGTGGCAAGGGCGCCTCGCCCATCCTTGAGTTAAGCTTTTCCCCAACCCGCGCGAAATTTGTCCGTATCACCTATTCGGACTCTGGCACCAATTGGACTTGGACACTGGACAACGTGGTTCTCTTCACGCCTGCGGCGCTTCCAGGCAATCACGCCGCAACTCATTGATCCGATCCCCTGCCAACCAGAAATCCCCATCGGTCCTGCCTGGAACCCGCACGAAAGGCGCACCACTCAAAAAATGAAAAGAAAAGCACTCGTGACATGCCTCGCCGCAGGTCTCGCGCTGGTCCCCTGCGCGATTGCTGGGGCTCAGCCCAACGCAGCCGACTCCGACCTCAAGGCCGCCAATAATTTTGATCCCACCGGTTTTGATTTTCAAATGGCCGACGGTCCTGTCCGGCCGACGGTGCAATCGTTGGGTGAGAATTACCAGTGCCCGGAGTGGTTTCGCGACGCCAAGTTCGGCATCTATATGCACTGGGGCCTCAACTCAGTGGCCGGCTTCGACGGACACTACGGTCGCTACCTGTATACCCAGCAGGAGCCAGAGGCCTATCGGGAAGATCAAAAAGCAAAGCGCGGGCAGGGCCTGTCCGGCTACAAGCCGGGCCGGGAATCAGTCTATAAATACCACCTGAAGCATTTCGGCCACCCTTCCAAATTTGGTTACAAGGATCTGATTCCGCTGTGGAAGGCTGACAAGTTCGATGCGGTGGCACTCGCTGCGCTATACAAAGAATGCGGCGCGCAATACATCGGCGTGATGGCCGTGCATCACGACAACTTTGACCTCTACGACTCCTCTTACCAGCCGTGGAACTCCTACCGGATGGGGCCCAAGATTGATATTGTCGGACAATGGAAGCAGGCGTGCGCCAAGGAGCACCTGCGCTTTGCCATCACTTCGCACCTATCCAACGGTTTTCACGAGCATGCGTTTTATCAGGGCGAGTCGGACGCCGTGGGGCCATTGAAGGGCGTGCCCTATGACACCACCGATCCGAAGAACGAGGGGCTCTACGGCAAGCGGACGCCCGACCGCTTGCGGCGGTTGAATCCGGAATTCGCGCAAAACTGGTATCGCCGCACCAAGGAGCTCATCGACAAATACAATCCGGATTTGTTCTACCTCGACGGCGGCTTGCCGAACGGCGATTACGGCCTGCATCTCGCTGCGCATTTCTACAATCACGACTTGAAGGTGAACGGGAAGCGGGAGGGCGTGTTCACCATCAAGCGGACTTCACCTGCGGGCTTCACGTTGGATGTCGAAAGTGCGGGTGTTGGACAGGGGATGAGGAATCCATGGCAGGTGGATACGACGATCAATCCGGGGTGGTTTTATCTGGGAGCCGAGGTCTCCGAGGCGGAGGGGGGAGACGATGCCGGCATGTCCGCGGCCGGAACGTCGCTTCATGGCCCGGATCGAGTTCGGCTGACTGCCGGCCAGGTCATCCGCAACCTGGCTGACATCGTGAGCAAGAATGGCAACATGATGCTTAACGTGGGACTGCGTCCAGATGGCAGCCTGCCGGAAACCTACCGACGTGAGTTGATCGATATCGGCCGGTGGTTGAAACGGAACGGAGAGGCAATCTATGGGACCCGACCGTTCGTGGTTTTTGGCGAAGGACCGTTTCAGATGCCCAAGACCGGCGGGTTTCACGACAACCTCTATCAGTTCACCGCGGAGGACATCCGGTTCACGCAGTCGAAAGACGGCAAGACGGTTTACGCCATTCTTCTCGGTTGGCCGGGGAACGGCGCAGAGATCACGATCAAGTCGCTTGGCCCCCAGGCCAGCGCGTGGGTGGATTCGGTGTCCATGTTGGCCACCGGAGAACTGCTCAACTGGAGTCGAGGCGCCGATGGATTGCATGTGACGATGCTGGCCAAAGCAGCCGGTGAAGACGCCTACGTGTTGAGAATTGCTGGAGCCAGATAGATGAAGTTCATTCGAACAAACATTATCACCTGCTTGGCCGCCCTACTCTTGGCGCCGTCGACCGTTTTTGTTGCCTCGACCGTCGATCCGAAGCCCGACACCCGCATTCGTTCCGCCAGCGCCGGCCGCACGGATTCCTGGACCCTTGGTGCGCTTCGCCCGGCAACTCGCTCAAAGTTCGTTCAGATCGCCTGTCGGCCCCCGGCACCGATTGGACGTGGGCATTGGACGACGTAGTCCTCTGCACGCCTACAACCCGGCCGTTCACGGTAGGCAAACCGCCGGCAGATAGCGCCGGACATCGACGTCGCAGGATGATACCTGCGAGCGGTTCTAACTTTTTTTGGCGGTGGTTCGTCTTAGTATCAGTGAACCTGCCCCAAGCCTGCTTTCCGCCGACCTTCACGATGCATTTAGCGACGGTTTGTGCGCTGGTCTCGGGCGCGACTGCCGCCACCAGTCCTGAAGCCTCGACGAAGTGTCCGCTCGATCTTCCCGCTGATGAAGCAGCGGCGGTGCTCAGACAGTTCATCCCTTCAGTCGCCCTGCCGTTGCTCTCTACGTCGCTGGCCCCGGTCGCGCCAGCCACAAGGGAAACCGTCGAACTCTCAGCCTTCGTGTTCACGTCAGAAGAGAACGCGGGCGACTTCGGTGCGAATTCGATGTCGGGCACTCGCATGAACACGAAGCTCGAGGACAACTATGTGCCGTATGCGGAAAACGGCGCCCCGATACAGCGGCAATACGACAGGCTGGGCGGAACGTTTGAGCTGATCATGAACCCCGGCGTGGATCATCATCCCCACGGACTCTCCGACCCAACTCCGGTGGTGGATTTCTTCGAAAAGCACACGCACAAAGCTGAGCCCAGCTCCAGGCCCGATGAAACATAGACTCCTGACTCTCACCGTCCTGGATTGGGTGCCGCCGGCCGCCTTGCACGCCGCCGAATCCGGAGCTGGGATGCCGAAGATGCTCACAAAAATTTGGGCGGATCTAGATCCATGGCAGGATCCGCGCGAGAGGGTGTTCCGGGCCGGAAGAACCAACTCCGCAGAGACTCAAGAACACCCCGGACAAAACGCATAGAAATGAAACCGCCAACCTCCCGTCGAACCTTCCTCAAGCGCGTGGCCGCCTCGGCGGTCGCCGCCCCATTCCTGCTGCCCTCGCGCCTTTGGTCGGCGCCGACTGGTCCGAACAGCAAGCTGACGCTAGGCTTCATCGGGATGGGTATCCAGGGAGCGGGCCTCCTGCGCGGCTTTCTCGGCCGCGACGACACGCAGGTGCTCGCGGTGTGCGATGTGGATTCAACCCGGCGCATGGCCGCGAAGCAGCGTGTGGACGAACATTACGAAAGCACTGACTGCGTTGCGTACAACGATTTTCGCGAACTGATCGCCCGCAAGGATATCGACGCGGTGGTCATTGCCACGCCCGATCACTGGCACGCGTTCCCGACGCTCGCGGCGCTACGCGCCGGCAAGGATGTGTTTTGCGAGAAGCCGCTCACCCACAACATCCATGAGGCAGTAGCGGTCATGAAGGCGGTCGATGAAAACCGGCGCGTGCTGCAAACCGGTTCGTGGCAGCGGTCCAGTACGGAATTTCGCGTCGCCTGTGAATTGGTGCAGAACGGCGTCATTGGCCGGATCAGCCACGTCGAGTGTGACTTCGGCGGTCCAGGCCAGCCGTGCGACTTGCCCGAGGAGGAGTTGGAGCCCGGGCTGGACTGGGATTTGTGGTGTGGCCCCGGCCCGCTCCGCGGCTACAGCTCCGTGCTCAGCCCGCGCGGCATCCACAAGCACTTCCCGCAATGGCGAAAGTACCGTGAGTATGGCGGCGGCGGCGTGTGCGACATGGGCGCCCACCATCTGGATATCGCCCAGTGGGGCCTCGCCATGGACCAGAGCGGCCCAGTGGAAGTCATTCCGCCCGCCGAGGAGCGGGCGGAATACGGCTGCAGGCTCGTTTACGCCAACGGCATTCAGCTCGAACACAAGAAAGGCTTCAGCGTCCACTTTCACGGTGCCGGTGGTGAGGTGAAGGTGGCCCGGGGTAAGTTCGTCCTGATCGTCGACGGCAAGACCATCGCCCAATATATCGAAGACCCGCCGAAGAAGGGTGAACCAGCCCGAAAACGCGAGAGCTCTTGCGCCGTCGAGGTGCAGAAGGCCGAGCGTGCCTTCCTGGGCGAGGCGAAGATCAGGCTCTATAACAGCAAGAACCACATTTTCGATTTCATGGAGTGCGTGCAGAGCCGCAGGAAGCCCACCACGAACGAGCAGATTGGCGGCCGTAGCGCGATCTGCTGTCACCTGATGAACCAGAGCTACTATCACCGCGCGCGGTTCACATGGGATCCACTCCGTTTCAAGTTCACCGGCAGCACCGGCGATCCGAAGTGGCTGACCCGCGACTATCGCGGGCGATGGTCGGTATGAGGATGCGATCGAGCGCTGTCGTGTTGTTTATGAGAATCCACTGCTATGCCGCTTTGCTGCTCGCTACGCTCGTCGCTCTGCGCTCGGCCGAACCGGCCGATCCGTTCACGCCTTACCTCGACGGCAAGGCGCCGCCGATCACCAAGGAGATCGTGCCCCCGCCGGCGGGGATCACGGTGCGCCGGATTCTTTTCCGTATTCGCGACAAGAATGAGGCTTACGCGGTCATCGCCTTGCCCCAGGCCCCGGGCAAGCATCCCGGCATTTTGTTGCTGCACGGCTCGGGTGGAAATGCTGAAGAGGAAAAGGCGATGGCGTGGGCGCAGCGCGGCTATGTCGCGGTCGCGCCGGAAATGCCCGGGCTCTACAGCGGGCTCACCCACGGCGATCTGCCCTGGTCGAAGGCGTATGCCGACGGACGTTATTCGATGCAGCCCGACACTACGAGGAGCGTAATTTTCGACGGGATGCTCAGCGCGATGAAAGCGCTCGATCTACTGCGGTCGCTCCCGGAAGTGGACCTGGAGCGGATCGGCGTGTGCGGCGTTTCTTGGGGCGGCACAATGACGACGATGGTCTGCGGCCTCGCGGGGGACAAGGTGCGGGCGGGTTTTGCCATCTACGGCTGCGGCTTTTTCGACTGCGGCAACTGGCGGGCCGACAGGCCGAATCCGAACGCCAAACCCGGCAGCACCCCCAGCACGATGACGCCTGAGGAACGCGAGCGCTGGCTGCGCGATCTCGATCCGGGCCGACGCGCGCCGAACATGAAGGCGGCGTTCTTCCTCGCCGCAGCGGCGAACGATTTCTTCGGCTGGCCCGACGCGGTGCAGGCCACGCTCGATGCGATCCCTGGCGAGAAGAATCATTTTTTCGCGCCGAACAACAACCACAAGGCCCTCGTTCCCGGCGGCACTGGATTTGAAGGCATCAAGCAAACGCCCGGAGCTCCAAAGTTGATCGGCAACCGCGCCAACTGGCTGGCAATGGAGGTGCCGTATTTCGACTACTATCTCAAAGGGCTAGGCGAACCGCTGGGGAAGGTAAGCGTGCAGAAAACCGACGACGCCAGTCTCGCTCGCTTCAACGTGGTCGCCCCGCACCCCCTGACCAAGGTGGAGGTTTATTGGGCCAAGGCCTATCCGCCGCAGGCCTCCACCGACCCTGACCTTCTGCGCAAAGCCGTGCTGGAGCGCGAATGGATCGCGGTCCCCGCCGCGAAAACCCGCGACCAAACGTATGAAGCCAAGCTCCCCGGCAGAAGCCGTCGTGTGGTTCGCGTTGGTTTCAGATCAACGGCCGGTGACGGTGTCGGGCGATCTGATCCCCATCGGGAAGCAGCCATGAGACGCGCGACAAAACCGCTCGCCGCTTTGCGTCTAGCGCCGCCGGCCACGTTCCATGCCGCATGAACCGCCTAGCCAAGTCGAAAAAATTCCATTCTACCCGCCCATGAAGCCTACCTTCCGACTCCATGTCTCGCTCATGCTCGCGCCGCTGTCGGTTCTGCTGGGCGCCGTCCCGCCGCCACCGCTGGTAATGCCGCCGCCCGCGCTGCCGGTGCCAGCGCGGATTGCCATCGCCGACGGAGCGTTCAAGCCAACCTGGGATTCGTTGCAGCGCTACCAATGCCCGGAGTGGTTCCGTGACGCGAAGCTGGGCTTTTGGGGAATTCTTGGCCCGCAGTCGCAGGCCGGGGATGATAGCTGGTATGCCCGCAAAATGTATATCGAAGGCGGCGCGCCGTATCGTTTCCATGTCGAGCATTTCGGCCATCCGTCGCAGTTCGGCTACAAGGACCTGGCCGCCCAGTGGAAAGCCGATCGGTTCGACCCGGACCGGCTCATGGCGCTCTACAAGAAAGCCGGGGCAAAATATTTCGTGGCGCTTGGCACATTTCACGACAACTGGGACAACTGGAACTCGAAATACCACCGTTGGAACTCCGTAAACGTCGGCCCGCAGAAGGACATCGTCGGCCTATGGGCTGCGGCGGCCAAAAAGCAGGGCCTGCGCTTCGGCGTCAGCGAGCACTTGGAGCGCAGTTACAGTTGGTTCAACACCAACAAAGGCAGTGACAAGCAGGGTAAGTATGCTGGCGTGCCTTACGACGGCAACGATCCGAAATTCGCCG
>CALRZR010000309.1:0-8306 GCA_943372705.1 Opitutus sp. GAS368 | reverse complement strand
AGCGTGCCGCCGGGATTGCCGGCCGCATTCGTTGCTCCGGGAATCTGGGAGTAGTTCGGGTTGAGCGGATTGTTGGCATTGTATTGCTGCATCTGCTCAACGAACACACCGCCGACGAGTAGCTTGTGTTTGATGCCAAACTTCTCGGCCTTGAAGATCACGTCGAACTGGTGGTTCTGGACCTTGCGGTAATAACCGGCGGAGGCGATGCCCGACTGGGCGTTGAAGGTGCGGCCATCGGCGTTGGGGGCGATGGAGCCTTCCTTGTTGTCGAAGACGCCGTTTTCGTTGGTGAGCACATAGCGCGCATCCATGAATGACAACGGGGAGATTTCGGCGGTGAACGTCGCGGTGTCGACGTGCTGCTTCGCATACGAGCCACGGTTGGTGTAGTTGAAGGTCTTGTCGGCGATACGCGCACCGTTCTTGTCGGTGTAGTAGGCTCCGTCGATCACGCGCGTATAGGTGGGCGTGGTGAGGTTGCCGGTCGCGATACGCATATCGTTACCCCAGGTGCCGGGAGCGGCCAAAATGCGGGCACGGTAGGCGGCGGTGGGGTTGGCGTTGGCGGTGAGGCCGGCAGCGGCGATGAGGGCCGGAGTCGGATTGTTGTAAGCCTGGATCCAGCCGTCCGGATAAAACCAGTCGCCGGCGTTGGCGTTGAACTTGGAATCGTAGGCTTCGACTTCGGCCGTAAGGCGAACCTTGCCGCTCTCGAAGGGGATGAGGGCGAGGTTGGCGGTGAGGCTGTTGGTCTTGTTGTATTCGAACGCGCGCTGGCTCTTGCTGTTTTCCCACGAGCCGACGACGCGCAGCGCGGCGCTCTTCGAGAGGACCGTGTTGTTGTCGAGCAGGGCGCGGTTCACGCTGTCAGATCCGGCCGTGTAGCTGACGGTGGTCGGGATTTTGGTGAACGAGGGCTGCTTGGTGACGTAGTTGATGACGCCGCCGGGATAGCCGGCACCGAAGAAGACCGAAGCGGGGCCTTTGACGACTTCGACGCGGTCAACGTTGTTCACGTTGTAGCCGATGTAGCGGGAAACACCGTTGCGGAGGAGCGAGTTGACGCCGAAGCCGCGGAGGGTGAAGCCGCCTTGCGGGGTGGCGGAGTTGGCAGGGCGGGCCATCGCGAAGCGATTGTCGCCGGAGCCGGAGGAGGTGTAACGGAAGATGTCGGTGATCGAACGGATGTTCGAATCATCGAGAAAATCTTTCGTCATGACGGAGATCGAAATTGGCGTGTTCTGAATCGGCATGCCGATGCGGGTCGCCGTGGCGGAGTTGGTCTTCAGGTAACCGTAGTCCTTGTCTTCGGCGACTTGGAACGGTGAGAGGACGGCGACGCCTTCGTCCGTCGTGAGACGGGACGCGGCCGGAGCAGCCGGGGCCTTGGCGGCCGAGGCGGCGGGAGCTTTGGCGGCCGGAGCGGCCGGGGCGGCTTTGCCTTCGAGTTCGGCGAGACGTTTGCGGAGGGCGGCGTTTTCGTCCTGCAGACGACGCACGGCGTCGCCGGTGGGGGCTTGAGCGAAGCTCGTGCCGGCGATGGAGGTCGCCAGACAGAGGCTCACGATTTTCCTGACTCGGTCGGTGATGGCCGACGGATTTGGTGTTGGGTTCATGGGATTGTGGTCGGGGATTTCGGGTTTCCGCCGGCGGAAGCCGGCGGCGTTTGGACCTGAAAATTGAGGGTGAACGGGACGGGGCTGAAAACGAAAGCGGAGGAGGGGTGGTAAACGGCGCGGTCGCGGATCAGTTGCCGTTGGTGGGTTTGGGCTCGATCAGGGTGGGCGAAACGGTGACGCCGACGCGGCCGCCGGCACCGGGATTCTCAATGCGCCACATGAGGTGGTCGACGACTTTGCGCACAAGGGTGGGCAGGTTGATGTCCACTGCGGCGGGGAGGTGGTCGAGGTTGTGGTAGATAACGGGATTAAAATTTCCGAGGACGGCCTCGAAGTCGCGGCCGGCTTGTTGGCCGGCTTCGCGGAGGGCGCGGAAGAAGGAGCCGCAAAAGTGGTCGACCGGCACGTAAAGGCCGCTGGGGCGCGGTTTGGCGGCGAGGAAGCGGCGGACGAGGGTATCGCTTTCGCCGTTCGCGTTGTTGATCTCAAGGTAGCTCACGCCGGGGTTGGCGTTGCCGAGAATGCTGTGGACGTGGAGGCCGATCTCGCCGGCGTGTTGGACAAAGGCGCGCACGCGGCGGGAGATGGCGCTGTAATCGGGATCGGTGGAAATGACGGCGACGGATTTGTGGCCGCGACGTTTGAGATATTCGGCGGCGATCTGGCCGTTCTCTTCGTTGTTGGGCTCGACAAAATCGCAGGCGATGGTCGTCGAGCGGCGCGTCATGAACCAGACGTGCGGGAGACTGCCGAGGCGGGCGAGGCAGCCGGCGGAGGGCTCCATGCCCTGGATGATGATGCCGTCGAGCTTGGCCTCGGCGAGGCGGCCAGGGAGCTCGTCGGGCGTATTCGAAAACAAAACACTGAGGTCGACGCGGTAGCGGGGGTTGCCAGACTGAATCTGCAGGAGCTGGTCCTGAAACCAATTGAGGCTGGGGTTGTTGTCTTTGGCGCCGACGAACCAGACGCCGATCTTGCGGAGATCGGGCTTGCGGGCCTTGGGGCCGCGGCGGCGCTCGATCGGGGCGGGGCGGTAATTGTGCTGCCGCATCACGGCCTGAATGCGGGCGAGGCTGTCGGGCGCCACGATGGCAGGCTGATTGATGGCACGGGAAACCGTGGCCGGCGAGACCTTCGCTTTTCTGGCGATCTCAGCAATCAACATGGGGCGGGGCGGGGAAACAGAATGAAAGTTTCAGAATGAAGGATGAAATGGGATGAAAGGCGTCAAGTATTTTGACGGGGTAGGCGGAGGGATTGCGCGGGGTGCGGCGACACGTGGCATGGGCCGCTGACGGCGGTTGGGAAACCGCCGCTCCGTTCGGACTAGCGGCGGAGGGCGCGGCGCCACGCGCCGAGGAGCTCTTTGCGCGCGCGCACGGCGTCAGGCCAGGCGTGCGGATCGGTGCTGACGTGGTAACCGTGGCTCATGCCGAGTTCGGGGCAGACCCAGAGTTCGTTGCCGGGGCGGGGGCCGGCGAGCCAGCACACGAACAGGTCTTCGACGAAAGCGAGGTAGTCGCGGAACTCGGGCGTAAGGGTGCCGCGGCCGTTCGTGACGGGCACTTGGCAGTGCTGGCTGTTGAAGGGGCGCAGATGAAACATCTGCGAATGCTGGATCAGTTTCGGCCACACGAGCAGGCGCGCGGAGTAGTCGGCCGGCAGCATGTGTTTGGAAACGGCGAAGTGGGAATGGTCCCAGGTGACGGGCAGGAGTTCGCCGGTGGCGCGGCGATAGAGGCGCGCGATTTCGTCGAATTTCTCCGGAGTCTCGGTCGAGGTATCGCGGTGGGTCTCGATGTGCACCGACACACCGAGGGCGCGCGATTCGCGGATGAGTTTCACGGCAACGCGGGCGGCGGTGGCGGGCGGAGTGTCGTGATTGAGCAGTTGGATGTTGATGAACCGCACGCCGAGGTCGCGCTGGGCACGGAGGCGAGGCAGGGCGTCGGCGACGCCCTTGGCGTCGAATCCGCTCATGAGGCGGAGGCCCAGCTCATCGGCGAGCGATTTGATCTCGGGTGAAATGTAGGCGCAGACGCCGTCAAAACCGGCGGCCTGGATGGCGCGGAGTTTTTGGGCGACGGTCCATTCGCGGCGCGGAGTGGGGTAGCCAATCATCGACCAGGTGGTCGCGCACATGACGAGGGAGGGAGGGGCGGGAGGGGTTTTCATGAAAGAAATGAAAAAACATGAAAACGGTTATTGAATTTCATTTTGGCGCCAGCTTATTCCCGACGCCTCGCGCGCGCCCAACCCGTGTCGCGATCCCCGTGCTCCGGAGTATGTCTGCAACCCCCTTTACCCAACGCGCTTCGTGGATTTGGTCCGCGGAGGCGACTCATGCCACACCGGCGCCGGATGCGGCCACGCCCTCCCACTATCAAGTGCGGATGTTTCGGCGGACCTTCGATGTCGCGGACGCGACGTCGACGCGTCTCGAGGTGCACGTGTCGGGGGACAGTCGCTATCTGTTTTTCTGCAACGGAGCGCTCGTCGGTCGCGGACCGGCGAAGGGGGATGTGAACCATCACTTTTACGAGAGCTTCGATCTTTCGGATCGCTTGCGGACAGGGCGGAATGTGCTCGCGGCGCTGGTCCTTGATATGTCGCGCGTCGCACATCGGCCGACTCAGCTCGGCGCGCCGTGTTCGGTGATGACGTATGCGGGCGGTTTTGTGCTCGATGGTTTGCTGAGCGGCGTTGGAGCGGAAGGGGCGGTCGCGGAAGCGGAAGATTTATCGACGGATGCGAAATGGAAAGTGGCGGTCGATACCGCGCACCGTTTCCAGAACGAGTGCACCACGTTTGAAGGCTATCAGGGGTATTTTGAGCACCGGGTGTCGCGGTTGATTCCGCGGGATTGGACGAAAGCGGAGTTCGACGATTCGGGCTGGGCGCCTGCGACGGTGCTCTATAAAGCGGAGCTGTTGGCGAATCGGCGCGATCCGACGAGTCCGTATGGATTGGTGCCGCGCATGATTCCGGCGCTGGAAGAGAGCGCGGTCGGCGCGGCGTTTCGCGAGGTGTTTTTGCCGGGTGGCGGCGAGGCGCCGGCGGTGTGGCGTGAGCTGGTGGCGCACGGAAAAACCGTGACGATTCCGGCGCGGACGACGGTCGAGGTGATTGTCGATGTCGGGGAGTTGACCACGGGTTTTCCGTTGGTCGACACAACGGGCGGGGCGGGCAGCACGGTGTTGCTCACCTATGCGGAGGCACTACGGCTGCCGTGGAGCACGCCCGGGGCGAAGCTCCTCGGGCGGCAGCAACCGCTGGCGAATCTCGCGTCGCACTTTGCGGATGAGAGCACCGGGTGGACGTTTGATCGGCGTGGGAAGATTTCCGGGTGGCGCGATCGTTGGGAGCCGGTGGGCGCGGTGAACGCAGACCAGGCGGAGGGCGAGAATTTCGAGCCGCTGCATTGGCGGGCGTTTCGCTACATTGGTGTGACGGTGACGACGGGTGCCGAGCCGCTGACGATCCGCGCTTTGCGGTATCGTTTCACGGCGTATCCGTATCGGGTTGCGGCGGAGTTTGCGTGCTCCGATCCGCGGCTGGAAAAAATTTGGCGGGCGGCGCTACGCACAATGCGGCTGTGCTCGCACGAGACGTTCGAAGACTGCCCCTACTACGAGCAGATGCAGTATGCGGGCGACACGATGATCACGTCGAAGATCGCGATGCTCACGACGG
The DNA here is from genome assembly GCA_943372705.1 of Opitutus sp. GAS368. Taxonomy (GTDB): domain Bacteria; phylum Verrucomicrobiota; class Verrucomicrobiia; order Opitutales; family Opitutaceae; genus GAS368. The sequence continues at coordinate 2,991 of CALRZR010000309.1, read as the reverse complement.
GCGACTATCGGCTCACGAAGCAGGCGCTGTTTCATTTCGACTGGTCGCGGCTGTCGGACGGGCTCACGCAGAGCCGCTTTCCCTCGCGGCTCGTGCAGATTATTCCCTCATGGTCGTTACACTGGATCACGTGCACCCGCGACTACGTGGCCTGCTCGGGCGATGTAGCGGTGGTGCGTGAGCTGTTGCCGGGATTCCGCGCGGTGCTCGATTGGTTTCGGCGGCACGGCGATGCGGACGGGTTGCCCGCGAAGTTGCCGTTTTGGAATATCACTGACTGGTGCCCGTGGTGGCCGCGCGGTGTGGTGCCGGGATCGGATACCGGGCCGACTTGTATCATCTCCGCGCAATACATCGTGGCGCTCGACGAGACGGCGGGGCTGTGCCGCTTGATCGGGCGCGCGCGGGAGGCGGACGAACTTGCGGCCGAGGCGGCGACGTTGCGGACGAAACTGCACGCGCGGTTTTGGTCGGAGGCGGAGGGGCTCTATTTCGACCGGCCGGGCGGGCCGGAAATCAGCCAATACGGCAACGCGTGGGCGGTGGTGTGCGGTGCGGCCGGGGCGCGGGAACGCGAACGGTTGCTGCGACGTTTTCCGCACGACGAGAAGTTGGCGCCGGGATCTTTCTTCTGGTGGCACACGGGATTCCGCGCGTTGGCGGAGTGCGGCGGCTACGACCGGATGCCGGAGTTTCTCGGGCCGTGGCACGAGTCGGTGGAGGCGGGCCTGGATACCTTTGTCGAAGAGAACAGCTACTGGCGTTCGCTCTGCCATGCGTGGAGCGCGCATCCGGCGTTGGAGTTCTTGACTCGCGTGCTCGGCGTGACGCCGGCGGCGCCGGGGTTTGCCGAGATCGCGGTCGAACCGCGGTTGTGCGGGTTGTCGCGGGCGAGTGGAAAGGTCTGCACGCCCCGTGGGCCGGTGACGGTCGCGTGGCGGCGCGAAGGCGGAAATTTCCGTTTGGAAATTGAGGCTCCCCGCGAAACGCCGGTTCGCGTTGTGTTGCCCAACGGGGCGAAACGGGAATTTGCCGGCGGACGATTCTGCGAAAGCGTGGTGTTGTCATGAGCGCAGCTCTGCGTCTCGAACATGAAGGGGCGGGCGCCGTGCGGGTGCTGCAGGCCGACGGTGGGCTGTTGTGGCGGTATGTATTTGCGCCAGACACGCCGGCGAACGAGTCGCCGCGGCCCTATGCTCACCCGATGTGCTCCACGGCGGGTGACGTGCTCACGAATTTTCGGCCGAACGATCACCGGTGGCACCACGCGCTCAGTCTGACGATCGCAAGTGTAGCCGGGGTGAATTTTTGGGGTGGTCCCTCGCACCGCGCGGCGGACGGCTACCAGTGGCGCGAAGATCACGGCGTGCAGATTCACCGTGCGTGGCGCGTGTGCACGGCGGAACGTTTGGAGCATACCGTGGACTGGTGTGATCCGCGCTCGGACCGCGAATTTTTTCACGAACGCCGGGCGCTGGTGACGACCGCGGGTGACACCGAGTGGTCGCTGCGTTGGACGAGCGAACTCTTCAACGCCTCGGGTCACGATCAGCCGCTGGATCACTACGAATCGTTGGGGGGATTGGCGGGATCGCATTACACGGGACTGCAATTTCGGGGCGCGCGCGATCTGCTCGATGAACACGGCGACGCCCGCATCGGCATCACCGCCGACGGTGGTCGCGCGGGCGAAGCGGCGGTGCACGGGACTGAGGGCAATTGGTTGGAATGGACCTGTCAGCACGACGGTTCACTGCGGCGCACGCGCATTCGGTTCGAAAATCTCGGGGGGCCGATCCCGTGGTTTGTGCGCGCGAAAAATCCGCTCGTCGCCTTTTCTTTTCATCGTGGCACGCGGATACTGGCGGCGGGCGCAACCTTGCGGCTCGATCATCGACTGACATTTTCGAACCTATGAATCTCGACCGAAAATCGTTTCTCCGGCGGATGGGACTCGGGGCGGTCGGGCTGGCGGCGGGGGCGACGGTCCGGGCGGAGGAGCGGAGGGCGGTGGCACTACCTGCATTTTCAGAGAGCAACCCCGAGCCGTATTGGGAGGCGATTAGGGCGCAGTATCTCCTCAAGCCGGGCTTCGCGTATTTGAATACTGGCGGACTCGGTCCGGCGGCGGGGCCGGTGATCGAACTCTACGAAAAGGCGGCGCGGCGGTTGCAGGAAAAATCGGAAACGGGCCACGCGCATTTCGCGGAATCGCGGAAAGTGCTCGCGCGCTTCTTGGGCGCGGAGACGGCGGAGATTTCGTTTGTGCGCAATGCGACCGAGGGCAACGCGATCATCGCGGCGGGACTGGCGCTGAAGGCGGGCGACGAGGTGATTTTTGACGATCATGCGCACCCGGGCGGCTCGTTTCCGTGGATCAACCAGCACAAGCACCGGGGAGTCGTCGTGAAGATGTTTTCACCGGAGCTGACGAGCGCGGCGGGCAATCTCGAGCGCATCGCGGCGTTGATCACTCCGCGCACGCGCGTCGTGCAAGTTTCGCATGTCACGGCGCCGACAGGCATCGTCATGCCGGTGGCGGCGATCGCGAAACTGTGCCGAGAAAAGGGAATCTGGTTTCACATCGACGGAGCGCAGTCCGCGGGGATGTTTCCATTCGCGCTGCGGGCGATCGGTTGCGATTCGTTTGCCACGAGCGGGCACAAGTGGATTGGCGGACCGCATGAGACGGGCGTGCTCTTCATCCGGCGGGAAAAAACCACAGCGGTGACTCCGCTGCTGGTGGGGGCGCACTCGAGCGACCAAGGCGACCTGTCGTTGGAATTACCCTACGTTGAAGGCACACCGCGGCACGAATACGGCACGCGCAACGCGGCGGCGGTTGTGGCGCTGGCGGCGGCGGTGGAAACGCAGGAGCGGATCGGTCGCGAACGCATTGCGGAGCGCGGGCGCGGGATGGCCGCCCGGGTGCGGGCGGGACTCGGGGCGCTGCGGGATATCGAAATTCTCACGCCGGCAAATCCGGAGCTG
>CALRZR010000308.1:0-8313 GCA_943372705.1 Opitutus sp. GAS368 | reverse complement strand
GTAGGAGCCTGCTTGCAGGCGATGGGATGCCGCAGAGGATCGCCTGCGAGCAGGCTCCTACCGGCGGAGGGTGCGGGCGATGAGTGAGGCGAAGAAAGTCGCGTTGTTGATCGAGACTTCGAACCGCTACGGGCGGGACTTGCTCTATGGGGTGCGCGACTGGATGCGCGAGAGCGAGGGGTGGGCGGTGCGGTTTACCGAGCAGGCGAGGCGGGCGCCGTTGCCGTCGTGGTTGGGAGATTGGCGGGGCGACGGGATCATTGCCCGCGTGGATTCGCCGCAGATCGCAAAGGCGCTGAAGCGCACTGGGCTGCCGGTGGTGGATGTGAGCGCGGAGCGGTTTGCCTCGGAATTTCCGCGGGTGAGCATCGACAATGTCGCGGTGGCGCGGCTCGCGGCGGAGCATCTCGCAGCGAAGGGCTTTGCGCAATTCGCGTTTTGCGGCGACGCGCGGTTTTTGTGGTCGCGGCAGCGTGGGGCGGAGTTCAAGCAGCGACTCGCGGAGGCGGGGCAGCGGGTGGTAAATTTCTCGTCGCGCGGTGGGGCGCAAGGAGAGTCGGGCTCGGATGCGGAGAATCGGGAGATCGCGGAGTGGCTGGCAAAGTTGCCGAAGCCAGTCGGGATTTTCGCGTGTTACGACGGACGCGCGCAGCAGGTGCTCGAGGCGTGTCAGCTGCTGGGGTTGCACGTGCCGGACGAAGTGGCGGTGCTCGGGGTCGATAACGACGAGGTATTGTGCGAGCTGTGCAGCCCGCCGCTCAGCAGCGTGCAGCCGAATGCGCGGCGGACCGGCTACGAGGCCGCGGCGATGCTGGCGCGAATGATGCGCGGCGAGAAGATCGTGGCGGCGACGACGCGGATGGTGGAGCCGGTGCGCGTGGTCGAGCGGCAGTCGAGCGATGTGGTATCGGTGGCCGATACAAAGGTGGCGGCGGCGTTGAAGTTCATCCGTCAGCACGCGTGCGAAGGGGTGAACGTGCAGGACGTGCTGCGGGCGGTGCCGATGTCGCGGACGTTGTTGGAGCGCAAATTCAAGGCGCTGCTCGGGCATTCGCCACATCGGCAACTTGTGCGCGCGAAGGTCGAGCGGGCGAAGCATCTGCTGGTCGAGAGCGAGGTCTCGATTGCGGTGGTCGCGGAGTTGGCGGGTTTCGAGAGCGCGAGTTACCTGAGCGTGGTGTTTCGACGCGAAACGGGAGAGAGCCCGTATGCGTATCGCACGAAGCACCGGACCGACCGGAGCCGCGGGTGAGCGGGCTCAGCGGGGCGGCGGACGGCCGACCGGAGTGAGGTGGTCCCAATCTTGCGGGGCGACATCGAAGGCGGCGCCGAAGCCGATGACGACACGGCCGCGTTGCGGGACAAGGCGCACGAATTGGAAATCCGGCAGACCGGCGACGACGTCAATCACGGGGCCGAACTTGGAGCGGAAGGCGGTCACGAATGCGGCGTGGGCGGCAGTCTCGCGGGATACGGGATCGGCGGTGCACGCGAACGTGAGACGGCGGCGGGCGAGCGGTTGCGTGGCGGGGCTCTCGGGTTCGACGAGGAGAACGCTGGCGCGGGGATTGGCGCGGAGGTTGCGCGTGTGGGCCGCGAGGCCGCTGATGTAGATCACGAACGCGCCGTCAGCATCAAGGAGTGCGGCGGCGACGGAGGCATCGGGGTCGCCCTCGGCCGAGGCAGTGCCGAGCACAACGGTCGCAAGGTGAGTGCGGAAATGGGCGATGGCTTCGCGGGCGCGCTGGAGGGCTTCGGACATGATGGAACTGTGGTCGCGATGACGGCGGGCGGACAAGGGATAAGCTGGTTGCGGTGCAGGATTGTTATCGTGGCGAGATGCTGTAGCTCACGAGGGCACGCATTCACCCCATGCCGATCTCCGAACCAAGCATTGCCGCGGCCAACGACGAAAAACCGGCGCACTTCCTTGCGAGGATTTCGCTTGCGCAGTGGATGCTCGTCGCGGCGCTGGGCGGCATTGTTTTCGGATTTCTCGCGCCGGGCATCGCGCCGCATCTGAAGATCATCAGCGATATTTTTCTGCGGCTCATCCGGGCGATCATTGCGCCGGTGCTCTTCGGGGTGCTGGTGCGTTCGGTGGGCGGGGCGGGCGGGATGCGCGATTTGGGACGGTTGGGTTGGAAGGCGCTGCTCTACTTCGAAGTCGCGACGACACTCGCGCTGCTGATCGGGTGGTTTGCTGCCGTGGTGTTTGCGCCGGGCGTGCAAGTCGCGCTGACGGCGCAGGCGGCGGTGCCGGCGCAAAAACTGGTTTTCATGGACGTGCTGCTGAATGCGTTTCCCACCAGTATTGTGGATGCGATGGCGCGGGGTGACGTGCTGCAGATCGTCGTGTTTTGTTTTCTGTTTGGCGTGGCGTGCCTCTCGGTCGGCGAGAAGGCGAAGCCGGTGTTGGATCTCGCGGATACGGTGGTGACGATCGCGTTTCGGTTTACGCATATCATCATGTATCTGGCCCCGGCGGCAGTGTTTGCCGCGATGGCCGGGACGGTGGCGTCGGGCGGGATGAACGTGCTGATCGGCTTGCTGCGGCTGTTTGCGGCGGCGTGGGGGGCGGAACTGTTTTTTCTCGCGGCGGTATTCGGCGGATCGCTGGTGATGTTTCAGGTGCCGCTGCGGCGGTTTGTGCATTTCGTGCGGGAGCCGTTTCTAGTCGCCTTCGCGACCACGTCGAGCGCGGCGGCGCTGCCGCAGACGTTGGAAAACATGGAGCGCTTCGGGGTGCCCAACCGCATTCTCGGCGTCGTGGCACCGCTCAGCATCAGCCTGAACCTCTGCGGCAGCACCCTGTTTCTCGGGCTGGCGACGCTGTTTGTCGCGCAGGCGGCGAATGTCCCGCTGAGCTTCGATCAGCAGCTCTTGATTCTGCTGACGCTGAAACTCACGAGCAAAGGTGTGGCGGGAATTCCGCGCGCGAATTTCGTGGTGCTCACGGCGTTGTTCCAAAGCTTCGGTTTGCCGTTGGAGGGGCTGGGTCTGCTGTTGGGCATCGATGCGTTGATCGATCCGATCCGCACCAGCGTGAACGTAGTTGGGCATTGCGCGGCGCCTGCGGTGGTGGCTCGTTGGGAGGGTGTTGAGTTTCCCCGCCACCTCGAACCCACCCCGAGTGCCGCACGCTAGTTGTGCGCGCCCGCGCCTGCGAAAATCTGCAAACTGATTATGTCCCTCCTGCCATTGGTTGATCTTTCCCTGATCGCCCGGGCCGAGCGCCCGGCGCTGGAAATCGAGAGCGCCGACGGCCGGCGGACTGCGTTTACGTTTGGCGATTTGGAGACCCGCAGCAACCGGCTCGCCCACCTGCTGCGGACGCGGGGCCTCAACGCGGGCGATCGCGTCGCTTTTTTTCTGCAAAACCGGATCGAGGTGATCGATCTCTGGCTCGCGGGCGCGAAGCTCGGGCTGATCGTGGTGCCGATCAACGTGCTGTATCGCGAACGGGAGCTGACGCACATCGTGCGCGATGCGGAACCGACCGCCGTGGTGACGTCGAGTGATCTCGCGGCGTTTATCCCGGGTGACGTGACGGTGTGGGACGTGGATGCGCTCACGGCCGAGGCGGCCGCGCAACCGGCCTCGCGCATTGTGGTGCCAGCGGATGCAGATACGCCGATGTCGCTGATTTACACGTCGGGCACGACGGGAGCTTCGAAGGGCGCGGTGCTCACGCAGGGAAATTTTGCGACGAACGGGCTCACGCTCGTGACGGCGTGGGCGATCACCGAAGCCGATCGCTACCTCGCGACGTTGCCGCTCTTTCACGTGCACGGACTCGCGAACGGGCTGCACTGTTGGCTTTTTAGCGGGTGCCACGTGCGGTTGCTGGAGCGTTTTGAGCACGGCAAAGCGGCGGCGTGGTTCGAAGAGTATCGGCCGACGCTTTTCTTCGGCGTGCCCGCGATGTTCATCCGCCTGCTCGAATTGCCGGCCAATACGGCGCGCGGGATCGGCGCGCGGCTGCGTTTGGCGGTGTCCGGATCGGCGCCGTTGCCGGCGGAAGTGCACGAGAAATTTCGCCAGCTCTACGGCTCGGTGATTCTGGAGCGCTACGGCATGACCGAGACGCTGATGAATGTGGGCAATCCTTACGTGGGCGAGCGGCGGCCGGGCACGGTGGGGCTGCCGCTGGCGCATGTCGCGGTGCGGATCTGCGACGAAGCGAACGCACCCGTGGCCGATGGCACGACGGGCGAACTCTGGGTGAAAGGCCCGAACGTGTGCTCGGGCTATTGGCGTCGACCAGAGGCGACGGCGGCGGCGTGGAGCGACGGCTGGTTTCGGACGGGCGATATCGGTGTGCGCGCGGCGGACGGCTACATCACGCTGCAAGGACGCCGCAGCGATCTGATTATCTCGGGTGGATTCAACATCTACCCTCGCGAGATCGAGGAGCTGATTTTGGAGCAACCGGGCGTGCGCGAGGCGACGGTCGTGGGCGTCGCCGATCCGGTGCGGGGCGAAGTGCCGGTGGCCTACGTGGTGATCGAGGCCGCGGCGTTCGACGAGGCCGCGGTCACCGCGTATCTGCGCTCGCAACTGGCGTCGTTCAAGCAACCGCGGGCGTTTGTGCGCGTGGATGCGCTGCCGCGCACGGCGCTCGGCAAAGTGCAGAAACGCCTGCTGCCGCCCTGGAAGGCCTGATCCCATGGTCATCTACGGCGTCGCGCTGCTCGCGGTTTGTTCACTGCTTGGTCTGCTCGTCGGCGAAGCGCTGGGCGCGGTGCTGGGCGTGAAGGCCAATGTCGGCGGGGTGGGCTTCGCGATGCTGCTGCTGCTCACGATCACGGATTGGTTGGCGAAGCGCGGTCGGTTCAGGCCCGTGTCGGCGAGTGGAGTTACGTTTTGGAGCCTGATGTATATCCCGATCGTGGTGGCGATGGCGGCGCAGCAAAATGTGGTCGGCGCGATCAAAGGCGGGCCGTTGGCCATCCTCGCCGGCACGCTGGGTGTGGTGGTAAGCTTTGCCCTCGTGCCGGCGATCGCGCGCATCGGACGGCGCGCACCCGCCGTGGCCGTGGCAACGCCGCCGGCGCGAACGGACAAAAAGGAGGCGCCGTGAGCGAGCTGCTGCAACAGGCGGTATTCAAAAACGGGCTACTGGTCGGCTTCGCGGTCGTCGGAGGCGTGATCTGGCTCTCGTATTTTCTCTCGGACCGGGTGACGCATGGGCGATTGCACGGATCGGCGATTGCGGTGTTCGGCGGGTTGTTGCTCGCCTATGTGGGCGGGGTCGTCTCGGGAGGAAAAAACGGCATCGCGGATCTGCCGGCCTTCGCGGGAGTGGGCTTGATGGGCGGGGCGATGCTGCGCGATTTCTCGATCGTGGCGACGGCCTACGGGGCGAGTTTTGACGATCTGAAAAAGTCGGGGCTGCCGGTGATCATCGCGCTTTTTTTGGGTGTGGCCGTGTCGTTTGTGTGCGGGGCGGGCGTGGCGCTCGCCTTCGGTTATCGTGACGCGGTCAGCCTCACGACTATCGGCGCGGGGGCGGTTACGTATATCGTGGGACCGGTGACCGGGGCGGCGCTGGGGGCGAGTTCCGAGGTGATGGCGCTGAGCATCGCGGCGGGTTTGGTGAAGGCGATTCTCGTGATGATCGCGACGCCGCTGGTGGCGAAGTCCATCGGTCTCGACAATCCCCATACGGCGATGGTCTACGGCGGAATGCTGGGCACCAACAGCGGAGTCTCGGCGGGACTCGCCGCGACGGATCCGAAGCTCGTGCCTTACGGGGTGATGGCGGCGACCTTTTACACCGGGCTCGGGTGCCTGCTGGCGCCCTCGGTGCTCTACCTCGCGACGCGGCTGATTTTTCCGCAATAGGTATCCGCTCCCGAAAATCCGATTTCCATGACGACAAAAACATCCCGCTTACTTTCCGTGATTTTTGCGCTGATGGTGACGCTCGCCGCGCGCGAGCCGGCGCTCGCTGCAGAGAAAAAATCTCCGGCCGACGAAGCCGCCAAGCGCTGGGCGCAATACGAACCGTCGTTCAAGGCGTTCGCGGAGGCAGATCAGGCCAAGCCGCCGGTGAAGGGCGGCATCCTTTTCGTCGGCAGCAGTATTTTTCGCCAATGGAAAGAGGTGGCCGACCACATGGCGCCGCTGCCGGTGCTCAACCGCGCGTTCGGCGGTTCGCGAACGGGCGACCAAGTCGCGCGGTTTGACCAAGTCGTGCCTCCCTACGCGCCGAAGGTAATCGTCTACTACTGCGGCTCGAACGATCTCAAGGCGGGCACCACGCCGGAAGATCCGGCGGCAATTTTCGGGCGGTTTCGGGAGTTCTCCGCGCGCGTGCAGAAATTTCAGCCGGCGACGCGGATCATTTATGTCACGGCGACGCGCTCGCCGGACCGCGTGGCGCGGTGGGAGCAGGTGGACCACTACAATGCGCTCGTGCGGGCGTATTGTGCGGCCACGCCGCACCACACGTTCATCGACATCAATCCCGCACTCGTCGACGCCAACGGTCATCCGCGGCTCGAACTCTACGTCGCCGACAAACTTCACTTCCAGCCAACGACCTACTTGGAGTTCACGAAAATCATCAAGCCGGTGTTGGAGCGGGTGTGGGCGGAGGCAACGGCGGTTGGGAAACCGCCGCTCCGTTAGGCGAGCACGCCTTTGACGACTTTGCCGAAGACGTCGGTGAGGCGGTAGCGGCGACCTTGGAATTTATAAGTGAGGCGTTCGTGATCGATGCCGAAGAGGTGCATGATCGTCGCCTGCAGGTCGTGGATGTGCACGGGGTCGCGCGTGAGATTATAGCCGTAGTCGTCGGTCTCGCCGTAGGTGATTCCCGGCTTCACGCCGCCGCCGGCCATCCAAATGCTGAAGCAACGCGGGTGGTGGTCGCGGCCAAAGTTGGTCGCGGTCATGAGGCCTTGGCAGTAGTTGGTGCGGCCGAATTCGCCGCCCCAGACGACGAGCGTGTCATCGAGCATGCCGCGGGCTTTGAGGTCGGCGACGAGGGCGGCGGCGGGTTGGTCGGTTTGCAGGCACTCGCGTTTGATGCCGCCGGGCAGGCCGCCGTGATGGTCCCAATCCTGATGATAGAGCTGGATGAATTTCACGCCGCGCTCGGCGAGGCGGCGGGCGAGGAGGCAGTTGGCGGCGAAGGAGCCGGGCTTGCGGGCGTCGGGGCCGTAGGAATCGACGACGTGGGCGGGTTCGTCTTTGAGATCGGTGACCTCGGGGACGCTCGTCTGGAGATTGAAGGCCAGCTCGTAGTTGGCGATGCGGGCGGAAATTTCGGTGTCGGGGGTGCCGGCGAACTGGTGCTCGTGCAGTTCGCGCAGGCGGTCGAGCGCGAGGCGGCGGTTTTCGGGGGAGACGCCCGCAGGGTTGTTGAGATAGAGGACGGGATCGGCGCCAGAGCGGAAACGCACGCCCTGGTGTTTGGCCGGGAGGAAGCCGGAGCCCCAGAGGTGCGACATGAGGGGCTGGCCCTTTTTATCCTTCGTGATGAGGACGACGAAGGTGGGCAGGTTGGCGTTGGCGCTGCCGAGGCCATAGTCGATCCACGCGCCGAAGCTCGGGCGGCCGGGAATCTGCGAGCCGGTCTGCATGAACGTGACGCCGGGGCCGTGGTTGATTGACTCGGTGTGCATCGAGCGGATGACGCAGAGGTCGTCGGCGATTTTCGCGGTGTGCGGGAGCAGATCGCTCATCCAGGTGCCGCTGCGGCCGTGTTGGGAAAACTTGAACGGCGAACCGGCGATGGGGATCGAGCTTTGGTTGCCGGACATGCCGGTGAGGCGCTGGCCGCCGCGGACGCTGTCGGGGAGTTGCTCGCCGTGGCGCTGGTTGAGGAGCGGTTTGTAGTCGAAGAGGTCGAGCTGCGACGGGCCGCCGGATTGGAAGAGGTAGATGATGCGCTTCGCTTTGGGGGCGAAGTGGGGGAGGGCGGCGGAAGAGGGGGGGGAGGGGAGAGCGGGAGAGGGGGAAGCGGGCGTGGCGGCGGAGGCGTCGCGGCCGAGGAGGTCGGCGAGGGCGATGCCGCCGAGGCCGAGGGCGAGACGGTTGAGGCATTCGCGGCGGCTCATCGTGAGCCAAGGCGCGTGGCCGGTGCAGAGGGGCGGGGGAGGCATGGACGGTGAGAGGGGGAGGGGATTCAGAGTCGGGCGGGATCGGAGAGCGACCGCGCCGTAAGCGGCGCGGCTATGTGTGAAGTGGCGTGGGGGCTCATCAGCGTTTCACGGCGAAGGCGTCGTGGTTCATGAGGGTGTTGACGAGCGTGGCGAGCGCGGCGATGGCGGGCGCGGGTAGCGTGGGATCGGGGGCGGTGTC
>CALRZR010000307.1:0-8326 GCA_943372705.1 Opitutus sp. GAS368 | reverse complement strand
GACGAAGAGTTTTTCGCCGTTGGTGAGAATGACTTCGGTGGAGTTTTCGGCGGCGGAAATGGAGCGGATGTCACCGAGGCGGACAAAGCGGGCGTTGGCGCTGTCGAGTTTGAGGAGGAGTTGGTCGTCGAGGCGCGGGGTCGGTGTGGCGGGAGGCGTCGCAGGTGCAGGCGCGACGGCCGGCGCGGCATCCGAGGGCGGTGCAAGGCGGGCGAGGGCGGCGGAGAAACGGGCGGTGGAAACGGGTTTGAGGAGGTAGTCGAGGGCGTTGACCTCGAAGGCGCGGACAGCGTGTTGATCGTAGGCGGTGATGAAAATCACGCGGGCGGCGGGCGAGATGAGCGGGACGAGATCGAAGCCGGTGCCGCCGATAAGTTGGATATCGAGGAGGACGAGGTCGTAGGCGGAGGTGCGGAGTAGAAGGGAGGCTTGGGCGAAGGTGGCCGCCTCACCGACGACGGTGTAGGCCGGATGGGCATCGAGCAGCCAACGGAGTTCGGCGCGAGCGGCGGGTTCGTCGTCGATGATGAGGGTGCGGACCATGGGCGGGGGCGACTGAGAGAACGGGGAACGAGAAAGTGAACGATTGGCTTGTGGGGAGAAAGAGTAAGAGAACGAGGAAAGAGAAAGATTGGCGTGGGGAGAACGATAGCGAGGAACGAGAACGATGTTGGTTTAGGAAGGGTGGAGGCGGAGGCGGACGACGACCCAGCCGTCGGTGGGCTCGGTGGTGAATTCGTGTTTGCCGGGGAAGTAACGGGCGAGACGTTGGCGGAGATTTTCCAGGCCGATACCGAGGGACGGGACGGTGCGCTCGGTGGTGTCGGGCGCGATCCAAGCGCCGCTGTTGGCAACTTCGATGAGGACGCCACCGTCGGCGCCGCGGCGGAAAGCGAGACGGATACTGACATGGTCTTTGCTGGTGGCGGAGCCGTATTTCACGGCGTTTTCCACGAGCGGGAGCAGGAGGAAAGGAGGGAGGCGGAGGGCGTTGAGCGAGGGATCGCAGTCGATCGTGTAGTCGAGGAGTTCGCCGAGGCGGGTTTGCTCGATGTCGAGATAAGCACGGAGCATGGCGACTTCCTCGCCGAGTGTCGGTTCATCTTCGGCGCCGCCGGGGCGGTGCAGGGTGATGCGGCAGAATTCGGCGAGGCGAATCACGGTATCGCGGGCGGTGCGGGGCGCGGCAATGATCTGGGCGCAGACGGCGTTGAGGGTGTTGAAGAGGAAGTGGGGGTTGAGTTGGTAGCGGAGGACTTCGAGGCGGGCTTTGTGCTCGGCGAGACGGGCGGCGAGTTTTTCGTCGAACTCAATCTGGCGAAGGCGCACGAGTTCGGCGTTTTGGGCGGCGAGTTCGGAGGTGCGGGCGGCGACGGCAGCTTCGAGTTCGTTTTGGCGCCGCAGGTAGCGGCGGGCGCGGATACGCCACGCGGCCAGAACGGAAAGGACACAAGCCGCGGCGTAAGCGGTGAGCGCGGCGGTGCTGCGCCACCACGGCGGGAGCACGGTAAACGAAACCGACACGGGCGTGCTCCAGAGGCCGCCGGGAGTGCGGGCGCGGGCGGTGAGCGTGTAGGCGCCGGCGCCGAGGGCGGAAAAATCGCGGGCGGGCACAGTATCCGTGCGGACCTCACGGCCGGAGGACGTGTGCAGCGTGGTTTCGTAGAGCGCGGCAGAATCGCCCGCGAAGGCGGGCGCGGCGAAGTGGGCCTGGAAGGAACGGTCGGAATCCGGGAGCTCCCAGCCGCCAGCGAGCGGGAGTCGTCGTCCGGCGGCCGTGGCAAGGGAGCGGAGGTGGAGCCGGGGCGCCGCGGGGGCGGGCGCGGCGCGCCAGAGGTCGACACGGATACGGACGAGCGCGCCTTGCGCGGCGACCCAGACCGTTTCGGGTGAATCGGCGGAGGCGGGTTCGTGGAGGAGGTGGCCGGCGTCGTCGAGCTGGGTGAGGCGGGGGAGATGAAGCGGGGTGAGTTGTCCGGCGCGGCCGAAGGCGAGACGGGGTGCGGCGAGGAGGTCGGCCGAGGGATTTTCGGGTTCCCGCAAAATGAGCCAGAGGCCGTCGCGGTCGTCGGGGGTGAGCCCGAAGACCGCGGTGGAGCCGTCGGCGAGCGCGGGGCCGTATTCGGAGGACGGCGTGAAGCGGCGCGCGGCGGCGTCGTAGCGGAGAAGGCCGGTGTTGCAGGCGAGCAGGGGGCCGACGTGGTCGCGGGTGAAGCGCGTCCAGCCGTGAGCGGCGGGAAGGGCGTTGGGAGCCGTAAAAGTTTCGACAACGGGGACGGCGGAACCGGGCGGAAACGTGGTGTGAAGCACGCCGCCGACGGGGCGTCCGGACCACCAGGAGCCGTCGTGGTCCTCGACGAGGCTGCGGACGCGGTCGAGGCCGGGCAGGGGGCCGGCGGTGTGCCAGGCGCCCGTGGCATCGCGGGTGTAGAGGCGGACGGAATCGTGGTTGAGAGCGGCCCAGGTGCCGGGGCGTCGGGTGAGCGGGATAAAGGCCGCCGAATTGGCGGGGCTGGCGGGAAACGGGACGGGTTGGTCGCGGCCGTTCCATTCGAGCAGGCCACTGGCGGTGCCGACAATCAAGGCGTCACCGACGGGAGTGATGCTGTTGACCAAGGATGTGATGGCAGGAACGCGGGAGAGGTTCGCGGTGGTGCCGGCGGTGGCGCGGTTGAGGCGATAAACGCCATCGCCCGAGGAAGGAACAAAGAGATCCGCGCCCAGGCGCGCGGGGGAGAAGAGCTTGGCGAGGGAAGCGCCGTTGCCGGAGTGGAACCACGTGAGCCACGGGCGGACGTCGAGGCGGACGGCGCCACGCGCGAGGCCAACCCAAACCGCGGTGCCGTCGCGCGTGGGGAAGGAGCTGAGGGCGGTTTTGTCGGGGAGTCCGTTCTTGTCGTTGAAATGCGCGAGCAGACGTCCCGATGAATCGACGATCCAAACGCCGGCGAAAAGCGAAGTGATGACGAGACGTCCGTCGGGGAGTCCGCACATCGAGTAGACGGCGGCGTTGCGGAGTTCGGAGTCGATGGCGGTCGGGAAGGAGCGGTAGGCGCGGCCATCCCAGCGCCAGAGGGCGTGTTTGTCGGTGGCGATCAGGTATTCGCCAGGCGTGGACGTGGCGACGGCATGGAGTGCGCGGCTGCCTTTGATGTCGGGAGGGACGGGCAGTGGATTGAGGTGGAGCGCGGTGCCGTCGTCGCGGACGCGAAACCAATCTTCGCGGATGCTCGAAAGCCAAAATTCGGCGCCGACCTGCGCGAGCGTCCAGCGCGAGTTGGGCGGAAGCCGCAGGGTGACGAACGATTGGCGGCGCGGGTCCCATCGCAGGAGCCACGCGGCGCTTTGAAAAAGGATGCCCTGCGGAGTGACCGCAATACGCCAGATGTCGCCGAAAACGCGGGCGTCGGCGGGAAGTTTATCTTTGAGCGAAACGAATTTGCGGGCGCCGGTCGGGTCGGTCTTGGCGTAGCCGAGGTCGTCGACGCCGCCGACCCAGAGCGTATCGTCTGAGTCGATGGCGAGGCCGCGCACAAAGGTGGCACCGGGCACCGGGAGGCGAGACCAACGGGCGCCGTCGTAGACGACGACTTGGTTGAGATTGCCAAAATAGAGGAGGCCGGCGGCGTCTTCGGCGGCATTCCAAATCTGCGAGTGACCGCGGTAATCGCGCGGGGAGAAGGCATCGAAAAACGGCAGACCGGCCTCGGCGTCAGCAGGAGCGAGCGGCACCGCCGAGCGCACGCCCTCGCCGCAAAGAGCGGAGGCGAGCAGGACGAGGACCAAGAGCAGGTGACGCGGCGGCATGAACGGCGAAATGCGGGTGAAGCGGGTGCGGAAAGCAGATGCGGGGTAGCGGTTGGGCGCGAAGCCGCGGTGACGAGTGCGCGCGAATTGGTGACGAACGCGTAGCACGGGAGCAACCGCCGAAGCGCGCAAGCCGTCGCAGTGAGACGGCCGGGCGCTCAGGGAGCGATGACGTCGTTCATGACGGCGTGGACCAGATCGTGCATGCGGCCCACGGATACGCGGAGGCGCAGGGTGGACCGGAGAAAGCCGCGGTTTCCCGGGTGTTGGTTGAATTCGAAGGATTCGTTGGCCAACTCGCGCAGGCGGCGGATGCGGCCGACGCTGTCGATGTAGCTCAGATCGGCGGCGAAGTAGTCGTGGTTTACGAGCGTGAGCAGCGGTCGGAGCACGCGGGCGGACGGATACAACGTGCGGCTGAGGAGGGCGGCGCGGAATTCGTCGGGCGGCAGATTATACTGGCGGCAGAATTTTTGGGCGAAATCTTCAGTCATGCTTCGGTGCAATGGCGACACGCGGAGGCACACCGCGACCTGTCGGGTCGGGAGGCGGTGCGCTTCGTGTTGGCGCCGACGACAGCGGACGTGGCCGAGGGGCGGAGCGTCGACGGCTTAGTGACCAACGTCGCTCAATTTGTGACGAACGACGCCGTCGGGCCGCGTAACGACAATTTCTGGCGGGAGCGAAGCAGTGGACGGCCGGGGCGCCGTGGGGGTGGCGACTATTCTTTTGTAATCGTGAAGCGATCGCGGGTGACGCCCTGGTCGTTCAGGAAGGTGAGGGTGAGCTGGAGGCCATCGACGTCGACGACGGAGGAGCCGGGCTCGTTGAGCGCGATGTAGAACGCGGGGTGGTTGAGGGCGGGCGGCTTGGTCTTGCTGCCGGCGTGGCCGGCGCTGCCGGTGACCACGTTGATATCGCCGGCGTTGGCGGCGCGGGCGCGGGGCTTGCGGTAGGCGACGGTGCCATCGGCGCCGACGACGCCTTTTTGTTTCACCATCTTGGCGGCATCGAAGGTGGTGGATTTGCCGTAGTGGCCGTCGAGGAGGAAGGAACGTTCGTAGACGTGGGAGTGGCCGGTGAGGATGAGGTCGACGCCACCGGCTTCGAGGACGGGGAGGAAGATCTGGCGCATGTCGTTCATACGGCCGGCGCTGTCGGTGTCTTTGTCGGAATCGTGCGTGCCTTTGGTGAACGTGGGGTGATGGAAAAAGGCGATGATCCAATCGCGGGTGGTGGCGGCGAGGTCGGCTTTGAGCCACGTCATCATGGCGCCGTCGGCGGAGCGGTCGGAGTCGTGCGAGTCGAGGGAGATGAAGTGGATGTTGGCGTAGTCGAAGGAGAAATACGCCTCGGTGCCGGAGGCGACACCGCCGGCCTGGCCGAGGGTGGGAAAGGTGAAGATGTCGTAGTAAACGCCGGACTGGGTGATGGAGTTGGCGGATTTACCGTCGTGGTTGCCGAGGCAGGACCAGAAGGGGACGGTGCGGAGCGTCTCGGGATACATTTCGAAAATCGCCTTCTGATAATCGAAATCGGTGCCGTCGGGGTAGGCGTTGTCGCCGAGGAGGAGGGCGACATCGGTGGCGCGTTTGCCGGTGAACTTTAGGTAGACATCGCGGACGGCGCGCTGGACGTCGTTCTTGGTGCCGGGATCACCGAGGACCCAGATGCGTGTGGGCTTGGCGGGACCGGGCAGGGGCGGTGTCGTGAAGGAGGCGACGACGTTGGCGGGGGCTTTGTCTTCGCCGGACTCGGGCGGTTTTACGGCGGCGGCGCCGATGGTGTAGAAGTAAGTGGTGTTGGGCGTGAGTTTTGAAAGCTGCACGATGTGCTCGGTGCTGATGCCCTCGGACTTCGCCGTTGAGGTGAGTTGCTTGCGCTCGAGGCCGTAGCTGACGACGGAGCCTTCGGCGAGGTCGGTGCGCCAGCGGACCACCATGCTCGTGGGGGTGGCGGACTGAAGGTAAGGGCCGCGGGTCACGGCGGTGGCGGCGTGAAGGCCGGGCAGAGCAAGCGCGATGAACGCGATGGCAAAGGTGGCGAAACTAAGGCGGCCGGTGAGGCGGGAAAGTTGGGACATGGTGGTGAGTGGGCGAAAAAAGAGTCAGGGAGAGTGTGCGGCGAGACGAGTGAGCTCGGCGGAAAGTCGCGCGGTAGCGGGCGATTTTGCGAGCCAAGCAGGGAGCGCGGTGACGGCGGCGAGGGCGCGGGTGTAAGCCGAGTGAGCCTCGGTAGCCCGACCGGCGGCGGTGAGGAGGTCGCCGCGGCGTTTGAGGTAAGGCGCGGGGTTTTCACTCGTAGAGGCGAGGCGGTCGAGGCGGGAGAGCGCGGCGTCGGTGAGGCTGAGTGAGATTTCGAGGTCGAGAGCGCGGAGATCGAGCGTGAGAACGGGTCCGAGGCGGGCGATGCCCTCGTCGAGCGAGCGAAGGGCTTCGGTCGGGGAGGCGAAGAGGGCGGCGCGTTCGAGGTAAAGTTCGGGCGCCGGTGACGGAAGCAGACGGAGAACGGCGGCGAAATCGGCGAGAGCGGCGGAAGGGAGCCGCAGTTGAGCGAGCGTGCGGGCGCGTAAAACGAGGGCGGTCGGGTCCGCGGGAGAATCGGCGAGAGCTCGATCGAGGAAGGCGCGGGCCTCGGCGAATTGGCCGGTGGCGAGCGCGAGGGCACCGCGGGAGAGGGCGAGGCCGGGGAGGCGAGGGGAAAGTTCGGCCGCGCGCAGGTAGTTGGCCTCCGCAAGGGGCCAGTCGGCGTGTTTGGCGTAAAGGTCGCCGCGGGCGAGGTAGAGGGCGGCGTCGTCGGGCGTGGCCGTGAGTCGGGAAGCGAGGCGCGCGAGAGCTTCGTCGATTTCCGGATGCGCGCGGGAGATCGTTACGCACAGGAGTGCGAGGACGAAGACGGCGGCACGGCGGGACATGGCTGTCGATGAAGACGGGCCCGGGGGCGCGAGGCAATGCCGGGGTGCAACGAGTGGGTGACAACGAGCAGCGGCAGCCCGGCCGTAAAACGAAAACGCGCCCGACGGCACGGGGCCGAGGGACGCGTAGAGGCTTGGGGCTGAGTTGAGTGCGCGGGGGTGAAACGGGTGCGCGGGCTCAGTTGTTGAAGCGGAAGAGGGCGACGTCGCCGTCGGCGAAGACGTATTCTTTGCCTTCGAGGCGATACTTGCCGGCCTCGCGGGCGGCGGCGACCGAGCCGAGGCGGGTGAGGTCTTCGTAAGAGACGACTTCGGCTTTGATGAAGCCCTTTTCGAAATCGGTGTGGATGACGCCGGCGGCCTGCGGAGCTTTCCAGCCCTTTTTGATGGTCCAGCAGCGGACCTCCTTTTCGCCGGCGGTGAAGTAGGTCATCAGGCCGAGGAGATCGTAGGTGCCCTTGATGAGGGACGAGACTCCGGAGTCGTCGACGCCGAGGTCCTTGAGGAAGGCTTTGGCTTCGTCGGCGGGAAGGTCGATGAGCTCGCTCTCGATTTTTGCGCTGATCGGCACGTAGGCGGCGTCGTGGTGGGTGCGGACGAACTCGGCGACTTTTTGCACGAACGGATTTTTCTCCGCGGTCGCGAGGTCGGACTCGGCGACGTTGCAGGCGAAGAGCACGGGTTTCGCGGTGAGGAGCTGGAAGCCTTTCATGAGCGCGGCTTCCTCGGGCGTGACAACGAGGGTGTTGGCGGTCTTGCCGGAGTTGAGGTGCGGCTCGAGTTTCTGGAGGAGGGCGACCTCGATGATGGCTTCTTTGTCACCGGACTTGGCCTTCTTCTGGGTCTTGTCGATGCGCTTCGTGACGGAGTCGAGGTCGGCGAGGACGAGCTCGGTGGTGATGACCTCGATGTCGCGCACGGGATCGACGCCGCCCATGGTGTGAATGATGTCGTTATCCTCGAAGCAGCGGACGACTTGGACAATGGCGTCGACCTCGCGGATGTTGGCGAGAAACTGGTTGCCGAGGCCCTCGCCCTTGCTGGCGCCGGCCACGAGGCCGGCGATGTCGACGAACTCGATGGCGGCGGGGACGACGACGCTCGTCTTGGCGATGGCCTTGAGGACGTAGGCGCGTTCATCGGGGACGACGACGACACCAACGTTGGGGTCGATGGTGCAGAACGGGTAGTTCGCAGCCTCGGCCTTGCGGGAGCGCGTGAGGGCGTTGAAGAGAGTGGATTTGCCCACGTTGGGCAGGCCGACGATGCCAGCTTTAAGCATAAATAGAGACGCGGACGGTCGCGGGCGCGGCGGGGGTGGTCAATGGAAAAGGCCGGCTGGGCGCGTGGTGGGGCGCTCGGCGAGGTTGGCGCGGGAGGCGCTCCGCGAAAAATCAGTATTTGGCGAACGGATCGTCGTCGCGGCGGCGGTGGCGGGAACGACTGCTGCTCGAACTACTGCGACTGCTGCTGCTACTGCGGTGGCTGCGGCTGCGTCCGCTGCTGCTGCCGTGCCGGCTGCTGCGATGGCTGCGGCTCTCGTTGGCCCGGTCGCGTTTGATGACGAGGGCGACGATGACGCCGACGACAAACATGACGACCATG
>CALRZR010000306.1:0-8396 GCA_943372705.1 Opitutus sp. GAS368 | reverse complement strand
AATGGTATCGGCAGCAGCCCGACGCAGAGTTTCACCCTCACGATCATCGATCCTACCGTGGGCCCGGCGATCACCCTTTCGCCTGTTCCCACGACCGTTTTTCAGGGCCGCCCGGCCACGCTCACGGCGGCCGCAACCGGTTCCCCGGTCCCGACCTTTCAGTGGCGTCAAGACGGCGTCGCTGTCCCCGGCGCGACATCCGCGAGTCTCGCACTTGGCAGCGCCCAAGCGGCCGACGCGGGGAGCTACGACGTCGTCGTGACCAACCGGCACGGCTCGATCACCTCCGGCGCGGTGGCGCTCACGGTGCTCCCGCTCTCGACCTTGCCTATTGTGGCTACGGCGCTCGGTTGGCGTCATGCGCTCTACCTCGGGGCCAGCGGCGTGCTACTGGCCACCGGCGACAACTCAGCGGGTCAGCTCGGCGATGGCACAAGCCTTTCGCGGATTACTCCCTTCGTCGTGGCAACCGGCGTCACGGCCGTGGCCGCCGATGGTTTCAAGAGCTACTTCCTCAAAGCCAACGGCACTGCCTGGGCCATGGGGATGAACTATTCCGGTGCGCTCGGAGACGGCTCCACCACGCATCGCTCGATCCCGGTGCAAGTCGCGCTCGACCGCGTTGTCGCCCTGGCCCCGGGGGCCGGGCACCTCCTATTGCTTCGCTTCGACGGCACCCTTTGGACCGTCGGTCAGAACGACAACGGCCAGCTCGGCGACGGCGCGACGGTCAACCGCTCTGTCCCGGTCCAGATTGCCACCGGCGTCAGCGCGATCTCGGCGGGTGGGTTCACCACCTTTTTTCTCAAAGCGGACCGGACTCTGTGGGCCTGTGGTAGCAATGCGTCCGGCGAACTAGGCGACGGTAGCACGACCAAACGCAATATACCCGTAAGGGTGGCCACCTCGGTTGACCGTGTCGCCGCGGGCGATTTCCACACCATGTTTGTGAAAACCGATGGTTCGCTCTGGGGGATGGGGAATGGTCTCTACGCGGCGCTGGCGAACGGCTCGGTCGCGAGTTCCAGTTCTCCGTTGCTCGGGATTTCCGCCGGAGTTACGTCTGTCGCCGCCGGCTCCGACTACACGCTATTTATCAAATCCGACGGCGCGCTCTTTGGCGTCGGCCGCAATGACAACGGGCAACTTGGCACCGGCTCGACCGCGATCCAGCAGTTCTCACCGTTCCCCGTCGCGACCGGCGTGGCCTCGGCCGAGGCTGCGACCAATCACAGCCGCTTTCTCAAGCTTGACGGCACGCTCTGGGCGACGGGCGACAATACGTATGGCCATTTCGGCGATGGCACCAAGACCAACCGATTGGCCCCGGTCCAAATTTTTCCCACTCCTCCCGCGATTGCCACGCCATCCGCTCCGAGCGATGTGCAGGCGACCGATCGCACGACCCCAGGGCAGATGCGGATCACGTGGACGCCCGTCGTCGGCGCGACTCACTACGAGGTCTGGCGCTCGCTCACGCCCGTGGTCACCGACGCGGTGAAGCTCACCGATTCCGTTCCCATCGCGCTTTACTTCGATACCTCGGTGACGACCGGCACCACCTACTACTATTGGATCAAGGCCGCCGCATTCAGAGCCACGAGCGCCTTCAGTTCGGCTCCCGCCGACTCCTCTGCCGTGCCTCCCATGATCGTCACGGCCCCTGAGGGGCGGACCGTTTTGGCCGGGGCGTCGGTCAGTCTGAGCGTGAGTGCGACGGGCACACCGCCACCGACCTATCAATGGCGCAGGGGCGGTCAGCTTCTTGCGGGGGCGACCGCCGCTACCTTTACGATACCCGTCACCACGGTCGCGGATGCCGGCAACTACGACGTAGTGATCGCAAACTCCGCCGGCATCGTCACGAGTCCGACCGTCACGCTCACCGTCAATGCGCCGCCAGCGTTTGCGAGCGCCGCAGACGCGCGATTCATCGTGGGGCGCGCCGGTAGTTTCACGGTTTCTGCGGTCGGCTTCCCGGCACCCACCGTCAGTCACTCCGGGGGAGCGCTGCCTCCATGGTTGACCTTCAATGCCGCCACAGGAGCGCTCACCGCGAACGCGCCCGATGCCGCCGGATCGCCGTTCACGCTCGTGTTTACCGCGAACAACGGCATTGGCGTCACGGCGACGCAGACCTTCACCCTCACCGTGCAGCCCGGCCATTCTGCCGACGTTTCCCCGGCCGACGGTGCGCTCAACCTCGCCGAACTCACCCGCGTGATCGAACTCTACAACACCCGCACCGGCACCGTGCGCACCGGCCGTTACGTCGTGTCTGCCGGCACGGTCGACGGCTACGCGCCCGATCCGTCCGTCACCGCCGGCCCGATACCGCTCACTCCGCACGCCGCCGATCTCAACCGCGACGGCCGCCTCTCCCTCACGGAACTCACGCGGGTCATCGAACTCTTCAACACCCGGGTCGGCACTGTGCGCACCGGCGCGTATCACGTCGCTATCACGCCTTCCGAAGATGGTTTTGCGCCCGGGCCGTGAGCGGCTGCGCGCCGTGGACGTCGAGGCTTTTGCGTAGCCGCTCGTTAACACGAGCGGCTACGCGATCTTTCTTCATTAGCGGTAATTGGCGAAAATTAGCGGTTTCTCCTACTGCGGTTTTTAGAATCAGCCGAGCCCGGGGCGGAGGTCTCGGACGGACCAGCGGAAGATCAGCCAACCGCTCGCTAGGTTGAGGGCGACGATGCCGGCGAGCATCGTCGCGACGAGCGCGAGCGTCGGGGTGGCGGGGAGCGCCGTCAGGCTTGGCCAGATCGCGACCAGTGAGGCGACCGCGCCGAGGGCGAGGCCCCAGAGGACGAGGCGTCCGAATTCCGCGAAGACCATTTTCGCGAGGACGTTGCGAGGGAGGCCGATGGCCGTCAGCACGGCGAATTCGCCGCGGCGTTCCTGGAGGTTGCGCGCGACGACGATCGCGAGGCCGAGGCTGCCGAGGACCACGCCGAGGGTGCCGAGGACGTTGAAGATCGCGATGTAGGTATTTTCGATTTGGTGAAACGCGGTGAGCACGTCGCGGGTGAGCTCTACGCGACCGCCGGCATCGGCGACTGAGGTGGCGAGGCGGTCGCGGAGGGCGACGAGGTCGGACGTGGGGGCTTTCGACTCGGTGAGGAAGAGCGAGTAGCCGGGGCTCGAAGGGAATTTTTTCAGAAAGAGGCCCTCGTCCACGATGACGTGTCCTTGAAAAATGGAGTCGGGCAGGGCGCCGATGAGCTGCACGTCGAAGGCGCGGCCGTGTTCGTCGGGATAGGTGAGGATATCGCCGACCTTGCGCTTGAGGGCCCACATCATCGTCGTCTCGTCGACAAAGGCGGGGATCGCGCCGGTGGCTGTGGTTTTTTGGAGCTGGCACCAATCGACAGCGGGCTTCACGCGGAAGGCGCCGCGTTCGGCGAATTTCGCGGCGTCGACCGCGAGCAAGCGCGGCTGCAACGTGGTGTTGAGATTGAAACAATTGACGTTGTCGCCGGCGCCGAAGCGCAGCGGGACGAGGGCGCCGAGGTCGGCGGAGTGGCGAGCGAAGAGCTCGAATCCTTTGCCCGAGCCGTCGCGCGGATAATTTTGCGGGACGGTTGTCTCGACCCAGTAGGCAAAGCCACCGGTGCCGCTGACGGGTGAGAGCCAATCGGCGCCGACGTGTTTTCGAAACGAGGCGACCGAGAGCACCATGAAGACGGCGGTAGCGATGAGGCCCACGACGGTGAGGTTGCGCGAGCGCCGGGCTTTGAGGTTGAGCGAACCGAGGGACGCAGCATCGAGCACGGTATTGGGCTGCGGGGCGCGGGCGAGCCAGGCGCGGCAGAGGGCGAGGCCGGCGACGAGCGAGGCGAAGCCGGCGAGGTAGAATGCGCCTTGCGCGGGCAGACCCCGGCCGGAGGCGGCGAGCGCGCCGGCGCCGATGAGCGCGGAAATTCCGGCGAGGAGCAGGGAGTTGCGGCGGACGGTGGCGGGAGGCGTGGTGATCTCGACGTTGGCGGCGAGACGGATGGAAAGGGCGCGCTGAGTTTGCCGGCGGATGGCGAGCCAGAGTGCGGCGAGGGAGCACAAGAGGAAGGCGACGATGCCGATGACGACGGTGGCGGGCTGGGCGGCGAACGTGAACGTCGCGCCGGCGCCTTGGCCGGCCCAAATCGTTTCCAAGAAGCGGAGGATGCCGCGTGTGTAGAGTGAGGCCAGCGGGAGGCCTAGCGCGGCGCCGATGACGAGAATCACGGTGCCCTCGGCGAGGCGCCAGCGCAGTAGGGTTTGTGGCGGGAGGCCGACGGCCCCGAGGAGGGCGTCTTCGCGGTTGCGCTGGAGCAGGCCGAGCTGGAAGAGCATCGCAACGAGGCCGAGCGCGGCGAGGATCAGGAAAAAACTCATGCCGAGAAACAGGCCGCCGAAATCGACGGCGGATTGCGCGGATTCGGCGGCGGAGGCGCGGACGTTGCGGAGGAGGAGCTGATTCATCTCCGGGCGCAGCGTGCCGAGTAAGGTGCGCTCAAGGCCGGCGGCGTCCGTCGCCGGATGGGCGATACGCAGCGCGGTGAGACTGCCCCAGCGGGTGGACCACATTTCGCGGCCCGCCTCGACGGAGAAGAAGGCTTTGGGCGCGCCGCGATAGTCGTCCCAATATTTTTCGTCGTGCGGGCGGATGAGTTTCAGATTCAGCGGTAGGCCGGGGTCCCAGTCGGCTTGGTTTTTGGCGTCGCTGATGCCGGGGAAATCGGGCATCCAGGCGGTATCGGCGGCGAGGCCGGCCAAGGGGATGATGGAGCGCACGCGGAAGGTGGCCGGTTTTTCGATCAGGGCTTCGGCCTCGTTGACTTGGAAGAACGTGACGCGGACCTCGTCGCCGACGTTGGCGCGGAGGTCGTCGGCGAGCCAGCGGTTGAGCACGACCTCGCGCGGGCCGAGATCGGCAGGGAGAAATGGCGCGGCGGTGGCGGTTGTGGCGGCGGCGATGGAGTAGGGCGTGGTGCGGTCGCCGAGGCGCAGCTCGTTGACGAGGTAGGAGACGACCGGTTGGGCGGTAGGCACGACGCGCGTAAGGGCAGCGAGCATTTCGGGATCGAGGAAGATGCGCTCGGAACCGAGTTCGAAGGCGGCGGGTTGCTCGCGCCACTTTAGTGTGAGGCCGTAATCGGGCAGCCGCAGGACGCGGCTCAGTTGAAGTTGAAGGGCGGGAAGTTGAAGAGAGGGAGGGGCGTCGAGGAGAAGGAGGTTGGCGCGGCCGGGGCGGGCGAAAGCTTCCTGGAGCAGCGCGATGGGGAGGAAAACGGAGGGCGGCGCGATCTGCGTGGCGGCGAGGTTGAAGCGGCCGAAGGCGGCGTCGCCGACGATGGTGCCGATCTTGACACGGATCGTTTCGAGTTTGCTCTCGGCGCCGGCGATGGGGGCGTTGCCGGAGAGGACGCCGGGTTTTTGCACGCGCACGACGAGAGTGTCGCCGACGGCAAGTTGGAGGCGGCGGGCAAGGGTTTCGTTGATGGCGGCGGCGGATTTTGCGGTGGCGGCGAACGGGTCGGGGGGCGGTTGCGGAGCGAATTGCCAGAACGCGGGCGTGACGCCCACGAGTTGAACCTGATTGGCGGAACCGCGCGTGGTGGGATTCGTCGCCGTGCCACGGGCGAGGAGGACGGGAGCGGCGCGCACGCCGGCGGCGGCGGCGAAATCGGCGGCAAGTGCTTCGCGGAAAAAACGATCACCGGAGGCGAGAATATGGGTCGCGCGGCCGATACGTTTCTCGCCGATGGCGCGCAGGGAGGCGGCGACGGAATCGCCGGCGAAGAGGGCGCCGAGGAGCACGGTCGCACCGAGCGCAGCACCCGCGAGCACGCCGAGGTAGGCGAAGCGGTAGTGGCGCACGCTGCGCAGAATGTAGCTGAAGACGGTCATCGGCGGATCGGTCGCGCTCAGGCGACGAGGCGGCCGGCTTCCAGGCGATAGGTCTGCTGCATACGGCGCGCGAGGCCAGGATTGTGCGTTACGACGACGAGGGCGGCGTTGGCACCGGCGTGCGTGCGCAAGAGGAGTTCAGCGATGCGTTCACCGGTGGCGGGGTCGAGGGAACCGGTGGGCTCGTCGGCGAGGATGAGTTTCGGCTGATTGATGAGCGCGCGGGCGATGGCGACGCGGAGTTGCTCGCCGCCGGAGAGTTGCCACGGGAGGTGCGTGAGACGGTCGCGCAGGCCGACTTGCTCCAGCAGCGACTCGGCGCGGGCGCGGGTGTCGGCGGCAGATTCCTCCCAACCGCCGGCGAGGCGCGGCACGAGGACGTTTTCCAAAACCGTGCACTGCGGGAGCAGGTAGTGGAGTTGGAAAATGAAACCGATGGAGCGGTTGCGGAAGCGCGCAGCGGCAGCGGGATCGAGACCGTCGAGGGAGACGCCGCCGATGGCGATGGAGCCGGATGATGGCCGATCGAGGGCGCCGAGGAGATTCAGCAACGTGGTTTTGCCACTGCCAGAGGGACCGACGATGGCGACGGATTCGCCGGCGGCGACGTGGAGATCGAGATCGCGGAGGACAGAAACCGGGCCGTCGGGGCTCTCGTAGGTTTTGGAAACGTGGGAGACGTCAATCACGCGGCGGTGGGGTTGGACTCAGTTTTTGGCGAGGGCAGGCGCGGTGGCGGGGGCCTTGGTGGCCTTCGGCGCGGGCGTGGGCTTGTAGTAGCTCACGAGGCAACCACCCGACGCGGCGAGGACGATGCCGAGGTAGAATTGCCACGGGATCGCGGCAAAGCCGCCTTTGGGCGGATGCATCAACGTCGCGGCGACGGCGTTTACGATGGGGGCACCGGCGAAGACGATGGCCATGACGACGGTGGGCATTCCTTTTGCACCGAACGCGAGGAGAATACCGAACGCACCGACGGCGCCGAGCGCTCCGGCAAAGAGGGATATCCAGACGCCCTTGCTCGGGAAATTGAAGTCGGAACCGTTAAGCTTGAGCACCAGGAGCGGAGCGAGGACGGCGATGATGAAATAGGCCACGCCGACGAAGAGGAATGCTTTGTAGCGGCCGTTAACGGGATCGCCCATGGCCATCTGGCCACTGTGCAGATAGACCCCGTAGAGGCCCCAGGTCGCGACGGTGAGGAGGACGTAGTATAACCATTGCATAATATTTTGGGAGGAGTGGACGGTTAGGAAGCGGGGGGAGTTGAGGAGAGAAAAAGTTCGAGTTGCGCACGAAGCGCCGAGGGAATCGGCGCCTTCTGCAGCTGTCGCGCGGGCGGCGTGAACGCGACATGAATGATGGCAAAGCGGCCGTGGGCGAGCAGAGAACGGCCGTCGGGCTCTTCGCCGAAAATCCAGAAACCGTAGCGCAGGCTGGTGGTGCGCAGCTCCTCGACGCGAAGGCTGATTTCGAGCTTTTGTTCAAAGCGGGCCGGGCGCAGGAACTGGCAGGAAACATCGAGGCGTGGCCAGCCGTGATGCTCGGCGCCGTCGGCCGAGTGCGAAGGAAAACCGAGCGAGCGGAAGAAAGCGTGCTCGGCGGTTTCGACGTAGCGGAAGAAATTCGCGAAGTGGACGATCCCGGCGAGATCAGTGTCGGCAAACTCCACGGTGCGGCGATGGGTGAAGTGGAATTGGGTCGGGACGTCCATGCAGGTGAAAAATCAGGCGGCGGAGCGCACGAGGCGCGCGGTGACGCGGAGGAAGTGGTCGGCCATCGTGCGGGCGGAGAAATTCTCGGCGATGCCCGCCTGGGCGCGGCGGCTGAGTTGGGCCCGGAGCGCGGGATCGGCGAGGAGCGAGTGCCACGCCTGGGCGAGGGCGGCGGGATCGCGTGGTGGCACGCACAGACCACCGCCGGTGGCGGCAACGAGTTCCGGAAATGCCGCGGAGTCAGGCTGCACGACGGGCACGCCGCAGGCCATCGCTTCGAGGACGTAGAGACCGAAGGCTTCGGGGTATTGCACGGGCACCGAGAGCAGCGCGAGGTTGCGCAGAAAGCCGATCTTTTCTTCGCGGGAAAGGTTGGGTTGCCACGTCACACGCGCCGTGAGGCCGGCTTGGGCCAAACGCTTCTTGAGCTCGGCAATGAGCGGTGCGTCGCCGGCGGTGGCGGCTCCGGCAATCGCGAGGCGGGTCGTGGTATCGCCGAAATTTTGGGCGAGCGCGATGAAGGCGTCGACCAGGACGGCGAGGCCTTTTTCGCGGCTCATGCGGGCAAGATATCCAATGGTGGAAACGGAGGGCGGCGTGGCGGCGGGTGTGTAGCCGTCGAGTTGGATGCCGTTGTGAACGACTTCGATGGCGGACGCCGGCAGAGCGAGGCGGCGGCCCATGAAGTCGGCGTAGAAGCGGGTGGGCGACAGGAGGAGATCGGCGTCAGGCACACGTTCGCGAAGGGCGCTCCAACACTCCGAACGGAACGGTTCGGGCAGG
>CALRZR010000305.1:0-8475 GCA_943372705.1 Opitutus sp. GAS368 | reverse complement strand
CGCTCCGAACAATCAGCGAAAATTAGCGGTTTCCCCCTCCGTCCCCTCGCCCAATCTCCCCGCGTGACCCTCGCCGAAAAACTCACCCACCTCGTCGACGACCTCGCGATCATCGACGACCCCCAGGAACGCCTCGGCGCCGTCGTCGACCGCGCGAAAAAACTCCCGCCCCTCGCCGAGTCCGAGCGCACCGATGCGAACCGCGTCCGCGGCTGCGTCTCCCTCGTCCACCTCGTCGGCGAGGTCCGCGACGACCGCTGCTACTTCCGCTGCGAAGCCGACGGCCCCCTCGTCCGCGGCCTCGTCGCCCTCCTCTGCACGTTTTTCAGCGACGCTACTCCCGCCGACATCGCCGCCTTCGAGCCCGACCCCCTCGAGGCCCTCGACCTCGCGAAAAATCTCAGCCCCACCCGCCGCAACGGCCTCGCCAGCGCCCGCGCCACCATCCGCGCTTTCGCCGCCCAACACACCAAGTAGCCGCGCCTCCCCGCATCCGCACCCCACACGTAGCCGCGCCGATTACGGCGCGGTTTTCCTCCGCCGCCACGTGTAGCCGCGCCGGTAACGGCGCGGTTTTTATTCTCCGCCTTACTTCGTTTCCCCTTCCACCCCGCCTATCGCCCCTCCACGTGTAACCTATTGGGTTACACTATCACTCTCCCAGTCTACCCTGAACAACGTAACCCAATAGGTTACACGTCTCCCTCGCCGGCCACCGCTCTACCTCCCTGCGCGACTCCGCCGCCATCATCGCAACCCACCACCGCGCGCGGTTTTCTTTCCGTGTCTTCCGTGTATTCCGTGGGCAACATTGTCTCCTCGTCCTCCTCCGATGCCTCCGCTCCACGATTCTCATCTCCACTTCCACTTCGACACGCTCGTCCCGCACCACGCCGCCGTCGTCGCCGATCTGATACGCACCGGCATCCGCACCATCGTCGTCAACGCCACCAACGAAGACGAATTCCCTCTCGTCGCCTCCCTCTGCGCCCAATTCTCCACCACCGCCTCACACCCAACTCCGGGCTCTCAACTCTCACCTCTCAGCTCTCAACCTCCTGGTCCCCTCACTCTCCAGCCCAGCTACGGCGTGCACCCGTGGGACTGCGGCAACCGCACCGCCGACTGGCTCCGCCACCTTCGCGCCGCGCTCCTCGCCGATCCGCGCGCCGGTGTCGGTGAGATCGGTCTCGACCGCTGGATCATCGACGGCATCCGCCCTGACGATCCGCGCATCGCCGGCCTCCGCGTCGCCCCGCTCGCCGAGCAGACCGAAGTCTTTGCCGCCCAGCTCGACCTCGCCGCCGAGCTCAACCGCCCCGCCTCCATCCACGCGACCCAAGCCTACGGCGCCGCCCTCGACGTCCTCCGTGCCGCGCCCCGCCTGCCCGCCTGCGGTTTTCTCATGCACGGCTACGGCGGCCCCGTCGAACTCGTGAAACCCTTCGCCGACCTCGGCGCCTATTTTTCCTTCAACATCGAGTCGCTCCAACCCCGCCTCGCTGCCCGCCTCGCCAGCTATCGTGCGATGCCCGCCGACCGTCTCCTCGTCGAAACCGACGCCCCCGTGAAAGCCCCTCCACCCGAACTCAACCGTTTCCCCCTCGGCCTCTCCCCCGACGGCACCGCGATCAACCACCCCGCCAACCTCGTCGTCGCCTACGAAGCCCTCGCCGAACTCCGCGCCATCCCCCTCGAGGCCCTCGCCCCCCAAGTCTCCGCCAACTTCGCTCGCCTCTTCAGTTAACCCATTTCTCCCACGCCCGTCCCCCGCCATGCCCCGCCTCCGCTTTCTCCTCCTCGCCCTCCTTCTCCCACTCGCCAGGACCGCTCGCGCACTCCCGCCCGCGCAGGAAAAATTCTGGGCCGAACTCCGCGCCCTCTGCGGCCAATCCTTCGCCGGCAAAATCGCCGAGAGCACCAGCGCCACCGACGCCGCCTTCGCCGGCAAATCCCTCGTGATGCACGTGCGCGCCTGCGGCGAAAACGAAATCAAAATTCCCTTCCACGTCGGCGACAACCGCTCGCGCACCTGGGTCATCACGCGCACCGCCACCGGCCTCCGGCTCAAACACGACCACCGCCACGAAGACGGCACCGCCGACAAAGTCACCCAATACGGCGGCGACACCGCCACCGCCGGCACCGCCCGCCAGCAAGATTTCCCCGCCGATTCCTTCACCGCCGAGCTCATCCCCGCCGCGAAAACCAACGTCTGGTCCTTCCTTTTCTCCGCCGACAAAACCCTCAGCTACCGCCTCGTCCGTGCCTCGGAGGGCCGCCGTTTCCGCGTCGAATTCGACCTCACAAAACCCGTCCCCACCCCGCCCGCCCCCTGGGGCCACCCCTGAGGATCTTTCTCTTCCGTCTTTCTCTTTCCACTTTCTCCCGACAGCTCCGCCCTGCTCGCCCGCCCCTCCCGTCCCGCAACGCTCGTCGCCCTCCGCCCCTCGCGTCACCCCACAAAAAAGCGGCGGTCACTTCGACCGCCGCGTCTGCGGCACACTCACACCGCGTTCATTACGCGTTCATCACGCGATCACTTGGCGTTCGCTTTAAAAAACGCCACCGCGCCCGCCGTGAGTTTGTTCGGATCCTGCGCGAAGCCCGCGTTGTCCGTCTCGATCGCCATCACGCCCGACCACTTGGCCTTCTTGATTTCGGCAAACAGGTCCTTGTAGTTCGCCTGACCCGTGCCGATTTCCACATCGAGCACCGTCGGGCCTGCCGGCTTTTTGCCGCCCTTTTTGTCGGTCACCATCGCGCCCGGCACCGCCGGTTCCACGCGTTTGTCCTTGAGATGCATGTCGAACACGCGGCCGTTGTATTCGCGGAAAACTTTCGCCGCATCGAAGCCCGCCGCCGTCACCCAGCCGATGTCGAGACACACGCCGATGCGCGCATCACGCGCCGCGAGCACTTTCTTCACCGTCTCCGGATCGCCATACACCGTGCCCGTGCCGTGGTTGTGGATCGCGAGCTTGATGTCGTATTCCTTCACCAGCTGCTCGAGGTTGTCCCACTCCGCCAAATTCTTCGGCTCCACGACGATGATTTTAATCCCCATCAGCTTCGCGAATTCGAATAGCTTCCGGTTCTCCTCTTTGTCCATCGAGGTTCCGTTCACGCCAAACGTGTAGCACGTCAGCCCGCGCGCAGCCAAAATCGCCTTCTTGCGCAGCGACTCCTCCTTCGGTCCCTTCGGATCGATGTGCTTCGAGATCAGCTGCAGATTTTTGATCTGATGTTTCGTCGCGAACTCCACGACCTCATCGAAGGTCATGTTGCGGCACGTCCACGACTGGATGCCGAGTTTCGGTCCCACCTCGGCCGCGCGGGCCGACGACAGGACAAACGAGATCGCCAACAGGGCGATCGAGATCAAACGGAGCGGAGTTTTCATGGGTGAAGAGAAAAGCAAACAGCGGTCTGCCACGCCTTGCGCGCGGGTGAATCCACAGAGACGCCTCTCCCCAGCAAACGTTACTCCGCTGCCGAATCGAGGAGTTTTTCCACCGCCGCGATCACGATCCGCTCCCGTTCCGCCCAGTTTCCGCGCACCTCCACAAACGGGAGCCCGCGCCGCTCCAGCGCCTCGCGCCAAATTTTCCTCCCCCGCGCCCGTCCCTCCGCATCCGGAAAACTCCGCTGCGGATCCGGCTCGAACGGCACGTCCGTGTCGCACAGCAACCACAACGCCACGCCCCGCGCCCGCTGCTCCGCCTCTGCCCGCACCCACTCCGGACACGCCCCGGGAAACAGCACGTCGTCCCACAACGTGCACGTCAGCAGATCCGTATCGAAAAACACGACACGCCGCGCCTGCTCCGCCGCCCGCTCCTCGTTCGCCATCTGCCCCAACGCGATCGACCCCAGATCGCCCGCCGTGATCCGCCCTTCTTTGATCTCCCAAAACTCGCGCACAAATTCCTCCGCCCACGGCTCGCCAAACCGCTCCGCCAATCGCTCCGCCAACGTCGACTTCCCCGTCGATTCGGTGCCAAAGAGCACCACGCGTTTGATTTCACCGCTCATATTTTTTTCGCGTCGCTCATGTTTCCGCTGCGGGACGCGACGCCCCCGTCGCGTTTCTTCGCCCGCGCCCACTCGCGCCAGCCGAACACCGCCAACCCGAGATAGATCGCATACAAAAACGCCGTGTAGGCCAGGTCCGCTTTCCAATACGCCGCGATCGCCACGACATTCACGACCACCCACAGCGGCCAGTTCTCGATCACCTTCCGCGCCTGCAACACCTGCGCCACAATCCCGAACACCGCGATAAACGCATCGCGCCACGGCATCACCGCATCCGTCCACCGCCGCAACGCCAGCGCCCACACTGCGACCGCCACGCCGCCCGCGACCAAGGTCAGCACCCGCGCACGCCCCGATAACACCCCCACCGGCAATTCCCTCGCCGCTGGGGACGCGACGCCCCCGTCGCGTCGCTCAGCCTTCACCCAGAGCCACCAACCCCACGCCAGCGCCGCGAAGAAAAAAATCTGCTGCGTCGCATCCGCATAAAACTTCGCCCGGAAAAACAGCACGCCCTGCACCGCCACCGCGACGAGCCCCACCGGAAACGCCCACAACGAGCGCCGGATCATCAGCGCCACCCCCGCAATCCCGATCACGAGATTCACCTGATCGAGCACCGAAGCCCCCGCCAAGCCCGCCCAGATATTTTTCGCCACTTCATTCATGACGCAGGAGCCTGCTTGCAGGCGATGGATTGCCAACGGTCTCCCGACACCCGCCACCGCCCGCCGCTGCCCCATCCGTGTTTATCCGTGTCCATCCGTGGTTGAAAAAATCTACTTCTTTTCCGCCACCCACGCCTCCATCGCCTCGCGCGTGATCGTATACCGCGCCGCGCACCGCGGACACCGGATCTCGATCTTCTCGTCGTCACCAAACAGCCCCGCCGGATCGCTGCGCATCGTCGGCGCCAGCACTTGCATGAGCTTCGCCTGGTTGCATCCGCAGTGCCACCGGCACACGCGCTTCTCCAGCGCGCCGAGCTCTTCCGCGGTGCCCAAATCCCGCGCACCCTCGGCCGTCAGCCCCCTGAGCCACGCCAGCTCACAATCAGGATGCTCGGTCACCATCACCCACTCCTCCTCGCCGACCTGGAAATACCGCGCCAGCCGCTGCTCGCTCTGCGCATAGAATTTTTCCGCCGCCGCGACCGGGTCCGCCCCGGTAAACGTCACCGCGCTCCGCCGTTTCTCGCCGCGCCCGCGCACGACATCCGCATAAAAAATATTCTCCGGCAGCTCCTTCACGTTCTCCGAGAAAATCCGCCCCGTCACCGTGCCCAGCTCGTTGTCGCCGGTGAGAAACAAATTCACGCGCGGCTCCTGGAAATTGATCGTCCACGCCGTGAGCTCGTTGCGCGGGCGCGACGCACAGTGCAGCACAAACGCCGCGAGCGCCCGCTTGAACAGCGCGTCGTGCGCCGTCTCCGGCTTCACCGCGTGCTCACCGAGGTGCAGGTAGTAGTCGACAAACAGCGCGCCAAAATCCGCGCGCGCCACCATCGCGTTGCGCGCACGCACAAAATCCGTGCGCACTTCGATTCCCTCGTCGGCCAGATTGGGCGGTGTGGTGTCAGACATCGCCCCGACACTCCGCCGAAACTCCCCAAAGTCCAGCCCACCGCCCATCGTCGCAAAAATCGTGCTCGTTCCTCCTGATCGTTCTCCCCACGACCACCCCATCTTTCTCTTTCCTCTTTCTCTCAATCTTTCTCCCCTCCCGCGCCGCGCCCAAGCCACGATCTTTCTGACCCCATCTTTCTGACCAAAAAACGCCCGCCCTAATTCCCTCTCCCTCCGTTCCCATCCCCATTCTCTGTCAGAAAAATGGGGTCAGAAAAATAAAACCCCTCCCCCGAGCCCACTCCTCCCGTCCCTCTCTCCGTGCCTCTCGCCCTCCTCCGGCCTTTCCGCGTCTTCGTGCCCCTTATTATTCCTCCTACGCCAACTGCCTTTTCGTGTGCTTCGTGTGTTTCGTGGGCACCACCCCGCCTTATCTCCGCAAAAATCGTTCTCGTTCTCCCCACCTCCGATTCTTCCGTGTCTTCCGTGTCTTCCGTGGGCCACCCCCGCCTCATCCGTCATCCTTCATTCGTCATCCTTCCCCCCGCACCCCTCACCCCTTCTTCAACCGCGAAAATTTAATCGCCGCCTCCGTCCGCGACCGCACCCGCCACTTCGCATAAATCTTCCCGAGGTGCGCCTTCACCACCGAAAGCGAGATCCCCAGCTTCGCCGCCACCTCCTTGTCCACCGCCCCCGCCGCGACCAACGCCAGCACTTCCCCCTCCCGCGGCGTCAACCCCTCGACCACCGCCCCTCCCGCACCCACGCCCGCACCCTTCCGCTCACTCGCCGCCGCGCCCGTCCAACCCGCGACCGCCGCCGGCACCGGCTCGCGCATCAACGCCAGCACCTTTCGCGCGATCGCCGGCGACATCGGCGCCCCGCCCGCCCGCACATCGTCGAGCACCGCGACCAGCCCCGCCGAATCCGTTCCCTTCAAAACATAGCCGCCCGCCCCCGCGCGGATCGCCTCCATGATCACACCTTCCTCGTCGCGCGCCGTCAGCATCACGACCACCACCCCCGGGAAACGCGCCAACAAACCCGCCACCGCGCTCGTGCCCGGCGCCCCCGGCATAGCCACATCCGCCAACACCACCGCCGGCGCCGCCCCCGCCGGCCACGCCGCCGCCTCGGCCACCGACCCCGCCTCGGCCGACACCCGGTAGCGCCCCGAATTCTCCAACACCCCCGCCACATACCGCCGGAAGAGCACATCGTCTTCCAACAGCGCGACCGCAATTTTGCCCGGATCGTTCATCAGCGCACCCGTTGAAATCCCGCCGCGGCCTCCGTGTCCATCCGTGTTCATCCGCGGTTGAAAAAATTCCGCTCAACCCTCCCCCGCACCCTCCACGCGCCGCAACTCCACCCAAAACGTCGCCCCCGCCCCCACCTCGCCTGCCCGGAGCGCAGTCGCCGGGCTCTCGCAGCCCACACTCCCGTCCATCGCCTCGGCCAGCCGCTTCGCCACCGCGAGCCCGAGCCCATGGCTCGCCTCCCCACCCGTCGGCCGCGCGCTCCCTTTGCCAAATTTCCTAAACAACCCCGCCTGCTCGTCCGCCGCGATCCCCGGCCCCTGATCCACCACCGCGAGCCGCGCCCGC
This sequence comes from Opitutus sp. GAS368, assembly GCA_943372705.1. Taxonomy (GTDB): domain Bacteria; phylum Verrucomicrobiota; class Verrucomicrobiia; order Opitutales; family Opitutaceae; genus GAS368. The sequence continues at coordinate 1,262 of CALRZR010000305.1, read as the reverse complement.
GCATACCCTTCGGCCGTGTGCACCTCCAGCCGCACCACCGCCCCCGCCGGACTGAACTTCAACGCGTTGCTCACAAAATTGTCCGTCACCTGCGCCAGCAACGCCGCGTCCGCCTCCACCCACACCGGCTCCGGCACTTCGTCCACCGCGATCGTCTGACCCTTCGCCCGCGCCGCCCCCGCCAGCCGCTCCGCCGCCGCCCGCGCCGCCGCCGCCAACTCCACCCGCCCCCGCCGCACCGGCAACGTCCCGCTCTCCACCGCGTGCGCGCCGAGATAATCGTTCACCAGCCCCAGCATCCGCCCCGCGTGCGCCTCGATCAACGCCGCCTCGCGCCTCGCCGCCGCCAGATCGCCGCTCACCTCCTGCATCTGCCGCGCCACCCCGCCCACCGCCGCCAACGGCCCCCGCAGATCGTGCGCCGCGATCGCCATAAACTCGTTCTTCTCCGCATTCATCCGCGCGAGCTCCGCGTTCGTCCGCGCCTGCTCCGCATTCGCCGCCTCCAACTGCTCCCGCTGCGCAAACGCGATCCGCAACAACCGCTCCCGCGCCCACGTCGCCCCCACCATCACCGCCGCGATCACCGCCGATGTGACCGTGAAATGCACCGCCACCGTCCGCAGCCCCGCCCGCGTCCCCATCTCCGGAAAAATCCCCTCCAGCGCCACGTAAAACATCGCCACCGTCGTCGCCAGCGCCGTCGCCATCGCCTTCGTGCGCAACGGCAACGTCGCCGCCACCGCCACCAAATATTGCGCCCCCACCGCGATCAACGAAGCCACCGTCCCCGCCGTGAGCATCCGCGGCACCGTCGTCGCCGCCTGATTGGCGAAATGCATCGAGACCGACACCGCCGCGCACACCGCCCCCACCAGTTGCAACCGGTCCCGTTGACCCTTCCACCACGAGAAACCCCACGCCACCACCGCCGCCGGCAGCACGAGCCCGAAGCGCCCCGCCGCCTCCGCCCCGCCCACCCACGGTTCCGACGAATTCGACGGCAACAACCCGATCACCGCCACCGCCGCCGCGCCGAGTCCCGTCACGATCCGCCACTGCCGGAGCGACCGCTCGTCATCGAACCTCCTGAAACGCACCTCCTGCGCCGGATCGTCAAACCGCAGACGCCGCGCCTGCCGCAGTAATTCAGATTCATCCATGAGCGTAGGGTAGAGGTTTCCCCTCACCGAATTCACCACCCCACTCGATAGCAACCCCACAGTGCATCACCCCGCACCAAAGTAGATCTCAGCCTCCGC
>CALRZR010000304.1:0-8502 GCA_943372705.1 Opitutus sp. GAS368 | reverse complement strand
ACAGGTCGCCGCGGTCTCCGCGGTCCCACTCGGTTCGGTCCTTCGCGCGGTCGTGAGACCCTCCGGGGCTTTCAGCGCACCTTGCGGAAGGTAAACGCCTACTCCCGGCTCGTGACTGCGCGCGCTACTACGACCTCTGCTGACTCCTGGCCGCTCCCCGCCGCCATTGCTGGCGACAGTGCTGCGATGGCGCTCGCTCTCGCGCGGGTCGCCGCTTGGCGGACAGGTCTCCCCGGGTAAGGGACGTGACTTTCGCGGCACAACCCCGGACTTTACCTGCGTCGCTGACACCGGAACTTCGTTCTGTCGTGCGAACTCGTCCGCGCCGCCGGCCTCACAGCCCGTTTCTGTTCGCGGGCTCGCCGCTTTGACTCCAGCTGGGTTCCACACGAGACCTCGCGGCCCCGCAGTTGCTTTCGTCTAATGCTTTCGTTTTCACTTTGGTATCTTGCATCGAGGACTTTCACCCCGTCAGTTCACTCCCATGCCGGGCACACTCCAGCCACCACAGACAACGACCGGGAGTTCCGCTCCCGATCGTGTCTGAGTTCAATCGTTCGGCAAAAGAAAATTTCGCCATGAACACCCCAGACCGAACATACAAACTCCAGAGCCAATTGAGCACATGGAGCGGCACGAAGAAGATCGCTGGCGGGCTCGCCGTTGTTGCGCTCGCGCTATGTGCCGTTGAAGTCGTTCTATTCTTCGTCGGAGAATTAAGAAGCATTGGCGCTCTCTCATCGCCGCTTTTTTTAACCGTCAGCTGCATACTGCTTCAGCGCCAAGCGAAGAAAAAGATCACCGAGCTTGAAGCAGAGCTTTCCTCGTGACGAAAGCAAAGCCGATCCAGAGCGATACAGACAACGAGCGGACTGGCCGTTTTGTGCGATTCATTATCCATCCTCCGCTCGTGTCTGATCGCTCACGTTGGCAAAAAAATCATGGGACACTACGTCCAAGCATTCGTCGGCTCGAAACCTCGCTTAGACTCCATGCAGCAGCGCTTCGGCGTTTCGCGCGTGGTTGGGTTAAACCAAGGTCTTTTTCTACTTCCGCTTACGCAGGAGTTTTACGATGCGCTGCCAAGCTCTCCGGACACTTTGGCGTGGCCCGGCGAATTCCACTTCCTGTTCTTGGATTCGAAAGTTGTCGCGTTGATGAAAGAAGCTTCGGAAGCAGAATCGGTGGCTTACGTTGAGACGGAGTATTTCGGCGGCGACGGCGGCCAAGGCGCGATCGTCTCACGCGGAGGAGAAATCGTGCTCGGACCTCTGGAGGGCGACGGGAGCATCAACGCAGCGTTGAGACTGCTTGGCGCGAATAAGAATGGCGCGTATGACGAATTTGAAGCGGTTGGCTTGGGCCGATTCCGCAGCAATGAAGATTGGATCGAGCAGCCTCGCTACGGACAATGAAGAAGCCAAACCGGGTAGCCGATGGTAGTTAGCCACCGCACCCCACACCACCGGACATGCGGGTCCGCATCCGGCGGCTCCGGGTTGTATAGTCAACGGAGGTAAGTCGCGCGCCACCTGCTACCGCCTACGCGCCACCTCTGCGCCACGTTCCCGCACCCAAAAAAAGTCCGCGTTTTCAAAACCATCCCGGTTGATTTTCGCGGCGACCGTGAGAAGCTGCTACCCGAAATCGGACATCGCTCACCATCGCCCGCGTGGCTGCAATCCTGCTGTGCGAATGCGGGCGACACCGATTTTCCTCAGCCTCGCACCGACCGCGACCACCCGGCATCAGCACTACCAAAAACCATGAAACCGTTCGACCGAACTCCTGCCCAGTTCACCCGCGCATTTTGCGCACTCCTCCTCTCAACGGCCACCGCGTCCGCTCTCGCGCAGACCGCGGCACCGACGCCCACCTCGGCTTCATCCGTGCAGGTCATGGAAGCCTTCACGGTCACCGGTTCGAATATCAAACGCATCGACCAGGAAACCACGCTCCCCGTCACGGTGATCAACACCGACGATCTCGATTTGCGCGGCGTCTCCACCGCCGCCGAAATCTTCGACACCCTGTCCATCGGTGGCCCCATCGTGCTCGACGAGGGCAACACTCTCGGCGCCGACGCCCGCGGCGACAACAACTCCATCAATCTTCGCGGTATCGGCTCCGGCAACACGCTCGTCCTCCTCAACGGCCGGCGCATGGCTCCGCATCCGATTTCCCAGGCCGAAAGCGGCGTGCCGTCGCTCTCGGTGAACGTCAACCAGCTACCCGCCGCCGCGATGGCACGCGTCGAAGTGCTGCGCGACGGCGCCTCCGCCATCTACGGCACCGACGCGGCCGGTGGTGTCGTGAACTCGATCACGCGCCGGAATTTTGACGGCCTCTCGCTCCGCAGCCGCGGTAGCCTCACCCAGCACGGCGGCGGCAACGAATGGAACCTCGAAATCACCGACGGCCACACCTTCAACGCTGGCCGCAGCAACCTCCTTCTCACCCTCGATTTCTTCCACCGCGATTTCCTCTGGCTCAACCAGCGCGAGTTTTCCCGCAATCAGGACATCCGCACCACCCGCAACGTCCCCGCTCCCTGGAACGGTCTGCCAGTCACCGATTCGGCCGGCGTCGTCGTCCGCGACAACGATTTCGACAACCGCCTCAGCACCGATTCGAGCTACTTCGGCGGCTTCATCCGCGGCAGCTACGATGCCACCGGCACCTTCGTCGGTGCTCGTCCCACCAGCAACCGCGGAATCATCACCACATCCGGCAGCACCTCCGCCACCATGGCGACCAACGGCACGTTTTATCTCATTCCTCTCGCCGACGGAAACATCGGATTCCGCCAGACGCTCCCGTCGCACAACATCGATGATTTCACCGTCAATTGGTATCAGAACCCCAACGACCACAAACCCGCTCTGCCGAAGACCGACCGCCTTAATCTCATGGGCGTCATGCGTCACAAGCTTGATGAAAACCTCGAACTCTTCGGCGAGTTCATGGCTTACAACGCGCGCTCCATCACCGGCCGTCTGCCGTCCTCGTTCGACGCTTCGACCGACCACAACATCTATGTCAGCGCCGACAATCCGTTCAACCCGTTCGGCTCCCGCTTCTATCAAGCCGCCGGCCTCCCCAATGCCGATGGCACACCGCGCCTCGCCGGCACTCCGGCCGACATTCAGTTTCTCGGCGGCGTCGGCATCATCCCACGCGATTTCAAACCCCGCCGCATCATCGTCGATTCCGAAGCCTATCGCGCCGTCGGCGGCTTGCGCGGTCGCCTCGCGCACGGCTGGGAATGGGAGTCCGCCATCCTCTACAGTCGCAACACCACCCACGACGAAGAGCACAACGCCATCCGCGAAAGCCGCCTCCGCGCCGCCCTCACTTCGTCCGATCCGACCAAGGCGTTTAATCCCTTCAACTACACCTTCAAGCTCGTGCCGCAGGCGAGCACCACAAACCCCTACCTGCTGATGGTCGACAAACCCTACAGCAATCCCGCCGCGCTCACCGAGTCCCTCTACGACACGTTTGTCCGTGAAGGCCGCACGCAGCTCGCGAGTTGGGATCTGCGCGTGAACGGCTCCGTGTTCGATCGCTTCTGGGGCGGCCCCATCGGACTCGCCGTCGGTGCCGAAATGCGTTGGGAAGACTACAAAGATTGGCGCCCGCCCTACGCCGGCCTCAATCCCGCCAGCGCTCCCTACAACGGCAACGCCAACGATCCGACCAACCTGTTCTTCGGGCCGAACGAAAACGACTTCCTCGCCGTCAGCCCCAACGTCGATCTTTACGCGTCCCGCACGATCGCCTCCGTCTTCGGCGAGGTGCTCGTGCCGGTTGTGAGCCGGGCGAATCGCAAGCCCCTCGTGCGCTCGTTGGAACTCACCATCGCCGGCCGCGCCGAGCGTTTTTCCGATTTCGGCAGCACCGCGAAGCCGAAGTTCGGCTTCAACTACCGGCCCAACGATTGGATTCTCCTCCGCAGCACGCTCGCCGCCTCCTTCCGCGCGCCAAATCTCGTGCAGACCAACACCACGCCGCTCCAACGTTCCGGCAATACCTACAACGATCCCTACCGCTCCGAAGTCACCGGCCTTAATCGCGACTCGAACGCCACGCCCGTCGTCCTCCGCCAGGGCAGTGCCGATCTTTCGCCCGAGAGCTCCCGCTCCATTACCGTGGGTCTCGCGGTCTCCGCGCCGTTCTACCGCGATCTGACGGTCACGGTGGACTACTGGCGCATCAAGCAAAAGGACGTGATCGACGATGTCACCGGCACCACTCAACTCATCCGCGACGAGGAACTCCTCGATGGCGCCGTGCAGAAGGCCCTCGCCGCCGGCACTCCGTTGAACCAAATCAACCTCGGTAGCGGCACTGCCGCCTACGCCGGGAATCCCAAAGTCGTCCGCAACGCCGTCACCGCCGCCGACCTCGCCGATTTCGCCGCTTACAACGCCAACCGCCCCGCCGCCCAACAACGCGTCCCCGTCGGCGGCGTGAAGTCCGTCGTCACCGACTACATCAATCTCGCCGGCCGCGAAGTGCAGGGCCTCGACGTCGGCTTCGAGTTCCGCCTCCCCAAGACCCGTTTCGGCCAGGCCTCCCTCCGCGGCGATGCGGCGTATCTCCTCCAGTCCGACACCGAAGACGAGCCCGGCGCGCCCAAGGTAAACAACATCAACCGCGACGGCCGCACCCGTTTCCGCGGCAACATCGGCGCCACGTGGCGCAAGGACCGCTGGACCGCCGGCTGGTTCACCACCTACTACGGCACCTACGTCGACACCGGCACCGCCACGACGAAGGAAATCTACGATGCGCTCGGCAAACCTGACTACATCTCCGTCTACGTCGATTCCGGCAATGTCACCCGCTATCGCTATCTCGTCAGCGCCTTCGCTACGCACAGCGCCTACGTCAACTATGCGGTTCCGCGCCAGCGTCGCGGCGGCATTTTCTCCGGCACGTCCTTCCGTCTCGGCGTGAACAACGTCACCGACATCGAGCCCCCGCTCGCCGATGAAGATTTCGGCTACCGCCGCGGTGCCGGCACCACCGCCAAAGGCCGCACGTTCTACTCGCAAATTACGAAGAGCTTCTGACCGCGCAGCCGGCTCGGCTGCCTCGGCAGCCGCAGCCGCGTTCGCGGTTCCGCCGCCGGAGGCGTCACTCGTAGTCTTCGTTCAACGACCGCAGAAACGCCCCGAGCGCCGCGAGGTCGTCCGCGCCCAGCCGCACGCCCGCAAATTCCTCCGGCGCGTTCCGCAATTTTCCGTCGCGCGCGAGATCTGTCATCCGCTGGTAGAACCGCAGCACTTCCTCGAGATTCTTGAAGCGCCCCGTGTGCAGATACGGCCCCGTCTGCCCCAGATCGCGGAGTCCCGTCGTCTTGAAGCGCGCGAGCGACCGTGCCAGCACCTGTTCACGCGTGTAGGATTTTTCCGGATTCAGCATGCGCTCGATCGCGCCCTGCGGCGCCGGCCGGTCGGGATTGCGGTAGATGTTCCACAGCCCGAGGTCCGTCGGCGGCGGCGGCCCGAGGCCCGGCAGCGCCAGAAACGGCCCCTTCGCCTGCGGATGTTTTTCCGTCGGCGGCAGCCACGTGTCGAAGTCGCCGTTGCGCACCGCGAGCGTGGGCACGTCCAACCGCGCAAATTCCCCGACGCCGTTCAACGCGTCGAAATCGTCCTGTGCCGCCCCGGTGTTGTGAAACGCAAAATCCGTGAAGTGCGGCGGCGTGTGGCACGCGGCGCAGTTGCCGGCCCCCGCCGTCTTCGCCTTCGACCCGCCCGCGCTCTCCGCGCCCGCGGCCGCCCGCTCCGGTTCGCGGAGAAATATTTTCAACCCGCGCAGCTCGGCTTCGCCAAACTGAAACGTCTGCTCGTGATACTTCAGTTTCCGTCGCCGCTCCTGCACCCACTTCGGCTCCGTCAACGCTTCCACCGCGTCCCGCAATCGCCGCGTGTAGGCGGCCGGCGTTTCGCCTTTCGCCGGCGCCCGAGGCAGCCCGTTCGCCGCGAGAAACGCATCGTAGGGCGAGCCGTTGTGCAGTCCGCGTCCGTCCCGTGAAAACCGCAACGACCGCAGATACGCCGCGATCAGCCGCGCCCCCGCATCGAGCACCGCTTCGTCGTCCGCCGTCGCGACATCCACCCGGAATTTCTCGGGCAACCGCCACGCTTCCGGGATTGCCGCATCGGTCCCGCGGAGCAGCACGGCGTAGGGTAGTTTCCCATACTCGGCCGCGAGCGCGCCGGCACCGTCGTCTTCACGCAGCACTCGGGCGATGTGTTTTTTCGCGATCGCCTGCTCGCCCGGCAGCCAGCCGAAATTCCGTCCCGTGAGCGTGCCTTTCACGATCGCTTCCGCCCCGGCATATTCTCCGTCGAAATTGAACAGCCCGCCCGCCCCCGCATCGAGCGCCCCCACCAGCGAACGCGAATTCCGCGCGGTCGTCGTCTTGCCGTCTTCGCGCTTCGGCACCGGGCTGCGGCGCGCCAAGTCGTTGAACGCCTCGACGCCCCGCCCCGGCAGTCGGCGTTTGCCTTTCAATTCTTCGTTCAGGTGACACACCGCACAATTCATCGACTGTCCGGCAAACGGCCCTTTCACCGCGGGCGCCCCGCGCTCCGCCACGCTCACCCGCGCGAGCACCGGATCGCCTTTGGCCAAGGGCGCGTTCATTTTGTCGCCCGCGTGCGCATGGAAAAACTGCGCGAAGCGCGTCTCCAAAAACATTCGCTCCCCCGCCTCGACTTCCGCCGGCGGCACCTTCGCCTCCGCCGCCAAGCCGCCTTCGGCCGCGCCGAGCAAACCGAGAATTACGCCGAAAAGCCGAGGTGTCATGATACCGAAAGAGTGTGGTGTGGTTGGGCAAACCGCCGGCACGGCGGTTCGTTTCCCTCAGACGCCCGCCGCCTCGCCCCCGTTTCCCGAAATCTTCGGCCCGCCCCGCTGCAAATTCTTACCCGCTCCAAATGCAAAACATTCGCCAGCGGCCCGATTCTCGCTTTCATCCGCGCCCATGCGCACGGGGTGTATTCAACGCTGGCTCACGTGGTGCCTCGCTTTCGCGATGCTCCCCGCCGCCGTCTTCGCCCAGCTCATCACGTGGTCGGGCACCGGCGATTGGTCGAATCCCGTCAACTGGTCGTCCAACCCTGCCCTCCCCACCGCCGCCAGCACCGTGCAAGTTGCCACCGGCACGGTCACCGTGAGCGACAGCCGCGCCGTCGGTCCCCTCACCTTTTCCGGCGGCACGCTCAACGGCTCCGGCACTCTCACGATCGGCGGCCCACTCACCATCAGCGGTGGCGACCTCAAGGGCACCGGCACCCTCGCCGCCAACGGCGGCACCAACATCACCGGCAATTTTAGCCTGCACGACGGCCAGACCCTCACCCTCGCCGGCAACTCCACGTGGTCCGCCGGCACCGTTTACACCGGCACCGGCGCCATTCTCAACAACACCGGCACCCTCGTCACCACCGCTAACGCCGATTTCTACAACTACTACAGCGGCACCAAACTCACCTTCAACAACTCCGGCGCCTTCACCAAGAACACCGCCACCTCCGACTCCGCCCTCGACGCCACGGTCAACAACTCCGGCACCATCACCGTCAACTCCGGCTCCGTTTCCGTCGGCGGAGGCGGCACCAACACCGGCACCGTCAACGTCGCCTCCGGCGCCACTTTCGCCCTCACCGGCGGCAACTTCACCTTCGCCAACGGTTCCCTCGTCAACGGCGGCGGCACCGTCCAAGTCTCCGGCGGCACCACCACGTTCTCCGGCGCCAATACCGGCTCCGCCTCCATCGGCATTTCCGGCTCCGGCACCGCCACCTTCAACGGCACTACGACCACCACCGGCGGCGGCGCCATTTCCGCCGGCACCTTGAATGGCACCGGCACCCTCACCCTCGGCGGCCCACTCACCATCAGCGGTGGCGACCTCAAGGGCACAGGCACCCTCGCCGCCAACGGCGGCACCAACATCACCGGCAATTTTAGCCTCCACGACGGCCAGACCCTCACCCTCGCCGGCAACTCCACGTGGTCCGCCGGCACGATCTACACCGGCACCGGCGCCATCCTCAACAACACCGGCGCCCTCGTCACCACCGCTAACGACGATTTCTACAACTACTACGGCGGCACCAAACTCACTTTCAACAACTCCGGCACCTTCACAAAAAACACCGCCACCTCCGACTCCGCCCTCGACGCCACGGTCAACAACTCCGGCACCATCACCGTCAACTCCGGCTCCGTTTCCGTCGGCGGAGGCGGCACCAACACCGGCACAGTCAACGTCGCCTCCGGCGCCACCTTCGCCCTCAGCGGCGGCAACTTCACCTTCGCCAACGGTTCCCTTGTCAACGGCGCCGGCACCGTCCTCGTCTCCGGCGGCACCACCACGTTCTCCGGCGCCAATACCGGCTCTGCGTCCATCGGCATTTCCGGTTCCGGCACCGCCACTTTCAACGGCACTACGACCACCTCTGGCGGCGGTGCCATTTCCGC
>CALRZR010000303.1:0-8511 GCA_943372705.1 Opitutus sp. GAS368 | reverse complement strand
CTTGGCTCAAACGATCCCGACGCCCGCCACCGCGGGCGAAGAGGCGATTGTCCTAACGCCGTTCCAGGTCACCACTGGCAAAGACGTCGGTTACTTGGCCAACAACACACTCGCCGGCAGTCGCCTTCGCACCGATCTGAAGGATGTAGCCAACGCGATCAGCGTCTTCACCCCGGAGTTCATGGCCGACCTCAACGCCACCAGTGAAGCCGATCTCATGCGGTATTCCGCTTCGGCCGTTCCCGAACGCACGGACCAAACCCCGGCGGCGCAGGGCATCTCGATTGACACCGGCGGCTTCCAGTTCCGGGTGCGCGGCCAGCTCGCAACGCGCTCGCGGAATTATTTCAACACCGCGCTCATCCCCGACACCTACAACTCGGAGCGCTTTGAGGAAGCCCGCGGCCCCAATGCGATCCTCTTCGGCCTCGGCGGCGCCGGGGGTATTCTCAACACCTCTACGAAGACCGCGAAGCTCGCGCGCAATTTCACCAACGTGAGTTTCACCACGGACAATGTCGGCCTTCTCCGCGCGACCGTGGATCACAATCAAAAGCTCACCGACAAACTCGCGTTCCGTCTCAACGCCGTTCACTCCACGAGCGATGGCTGGCAAGAAGATTCCTCCGCCCGCAATGACCGCCTCCACTTCGCCGGCACTTACCGTCCGTGGGAGAAAGTCACGCTCCGCGTCGACGCCGAATACGGTCACGGCAAGAATACGCTCACCCGCCTCTTCGCCCCGTTCGACAACGTTTCCCTCTGGCGAACCAGCGGCTCGTCCCTCGTGGGTGGGCTCGCCGCCGCCAACGCCGCACTTGGCATCGGCAAGCGCAACGCCAACGCCCGCGTCACTTTTGTCGGCAACGACAGCTCGTTTCATAATTTCGCGCAGACGGTGTTCAGCCAGCCGGCGGCGAACCGCGTGAACTCCGTCATTCTGCCCGGCGACTGGGCGGCTTTCGACGCGAAGAATCCCTTCCCTGAGACGGCCAGTTTTTCCGGCCCGGGCGGCACCAGCGAATACAAGCAAAAGAGCCTCGGGGCGTTCCTCGAGATTGAACCGGTGAAGAATCTCTTTCTTGAATTCGCCGCCGTAAATGACCTCCGCGACCACGATGTCTACGACACCACCCACGACGTATTTCGGGTGCTTGGCGAACCCGGCAACACCTATCGCGAGGGCGGACCGAATCCCTACGCCGGGCAATACTACGTCGACACAAGATGGGTCCTGCGTCGCGCACGCGACAGCGGCGAGCGCTTTCGCGCGACCGCTTCCTACCAGCTCGATCTACATAAATTCGGCCGCCACAATCTCGCGGCGCTCGCCAGCCGCGACAACACCGGGAATCCCCGCCACGTCGGCTTTTTCGTTGTGGACGGTTCGCCGCTCAATACGCAGCCGCAGAACGCCAACAACCAAATCTGGACCCGCCGCTACATCACCAATCCCGCCGATGTCGCCCAATACTCCGCGCCCGACTTCCGCCGTCTACCGTCGACGTTCAACGTTGTGATGGACGCCGGCGCCGCGCCCCGGACGTTCAGCACGGCGTGGGCCTACAACGAGCTCAACGATCAGTGGGGCCAGACCGAGACGCGTCTCGCCTCGCTCCAAAGTTATTTCTTCAACGACCGCCTCGTGACCACCGTCGGCTGGCGTTTCACGCAGCTCGAAGGCTACGCCCGCCCGACCAACAATCCCAATACCCAGGTCGCCGCCCGGCCCGAGTCGTTCGGCCCGCTGCGTTTTCTCGGCGACGCGCCGGCTGCCGTGCCCTACGACTTCGAGCGCAAATCCTACGGCTCGGTTGGCAAAGTGACGAAGTGGTTGTCCGCCTACTACAACTACTCGGAGAACGCCCAACCGCCAGGCAGCACCCAGACGCTCATTCCCGACGGTTCGCCGTTTCCGTTGAATGCCGGCCAGGGAAAAGATTACGGATTGATGGCGAGTCTTCTCGACGGACGGATGTTTGTCCGCTTCGGCTACTTCACCACAAACTCGGTCGACCAATCGAGTGCCATGGGTGCAAACAACGTCGCCGGCCGTAACGACCGCATCATGGATGCACTTCTCGCGGCCGGCCAGATCACCGCGGACAAAGCGATCCGCTACGTCGGCGGCGACTTTGATCTCTCGGACCTCGCGACCGACGGTTACGAACTCAACGTCACCGGCAATATTACCCCGGCGTGGCGCGTGATGTTCAACTATTCTCAAACCTCCTCGGTGCAGACGAACATGCTAAAGCGTTCCCGCCCCGCCGCCGCGCGGGTGTTGCCGTTGTGGCAGAGCCCCGCCGCCCAGAGTCTCGTCACCTCTGCCGGTGTCACCGTCGCGCAGGAAATCATCAACTACCAAAACTGGCTCGCCTCCACCACGGCCGTCGAAAACACCGGCACCATCGGCCACCGCGAACGCGAGGCACGTCTTTTCACGCGTTACGATTTTCGCACCGGCACGCTGAAGGGCGCCTTCATCGGCGGTGGCCTTAGTTACGGCAGTGCGCCGGTTATCGGCCGCAGCTCGGCTGGCGATCTATTCTACGCTGCCGTCCGCCGCGAGGCCGATGCGCTTCTTGGCTACCGCACGCGCCTCCCGCAGTGGCTCGGCCGGAAGAGCCTTGAGATGCAGCTTAACGCCACGAACCTACTCCAGCAGAAACAATACACCCTCGTGCGCCGCGACCCCGACGGGCAGCTCTTCCGCGCCGCGATCAATCCGCCGACCAATTATGCCCTCAGCGCCCGCGTGAATTTCTAAAACCGCTTTATGAAACCTCCCGTTCGTTTCCTGCTGCTGCTCGCTTTGTCCAGTGCCGTAGGTTTCGCCGCCGATGTGGCAGGGCGCTGGACCGAAGAGCGGGCCAACGCTTGGTATGCCGCAACGCCTTGGCCGGCTGGCGCCAACTACGCGCCGCGCTCAGCCATCAACCAGCTTGAGATGTGGCAGGCCGATACCTTCGACCCGAAGACTATCGACCAGGAACTCGGCTGGGCCGCCGGGCTCGGGCTCAACGCCATGCGCGTCTTTCTCCACGATATTCTGTGGACGCAGGACAGCGCCGGGCTCCTCCGTCGCATGGACGAATTTCTCGCCATCGCCGACCGGCACAAAATCAAAACCCTCTTTGTCTTCTTCGACGGCGTTTGGGATCCGCACCCTTACGCCGGCAAACAGCGTCCGCCGCGCCCGCATATCCACAACAGCGGCTGGGTGCAGTCGCCTGGCCGCGTCATCCTCGGCGATCCTACGAAGCACGCCGCGCTCAAGCCCTACGTGCAGGGCGTGCTCCGCCGTTTCAAAGATGACCGCCGTGTCCTCGCCTGGGACCTCTTCAACGAGCCCGATAACAAAAACGTCGACGCCTACGGCTCCATCGAACTTCCCGACAAGGCCGCCGCTGCCCTCGTGCTCCTCGAAAAAACCTTCGCCTGGGCCCGCGAGGTCAATCCGTCGCAGCCGCTCACCGCTGGCATCTGGCTCGACTTTCAGGGCTGGAAGAAGAATCCGCCGATCTACCAATACATGTTGGCGCAATCCGACATCATTACTTTCCACAACTACGGCAAACCCGACGACATGGCGCGCGAGGTCGCGGAGCTGAAGGCCACCTATCAGCGTCCGATCCTATGCACGGAATATATGGCGCGTGGCATCGGCAGCACCTTCGATCCCATTCTGGGCGATCTGCGGCGCGCGAATATCGGCGCGTTCCACTGGGGCCTCGTCGACGGGAAATCGCAGACGATCTATCCGTGGGACACCTGGAAAAAGATCTACACCGCCGAGCCGCCGCTCTGGCACCACGATGTTTTCCGGGCCGATGGCACCGTTTATCGTTCGACCGAAGCCGAATACATCCGCCGCATCACCGGCGCTTCCACTGGGCGTTGAACGGTCGCGCCTCTCCATTATCGCTCCGGTGCTGCTCGGCGCATCTTCTCCACCATGCACTTCTTCCGTTCCCTTCCCGCCTTTCTGGCCTTCTCAGCGGCGGCGCAATTCGGCGCAGCGGCCGAGTCGCCGGTGTCGATCAAAGCCGCACTTGCAACCCACGACCGCGCCGTCCACGTGCACGACACTTGGGTGCGCGATCCCTACATCATCACCGGACCGGATGGCACCTACTACTACACCGGCACCACCCAGCGTCCTGAGACACCGGTCACGACTGAGACACAAACCAACACCGGTCTCGGGCCCGCGAGCCTCGTCGGCTGGCACGTTCCGGTTTGGCGCAGCTCGGACCTCGTGACTTGGGAATCCCTCGGAACGCCCTACACACTCAAAGATACGGTTTGGTTTGGTGCGGAGCGTGCGACGTTCGACAAGGTTGCCCCCGAGCAGTGGCGCGTTTGGGCTCCGGAATTGCATTGGATCGGCACGCGTTGGGCGCTCATCCATACGACGCCACAGCCGCTTGCCCCGAAAGTCGGTGGCACACTCGTGCTGAGCGCCGGGGCCGATCTCAAAGGTCCGTGGACGAGTCCTCTCGGCACGCGCATCGGCAAGCGCCACGATCCTTCTCTTTTTCACGACACAGACAGCACGTGGTGGATGATTTGGGGTGCCACCGAAATCGCCCCGCTGAAACCCGATTTCTCTGACTATGCCGCCGCTCCCGTGGTCATCGGCCCCTCTGGGGAATCCGCGAAAATGGGCCACGAGGGATGCCTCATCCAGAAGATCAAAGGCCGTTATGTCCTTTTCGGCACCGGGTGGTCGACTGGCCAAATGCGCAAGGGCTCCTACAATCTCTACTACGCCACCGCGGACAAAATCACTGGCCCCTACAGCGAGCGGAAGTTCGTCGGGCGCTTCCTTGGCCACGGCACGCCGTTCTGCGACAAAAAAGGCCGCTGGTGGTGCACCGCTTTCTACAACGCCAATGTGCCTGCACTGCCCACCGAGGGCATCATCACCCGCGATCTCCGCGCCGACGCCCAGACGATCAACCAGCCGGGCCTGACGCTGGTCCCGCTCGACGTCCACTTCGCCAAGGGTGACGTCGTCATCCGCGCAAAAGACCCCCGCTACGCCGCGCCGGGACCCGACGAGGCGCAGAAATTCGATCTGAGCACACCGTAACCTCGGAAGCGCTAGGCGCCCCCGACTATCGCGACAGGAATTCCAGCCCAACAAGCGCACCGACGACTATTCGTCTCCCCGTTCATTTCCTTCATGATCCTCCGCCGTCTTGTCGCATTCGTTCTCTTGGTTGCCGCACCGTTCTCCCTTGCGGTCGTCGCGCTGGCTGCCGCGCCCGTCCCTCGCCCCAACATTCTCCTCATTCTTGCCGACGATCTCGGCTGGTCTGATCTCGGATGTTACGGCGGCGAGATCAAGACGCCCACGCTCGACGCACTCGCGGCCGGCGGGGTGAAGTTCACGCAATTCTATAACACGGCACGTTGTTGTCCGTCGCGCGCGTCGCTCCTCACTGGCCTCTATCCGCATCAAGCTCACGTCGGTAATATGACCCAGGACCGCGGCGAGGAATTTCCCGGTTACCGCGGCACCTTGCAGGCCGACTCCGTCACCCTCGCCGAAGTCCTGCGCGATGCCGGTTACCGCACCTCGATGGTCGGCAAATGGCACCTCCACATGGCGAAGACCGACGTGAAGCCCACCGACCGCGGCTTCGAGGATTTCTACGGCATGCTCGGAGGCTACAATTCCTGCTGGGACGAGTCGCCCTATTACACGCGCTGGCCCAAGACGCGCACGCCGCGAACCTACACCTCCGCGAAGGACGGCGTGCCCGGCACGTTCTACGCCACGGATGCGTTTGCCGACTACTCGCTCGATTTCCTCGCCGAGGCCCGGCGCGAAAAAAAGCCGTTCTTCCACTACCTCGCGTTCAACGCCCCGCACTTCCCGCTCCACGCGCACGAGTCCGACATCGCGAAATACGAAAACATGTATTTCGCCAAAGGCTGGGACGCGATTCGCGCCGACCGCCTCGCGCGCATGAAGCAACTCGGCCTAGTCCCCGCGGATCTCGCGCTCCCGCCGCGCAGCGTCGTGCCGCCCAAATCTCACGCCAAACCTTCGCCTTACGCGGGCCAGGAAAATCCCGCGTGGACTTCGCTGCCCGAAGATCGCCGCCGCGACCTCGCACGCCGCATGGCCGTCTTCGCCGCGATGGTCGACCGCATGGACCAGGCCATCGGGCGCGTCGTCGCCGACCTCAAAGCCCACGGGCAATTCGACAACACGCTCATTCTTTTTCTCAGCGACAACGGCGCCTGCTGGGAATGGGACCCGCTCGGTTTCGACGGATCGAGCAGTCCGCAGAACGTGCTCCATACCGGCGCCGATCTGAAAAAGCTCGGCCAACCTGGTGACTACACCAGCTACGGCAGCGGCTGGGCCAACGCCGGCAATACGCCTTGGCGCCTCTACAAACACTTCAGCCACGAGGGCGGCATTCGCACGCCGTTAATCGCGCACTGGCCCGCCGGTCTGAAGGCGCGCGGTGAAATCCGCACGCAAGCCGGGCACCTGATCGACCTCATGCCCACCTTCGTGGAGTTGGCGGAAGCAAAATATCCCGCTGAACGCCGTGGCACCGCGATCCAACCGATGGAGGGCCGCAGCCTAGTGCCTGCGCTCACCGCCGATCGCCCCATCGCCCGCACCGCACCGCTCTTTTTCGAACACGACGGCAGCCGGGCTGTGCGCGACGGCGATTGGAAACTCGTCTCCCTCGTCGGCGATGCGTGGGAGCTCTACGATCTGGCCGCCGATCCGACCGAGATGCGCAACGTGTCCTCCGCCCAGCCGGAACGGGTTCGAGCGATGTCCGCGCAGTGGATGGAGTGGGCCCAGCGCACTCACGTCGAGGTCACGCGCGATCCATTTAAGGCGACCGCGCCTGCCGGCGGAAAAAAGAAAAAATCCAACTGAGGTTACCATGAAAACGCCGCCGCCGAGTATTGCCGGGTTCCCGCTTTACGCCTGCATCGCCCTCCTGGCCTTGACCTCTGCATGGGCCGCGGAGCGACCGCACCAACCCAACGTCGTCGTTTTCATCGCCGACGACCTCGGCTGGGAGGAAACCAGTCCCTACGGCCACCCCGTTGTTCGCACACCGAACCTTCAGCGTCTCGCCAACGAGGGGATGCGCTTTGACCGCTTCTTCCTCACCGCGAGTTCCTGCAGCCCCAGCCGCTCGTCGATGTTCAGCGGTCGCTATCCGCACAACACCGGCGCCATGAACCTGCACGTCGACATGAAACCTGACGTCGAGCTCTTCATCGAGCCGCTGCGCACGGCCGGCTACTATACGATGCTAATCGGCAAGTCCCATGGAACGAACAACCCGCAGGTGAAGGCGAAGTTTGATCGCATGGTCCTCGCGGATTGGAGCCGCCCCTGGACCATGGGCGACATGTGGGAGCAGGCCCTGCGCGCCCGGCCGGCCGGCCAACCGTTCTTCCTGTGGGCGTCGTCGATCGATCCGCACCGGCCTTACAAGCAAGGCGATTACGCCCGGCCCCACGACCCCGCCAAGGTCATTGTGCCGCCCTACTATCCGGACTTGCCCGAAATCCGCGAGGATCTGGCCGACTACTACAACGAGATCGAACGCTTCGACGCCCACGTCGGCCAGGCGTTGCGGGTGTTGGAGGAACAAAAGACCCTCGACGATACCGTGATTCTCCTGCTCACCGACAACGGCCGCGCTTTTCCCAAAGCGAAGACCCGCGTCAACGTGCCCGGCGTGAAGAGCCCGCTGATCGTGCGCTACCCCCGCCTCGCCTCACCCCGCAGCGTAGCACCGGGCCTCGTCAGCGCCGTCGACCTCGCGCCGACCATTCTCGAACTGGCGGGGGCGCCGGCGATGCGGCAGACCGATGGCGTCAGTTTTGTGCCGATCCTGCGCGAGCCGAGCCGGCGCATCCGGCCCTTCGCGTTCGCCGAGCACAACTGGCACACCTATCTGGCCTACGAACGCGCCGTGATCACCGAGGACTTTATCTACATCCGCAATTGGGTGCCGGAACTGCCGGGCACTCCGCCCGGAGAAGTCGTGCCGTTACCATCCTACCAATTGATGACCCGGCTATTCGAAGAGGGCCGTTTAGCCCCGGAGTTTAGTGATTCTTTTGTCGCACCCCGTCCTGCGGAGGAACTCTACGTCATCGCCGCGGACCCGTCCTGCATGCGCAACCTCGCCGCCGTCCCCGTGCATCAGACCACCCGCGCCGGCCTCCGCCGCGAACTCGACGCGTGGCAGGAACGGACCGCGGACCGTTTCCCCGGCAAAGAAAAACTCAAGCCTGACGAAGCCGACCGCCGCACCGGGCAGGTTTTCAAAAAGAACAACAAGTCCTCGGCTACGAAATAGTCTGCGGTCACCCTTCCGCGCCACAGCGCACATGACTACGCCCATCTCTCCACGTGCCCGCCTGTTTTCCGTGCTCGCGCTCGCGGCCTCCTCCGTCGCGTGGGGTGCCCCCGTTGCGGCCTATGCGCCCATCACCTTCGAACATGTT
>CALRZR010000302.1:0-8526 GCA_943372705.1 Opitutus sp. GAS368 | reverse complement strand
CGACGGCAAGCGTGAGCACGAAGGCGCTTTCGTAGAGCGGCGTGGGATGGCGGCCGAGGCCGTCGCCGAAAGCGACGGCCCACGGAAGCGACGTGACGGTGCCATAGGTGCGGTCAGTGAGGCCCGTGAGAAAACAGCCGACGCGACCGAGGGCGGTGCCAACGGCGAGCGGCCAAACGAAGGCATCGCCGGTGGAACGCGTGAGGCCGAGGCTCGTCTTGGCAAGTTCGATACCGGCCCAGCCACCGAGGAGTCCGCCCACGATGGTTTTGCCGCCGAAGAGCGCCCAAGGATCGGTGGGGAGGAGCGCGGCGTAGTGGTGGGGAGACTCGGCCCAGGCGAGGAGTTTGGAACCGGCCCACGCGCCGAAGATGCAGCCGACGAGGAGCCAGAGGGTTTGCTCAAACGGCAGTGCGAGCTCGCGGGAGGCGCGGCGGAAGCGGAAGTAGAGTCGCGCACCGACGAAGTAACCCACGCCTTCGAAAACGAGGTGCGGGTGGAGACGCAGACCGAAAAAATCGAGGTAGACGGGAAAGGTCATCGCGCCGGGGCAAAGTGCAGAACGGGGGAAAGGGAGTGGCAAGCGCGGTTATCGGAACGGCGCGAGGGTCGACAGAGTGGCGGTTGAGCAGGAGCATGGGAGTGCCGCGGGATAGGGGGCGGATGGGTAGAGGAGGGAGAGGCGCAAAGGGGAAGACGCGAAATGGGTAGGAAGATTTTTTGGGTAGGAAAATTTTTCGGAGGAGGGGATGGGAAGTGATAGGATTTTTTGACGGCGTATTTTGTGATTCTGGGGAGGTGAGGAGTTGGGAGAAGACGGCTGGTCAGAAAGTTCGGGCCGCGGGGCCGCGGGGGTGCGAAGGCGAGGGGAAAGAGTTGCGGGAGGAAATCGGCGGCGGCAGGGTGCGCGGACCTTGAGAGCGGTTTTCATCGGCTGGGGTCTTCTGGTCGCGGCTGCGGCGGTGCTGATCGGCACGCGGAGCGGTAGCGACGGGCGGACGCGTGCGGTGGTGAACGCAGGCGCAAAGGAGAAGGTGGTGGCGGCGCGAACGGACGGAGCGAACGGCCACGCGGACGGGGTGGTGTTGCAGGCGAGTGGAGAAGCGGGGGCGTTTGCGAAATGGGTGGAAGACTGGCGGGCGGCGGATGAGGGGCGGCGTGCGGAGTGGGTGGGCGAAGGCGTGGTGCTGGCGGAGCGGCGGCGTGTTTGGATGAAGGCGCTGATCGTGAACGAGCCGGCGCGGGCGTTGCGCGAGGCGATGGCGGCGGACGTGCGCACGACGTTGCCGAGGGACGTGCAGGCGCGCGTGGAGGAACGCGTGGAGGTGCGCGGGGATTTTCTGGTGAAGGTGGCGTGTGGCGCCGGGGCGGCGGGCGGGCACTGGCGCGGTTATGGCGTGTCGGTCGCGGGGCGGGAGTGGCGGGCCTATCCGGTGGAGGCGGCGGTGGGCGCGGGGCGGGAGGAGGTTTCGCAGGTGGGAGCGTTGGTGCGCGGCGTGGCGCTCGACGGGGAGATGGCGGTGGCGGAAGTGCAGGCGGATACGGTGGCGGCGGTGGCGGAGCCGAGCTGGGTGTTTGGGGTGAAGCGGACGCTTTTCCTGAGAATCGATTTTGCGGATGCGGCGGGGCCGGTGAGCCACGATGCGACGATCACGGCGGCAACGGCGGCGGTGAGCGATTTTTACGCGGCGATGTCGGCGGGGCGCACGACGTTTACGGCGACAATTCTGCCGGGGGTGTTGCGGGCGGCGAAATCGCGCGCGGCGTATGGCGCGGCGGGTGTGATCGGCACGACGGAGTTGGGGAACGAGGCGCTGGCGCTTGCGCGGGCTTACGACCGGGCGAACGGCGGCACGGGGCTTTACGATCCCGACCGCGCGGACCGCTGGGTGGTGATCGCGAACGGCGTGCCGGGATTTTTTTCGGGGTTGGCAAATGTGGGCACGAAGGGGATTTGGCTGAACACCCTTTCACCGGACAGCGCGACGCTGCGGCTCGATCTGGCTCATGAGCTGGGACACAATCAGGGGCTGAACCACTCCAATCGCTGGCAACCGACGGGGAACTCACCGCTGACTCCGGGGCGGCACGTGGAATACGGCGACGTGTTCGACGTGATGGGAAACTCGTCGTCGTTTCCGAACGGGCATTTCAATGCGCAGCAGAAGTTTTTCATCGGCTATCTGGAGGCAGGTGCGGTGGCGCAGGCGGACCGCACGGCGACGTATCGGATTTTCCGGCACGACCATCGCGACGCGGCGGGTGTGCGGGCGGTCGTGATTCCGTCGCTCGCGGACCGTGACTACTGGCTGGAGTATCGGGCGGACGTGGCGTGGTCGGAGCTGCGGACAAATCCGGGAGTGTTGCTGCACTGGGGGCGGGCGCCGGCGTATGCGGGCGGCACGGGCACGTATTTACTGGATGCCACGCCGACGACGCCTGACGACGCGGCGGACGGGCAATTGCGGGTCGGGGTGGACTTCACGGATGCGATTGCGGGCGTCACGGTGCGACCGTTGGCGGTGGGCGGGGTGGCGCCGAACGACTATATTGACGTGCGGATCGAGTTTCCGACGGGCGTGAATCCGGCGGCGAGTGCGACGGCGGTGCCAGTGGTGACGCGGGCGCCGGCGATCGCGGGTGTGACGGCGGACGGCGGCGTGCAACTGGCGGTCGAGGCGACGGGCGGCGGGCTTATTTACCAGTGGCAGAAAAACGGAGCGGCGATCGCCGGGGCGACGACAGCGACGTTGGCGCTGCCCGTGACGACGGTGGCGACGTGGGGCGGGGGCTATCGCGTGACGATCAGCAATGCGCTCGGCAGCGTGGTGTCGGCGGAGTTGGTGCTGGGCGGTTCGCAGCTCACGAATCTCGCGGTGCGGACGACGGTGGGGACGGCCGAACGGACCTTGATTGCGGGATTTGCGCTGCGCGGCGCGGGCACAAAGCAGCTCTTGGTGCGCGGAATCGGGCCGGCGCTCGCGGGTTTTGGAATTGTCGGAGCAGCGACGGATACGCGGCTGGACGTTTTCGGCGCGGGCGGGGTGAGCGTGGCGGAGAACGACGATTGGGCGGTGCCGGCGGGAGGCGGCAACGCGGCGGTGGTGGCGGGCGCGACGGCGGTGCGCGGGGCGTTTCCGTTGGGGGCGACCGCAAAGGATGCGGCGCTCATGGCGACGCTACCGAGCGGGGCGTGGTCCGCGCACGTAACCGCGGCGGGCGGAGGCGTGGGGCTGCTGGAACTTTACGACGAACCGGTCTTAAGCGCGTCGCCAACACTGCGGCTGGTGAATCTCTCGGCGCGGGCGGAAGTCGGCGCGGGCGAAAACGTGCTGATCGCGGGATTCACGATCGCGGGGAATTTACCGCGGCGGATGTTGGTGCGCGCGGTGGGGCCGGGACTGGGGGCGTTTGGTGTGCCGGGAGTGTTGGGCGATCCGAAGCTGGAGCTGTTTCGCGACGGCGTGCGCGTGGCGGAGAATGACAATTGGGACGCGACGCTGGCACCTACGGCGACGGCGGTCGGGGCATTTGCGTTGGCGAGCGGGAGCCGCGACGCGGCGTTGCTCGTGACCCTGTTGCCGGGCGGCTACACGGCGCAGGTGAGCGGGGCGGGCGGGTCGACGGGGGCGGCGCTGGTGGAGATTTATGAAGTGCAGTAACCCACGGAGTCCCTGCTCTCACGAGCAGGGCTACGGGCAGTGTGGCGCGGCGGCTATTTTTTCTGCGGCTCAGTGACGGGGGGCGTCCACGTGAGGCGTTGTTTCGCCTGGAGGAGCAGGGGGCGGAGGGTGGCGTAGTCGACTTTTTGGACGGAGGTTTTTCCGTCGATCGCGAGGGACGCGGCGGTGGCGGCGCTTTGGCCGAGGAGCATGAAGACGGGCTCCATGCGGATGGAGCCGAAGGCGATGTGGGACGAGGAGACGGCGACGGGGACGAGGAGGTTGGCACATTCGCGTTCGCGGGGGACGAGCGCGCGATAGGAAACTGGATACGGCTGGGGCGTGGGTTTCTCGACGTTGCCTTCGGCCATGACGACGCCTTTGACGACGACGCGGGAGGTGTGGTGGGAATCCATCGTGTAGCTGCCGAGGCCGACGCTGTCTTCGGCGACGATCTTACCTTTGCAGTTGTGCTCGGTCATCACGTAGTCGGAGACCATGCGGCGGCCTTCGCGGACGTAGAGCTCGTGGGGCCAGCCGGCGGTCTCTTCAAATTGGTCACGCGGGAGGCCGAAGGTTTTGACGTGGTTGCGGAGTTTTTCCGGCACGGCAGGATCGTGGGCGAGGAACCACATGTAGCCCTGTTGATAGGTGACGTGGGCTTGAAAAATTTTCTCCCGCTCGGCGTAGTCGGCTTCGGGCCAGCGGTTGCTGCCGCCGATGAAATCGGTGGAGACGGGGCCGGCGTTGTTGCAGTCGCCAAGGTTGAGTTTCAGCGGGCCGTGGCGGTAGGTCCAATCCCAGACAAAATCGGCGGGGGCAGAGGTGAGGTAGCGTTCGAGGAGCGCGTAGTCGTCGCGGCGGTAACCGGCGGGTTGCGGGAATGGACGGCCGGCGGCGGCGGTGGTGAGCCACATGCGAAAATTGTAGGCTTGGACCAGTTTGTCGCCGGAGCCTTCGGTGCGCGGAGGCTCGGCGGAGATACCGGGGAGGAGACCGCTGGAGGGATTGCCGGGGGTGCGGTAGGGATCGACGGGGAAACGGAACTGATGTTTGTCGGCGATGAAGTAACCGTTGAAGGCTTCGCCATAGGCGGCGTTGCCCTCGCGTCCCACATGATAGGATACGCCGGCGCGGGCGAGGAGATCGCCCTCGTAAGTGGCGTCGATGAAAACTTGGGCTTCGATGCGGTCGCCGTTTTCGAAGACGAGGGCGCGGATGCGGTTGGCGTCTTTTTCGACGCGGGCGAGGCGGCGTTCGAACCACACGGGGACGCCGGCCTCGGCGAGCATGGCGCGCATGGTGGTCTCGGCATCGGCGGCGCGGAAGCCGCTCCACTTGCCCATGCGGTTGAGAAATTCCTCGGCCATGCCGCCGATGGATTCTTTCTTGCCGAGGTCGACGGCGGTGAGGCCGGCGGAGGTGAGACCGCCGACGTGGCGGCGGAAGACGGCGAGCGCGGAGGTCTTGCCGAGGCGGCGGGCTTGCACGGCGGCGCCGACGCCACCGGGCGTGCCGCCGTAGACGCAGATGTCGACGCGGAGCGTCTGGGGCGTCGGGCTGACGGGGAGCGGATAGTAGTGGCGCAGGCCGGGGTTCGGTGTGGTGGGCGCGAGGGCCGCGGGGGCGGCGGCGCCGAGGAGTGCGGCGGGGGCGGCGAGGGCGCAGAGGAGGGTGAGCACTGTGGAGAGGGTTTTCATGGTGGGAGGAAGATGAGGGTGGGCGGTCAGAGGTCTTCGACGCGGGCTTTTTTCTTGCCGGCTTTTTTGCCGGCGCCGCGCTTGGTGGTGCCGTTGCGCTCGGCGGCTTCGGCGGTGACGGATTTCATGTAGGCTTCTCGGGCGGCGGGATCGTGGCGGGCGCGGAAGACGGCGAGCATCGGGTCGCGCGTGGCGACCATCCAAGCCTCGAGCCGGGCGGTGAGCGCGTCGCGTTGGGCGCGGTGCGCGGGGAGGGCAATGAGGTTGTGGAGGGCGGCGGGATCGGCGGCGTAGTTGTAGAGTTCTTCGGGGACGCGGTGTTCGAAGAGGTCGAGGCGCGCGGCGACGGCGGGATCGGTCTTCGCGAGGGCGACCATGCGGCGGTAGGTGACGGTGCCCTTGGTGGCGGTGGCCATGACGCGCGTGCCGTTGGACCACGGGTTAAAAATATAGGCGTAGTCTTTCGTCATGATCGAACGCATGGGGTGGCGGAAGCCTCCGGAGTTTTCGTTGTATTCGGTGACGACAAAATCGCGGCCGGTCTGCGTCTCGCCGCGGAGGATGGGCGCAAAGCTGCGGCCGTCGAAGCCGGCGGGGGCGGGGATGCCGGTGATCTCAAGGAGCGTGGGCAGGAGATCGACGGCGGAGACGAGGTGGTGGTCGTCGACGGTGGCGGGTTTCGTGACGCCGGGCCAGCGGACCATCAGCGGCGTGCGCGTGCTGTGAAAATAGAGCTGCGTCTTCGCGAAGGGCAGGGGCATGCCGTGATCGGAGAGGAAAATGATGAGCGTGCGGGCGTCTTCGCCGGACTCGGCGAGCGCGCGGAAAATCGCGCCGAGGGAATCGTCGCCGCGGCGGACGGTGGAGTAGTAGAGCGCGAGCTCTTCGCGGATCTTGGGGTCGTCGGGGAGAAAATCCGGGACGGTGATTTCGGCGGCGGTGTAGACGCGACTCGGTTTGTTGACCTCGGGTTTGCCGTCCTCGTTGTAGAACGGTTTGTGGGGATCGGAGATGTTGAGGTTAAAACAGAACGGTTTGCCGGCCTGTTTGGCGCGGGCGATGCCGTGTTTGGTGGAGAGATAATAGGACTCGGGATTTTTCGGGTGCGCGGCGGTGCCGTCGGGCAGCGTGTCGAGGATGAGATCCCAACCGGGGTAGGGCGTGTAGGGCGTGGAGTGCGGAACTTTGCCGCGGATGCCGGTGAAGTAGCCGGCGGCTTTCAGGAGATCGGCCATGACGGGATAACCGGGATCGCGAATCTGGTAGAAGCCCTCGACGCGGTTGTTGTGCGGGTAGCGACCGGAAAACATCACGTTGCGCGACGGCATGCAGTTGCCGACCTGCACGAAGGCGTGGGCGAAACGCAGACTCTGCGCAGCGAGGCGGTCCATGTGCGGCGTGAGATCGCGGGGCTTCGCGCCGTAGACGCCGACGGAATTGCAGCTCATGTCGTCGGTGGTGATGATGAGGACGTTGAGGCGATCCGGCGTGGCGGTGGAGGTGGCGGCGGCGAGGGCGGGGGCGGTGATGGCGAGAAGGGATGCTCCGATGGTGAGGAGTTGGACGAGGCGGCGGGCGAGCGTGCGCATGGGGTTGGCGGCGGAGATAGTCAGAAAAATGGGGGCGGAAAAATAGCGGGCGCGGCGGAGGGGAACGGAGGAGCGGGGCAGATGAGGGAGCCTGGTTCGGATAGGTCTTGCCCCGATCCACCCAAGGCAGGAGTCACAAAGCACACTGAGCGCGGACACAGAGGTCACGGAGTCAAACGCCTTGTCGGGGCAGGGGCGTGGGTGGGCTTTTGGGGCGAAAATTTGGTCAGGGTGAGCAGGCGATATCTGGACGATGAGAGGGCGCGGCAGAATCAGCGGGGAGGGGCGAGCAGGCCGCGGCGGGAGAGCCACTCGGCGGCGCGGGCTGGCCAGGAGGTGACGGGTTGCTCGGCGACGGGGCGGAGACCGTAGCCGTGGCCGCCAATGTCGTAGACGTGGACTTCGGCGGAGCCGCCGATTTTTTTCAATTCGGCGGCGAGGAGCAGGGCGTTTTGGACGGGGATGCCGTCGTCGAAGGCGTGGACGAAAAACATGGGCGGGGCGTCTTTTGTGATCGCGAAACCGGGCGGCAACGTGAGGGCGGTTTGGCCACGCTGGACGAAATAGGCGGTGTAAATGAGCAGCGCGAAATCGGGACGGCAGGAGGTCTGGTCGGTGGCATCGACGGCGGCGTAGCGGCGGTCGTCGAGGAGCAGCGAGGTATAGCCGGCGGTGGCGCCGCCGGCGCTGAAGCCAAGAATGCCGATGCGCTGCGGATCGAGGCCCCACTCGCGGGCGCGGGAGCGGACGAGGCTCATGGCGCGCTGGGCGTCTTGCACGGGGGCGAGCCACGGCTGGGTGCGGTCGCGCGCGGGCACGCGGTATTTGAGCACGATGCCGGTGACGCCGAGGGAGTTGAGCCACGCGGCGACCTCGGTGCCCTCGAGGTCGTAGGCGAGAATGCTGAAACCGCCGCCGGGACAAATCACGACGGCGGCGCCGGTGTCTTTTTCCTTTGCGGGGCGATAGACGGCGATTTGGGGCGTAGTGACGTTGCCCAGTTTGATGATACGGCGGCCGCCGATGAGTTTGTCCGTGTCTTTGGTCTGATCGGCTTCGGGCGGGAGCGTTTTGGTTTCGCCGGGCGCGGGGCCGGGCCAGACATCGAGGACGAGCGGGGCGGGCGCGGCGACGAGCGGGGCGGCGAGAAGAACGAAGAGGGCGGGGAGGATTTGGGGGGACATGGTGCGGGAGGAAAGTTGGCGGTGACGCGGACCGAAGGGAGTGGGTGGGTGATTGTAACGGAGTTCAGGGCGGAAGGCACCACGCCATGCGGCGGGCGAAGTCGTTTTGGAAAGCAGGGCGCCAGCGGCTCACGGTGGTGCGTGGATCGAAGTCGGGGCGGGCGGGGAGATCGCGATACCAGCCATCGGGCGCGAGGGCGTATTGGCCACCCCAACCGGGTTTGGTGGGGTCGGCGGGATCGTTGCCGCCGAGCGGAAGAAAGAAAAACCACGAGGGCGTGTCGCCCTCTTTGAGGCAGGCGTGGGGATTGGGCGCGGTCCAAGTCTTCGTGGGATAGAGCGCGCCGAGCGGTCCGGTGCTGCGGACGTGGCGGTCGATCCACTCGCGGCT
>CALRZR010000301.1:0-8533 GCA_943372705.1 Opitutus sp. GAS368 | reverse complement strand
AGTTAACGCCAGCCTCGTTGGCCAGCAGCACGAACTCGTGACGTTGCGACATGGTAGTTTGGGTGATCCAGGGCATCCCTCAAGTGTTACCCATGTCTCCGAACGGTGTTACCCATGTCTCCGGTCCATACAGACCCCAACGCGCTTTCTCACGCCCGTCCATGAAACCGGCCGACCACAGCAACCTCGTTACTTTGCAGACTCGCCACACTCCCGGAATAGCGCTCACCTGCACCTGCTTCAGCAACCCCCGCCAACGCTCACCATCCGTCTTTTTCGATTATGGTAACCCCGCTCCTGCTTCTGACCGCCTCCCCCGGTGAGCGCGGCTTAGCTCAATCGTTAGCCAAAGCAATTTATGGATGCTCTAATCTGGCCCGGAGTAGCCTTACTCCTCGGAACAATTGCGATTCTCATTTTGAAAAAGCCTCTCACCCGGCTTGTTGATCGCATCACGCACATAGACAAATCGGGGATTCGGGCCGCTTCGCAGGAGGTCGTCTCTGTCCAAAAGCCCGAGGAGAAACAGGTATCGTCCAGAGAGCTGATGGAGGTCGCGTTCAATGTCGTCATCAAAGACCAAGAGCAGTTGATTCGTGATCAACTGGCGAAGGTCCGCTTCGATAGTCCGGTAGAAAAGGAAGCGCTTCTTACAAGAGCATTGGCTCGCTCTCAGGTCTACGCCCAGTATGACCGCGTGAGCACGTTGATTTTTGGTTCGCAGCTTGAGTTGCTGGTGGAGGCGAGTTCGCGTCCGGCTGGCATTTCTTTTCAGCTCATTGCGGAGGCATTTCACCGTGTAAAGACGCAAGACCCCCTATTTCACGAGCAGACAACATTGGAGTCTTACCAGCGCTTTCTCCTAAATAGTAATCTCCTCTATGCAGATGGCGATGCATTGAAGATTACGACTTTCGCGAAGGAGTTCTTGAAGTATCTCGTCGACAATGGACTCACTCACCGCAGACGAGGCTAACTCGGAGGATTCAATCAATTGAGCCGAGCCAATGTCCTGGCTGGCGCCCGACTTTGGCTCCTCGTAATTGTTAGGCGAAGTAAGAATGGCTACATCGCAAATCGGACATTTTTGGCGTCTCCAGTGTCGCTCATGGACGGCACTTTTCCGCGCGAAGAAGCCGCTCATTCTGACACCCGTATCGGATGCCGAACGACAAAAGTGGCTTACGCGGGATATTCCGGACCGCATTCGTGCATGCCTTTACGAATTGCCGATGCCTGCTCCGTGGAGGCTTCCGCTCGTTAGTGTTAGTCACTTCGCTCCCGAGATCGGATGCCTGTTGGCTGGGACTCACGAAGGCCGGATGACGGCGATGCGATGGCTGATCCTGTTTGTCGGCCTCAAGGGAGACCGAAAATGGCGACCTGTGGTTGAGGAGATTGAGAGAGACACGGATATGCGCATCGATCGCCTCGGCGGTTCCTTGTTTCCTGTTGGGCGCGCAGAATCACACAGGTTGTCTAAGATTTGGATCGGATGCTCGCAAGCGACCAGTCATCCGACGCTCGGCACGAATCACCCGCCCGTTGATCCAACCGCATTAGCTGAAGCCCTTCAGCTAATTGTCGACCATTTGCAGCGGGAGCTTTACGCGAAGCATGGTCGCGATCTCTTCCGTGATGTGATGGCTCCCTTCCAGTCACTGCCACCAGTTCAGAAAGTCTGATTTCCTAGAGCAGCCAAAACCACGTCAGGTCTTGAGGGCCTGACGCCCAGATAGCAGCGTAAACACGTCAGCGCGAGAGGAACGGCGGCACTGGCGGTAGCGCGAGCAGAGTAGGGGAGTAGTGTGCGTTTTACCGTGCTCGGGCGGCAGTTTTCTTGCGCGCCCGGCGTGGTGAAGTCGGCGGTTGAAAACCGCCGCTCCGTGGGCGTGCGCTGCATCGACGTGGGCGGAATGCGTCGCGTGGCCCTTTGCGAACGCGGCCACTTCGCAAATCCCGGGGTCGCCATCGCCGCCTCCGCCCGCCACACTCGCGCCATGACTGTGAACTTTTCCGCCCGCGTTCTCACTGTCGCCCTCCTCGCCGGCCTCGTCTTCGGCACCACGATCTCCCGCGCCGACCCGCTCGACGACCTCTGGGCCAATCCGCCGCCCGCCTCCCGGATCCGCGCCTACTGGTGGTGGCTCAACGGCAACGTCACCCGCGACGCGATCACGCGCGATCTTGAGCAGATGAAGGCCAAGGGTTTCGGCGGCGCGTTGATCTGCGATGCCGGCGGTGCCGAGCAGCGCGCCAACGCCCAGGTGCCGCACGGTCCGACCTTTTTCTCCCCGGCGTGGCGCGAACTCTACAAACACGCCTTGCGCGAAGCCGACCGCCTCGGCCTCGAAATGAGCCTCAATATCCAGAGCGGCTGGAATCTCGGCGGCCCCGTCGTCACGCCCGACGACGCTCCGAAAAAACTCACGTGGACCGAACTCCGCGTCACCGGCCCGGCGCGCGTCACCACGCAACTCGCCGCGCCGAAAGCCCGCGACAATTACTACCGCGATCTCTTCGTCCTCGCGTATCGGATCCGGCCTGACGCGCCGAAGAATCGCCCGCCGCTGCAAAACCAGGTGGAGAAAGCCCTCCTCAAACCGCTGCGTCCCTTCTCCGCGCCCGACACCACGCCGCTCTTCCAGGAAGTCGCCGCCACGCCCGGTGAAGAAGATCTGCGCGCGACCTACGTCGTCGATCTCACGGCGCACCTCACTGCCACTGGCGAACTCAACTGGGATGCGCCCGCCGGCGAGTGGCAGATTCTCCGCCTCGGTTGCACGCTCAACGATCACTGCCGCGTTTCCACGTGCAGCGAAGGCTGGGAGGGCTACGCGCTCGATCCCTTCGACGCCGGCGCGTTTCGCCGCTACTGGGATGCGATCGTCGAGCCGCTGATCGCCGATGCCGGCCCGCTCGCCGGCAAGTCGCTCAAATATCTGCACACCGACAGTTGGGAAGTGGAAGTCGCCAACTGGACGCCGACGTTGCGCGCCGAATTTCAGCAGCGGCGCGGTTACGATTTGCTCGCGTGGTTGCCCGTCATCACCGGGCGCATCGTCAACAGCCGCGACGAGAGCAACCGCTTCCTCGCCGACTTCCGCCGCACGATGGGCGATCTCGCCATCGCGAATCACTACCAACTTTTTCGCGACGGCGCGCACCGCCACGGCCTCCTGATTCACCCCGAGTCCGGCGGCCCCCACGCCGTGCCGATCGACGCGCAGCAATGCCTCGGCTTCAACGATGCGCCCATGAGCGAATTTTGGGCGACCTCGTGGAAACACCGCATCGGCGACGAAAACCGTTTTTTTGTGAAACAGCCCGCGTCCGCCGCGCACACCTACGGCCGCCGACTCGTCCTCGCGGAAGGATTCACGACCATCGGGCCCCACTGGCAGGAGACGCTCTGGGACAATCTCAAGCCGAGTTTCGACAAAGCGATCTGCGAAGGCCTCAACCTTCTCATGTGGCACGCCTTCGTCTGCTCACCCGCCGAGATGGGCGTGCCCGGCCAACAGTATTTCGCCGGCACCCACCTCAATCCAAATGTCACGTGGTGGGAAAAATCCGCGCCGTTTTTCGCTTACCTCAATCGCACGCAGACGCTCATGCAGCAGGGCCTCTTCGTCGCGGATGTCGCTTACTACTACGGCGACCACGTGCCGAATTTCACGCAGCTCAAGAAATCCGATCCCGCGAAAATTCTCCCCGGCTACGACTACGATGTGCTCACCGAGGAAGTGTTGCTCACGCGCGCCGCGGTGAAAGACGGCCGCCTCGTCCTGCCCGACGGCATGAGCTACCGCGTGCTCGTGCTCGCTCCGCGCACGACCATTTCGCTCCCGCTCCTCCGCAAACTCCGCGATCTCGTCGCCGCGGGCGCGACCGTGATCGGTCCCGCGCCGACCACCGCGAGCGGCCTGCGCGACTTCGCGGCGCATGATGCCGAGGTGAAGAAACTCGCCGCCGAGTTGTGGGGCAGCGGCCACGTCATCGCGAATCGCGGCGCCCGCGACGTCCTGCTCGCGAGCGGTGTGTCGCCCGATTTCGAATTTTCCGGTGCGAAACCCGACGCCAACCTCGACGCGATTCACCGTCGCGCAGACGGCGCCGAAATTTACTTCGTCGCCAATCGCCTCGACCGCCCCGAGCACGTGCAGGCCACCTTCCGCGTCACCGGTCGCGCCCCGGAGCTGTGGGACGCGGTGAGCGGCGAGCGCCGTTTCGCCCTCGCCTACACCGTGAAAGATGGTCGCACCACGCTGCCGCTCGACTTCACACCGTGCGGCTCGTGGTTCGTCGTCTTCCGTGCGCCCGCCGCCGCGCACCCGGCTGCCGCCGAGCGCAACACGCCGAACTTCACTCCGCTCGCCGAACTCAGCGGTCCGTGGAGCGTGCGCTTCGATCCGCGCTGGGGCGGACCGGGCGCCGTCGAATTTTCCGCGCTCGCGAGTTGGCCCACGCGCAGCGAGCCCGGCATCAGGAACTACTCCGGCACTGCGACGTATTCGCAGACCTTTGACGCTCCGCCGCGGGCGGGCCGCGTGTTTCTCGATCTCGGCAAAGTCCGCGAACTCGCCGAGGTGCGCGTGAACGGAAAATCCTGCGGCATCGTCTGGTCGCCGCCGTTCCGCGTCGAGGTGACCGCCGCGCTCAAGCCCACGGGCAACGTCCTCGAAATCGAAGTCGTGAATTTCTGGCCCAACCGCGTGATCGGCGACGCCGCGCTCCCGGTTGAAAAGCGCCTCACCAAGACCAACGTCCGCGAACTCAAAGCCGACACGCCGCTGATCGAGTCCGGCCTGCTCGGCCCCGTGCGTTGGGAAACGCTTGCAGGCCGCGAGTGATTTTCTGGGGCAGCGTGCGGCGGCCGCCGGGGAAGATTTTGTCGGTTGGTTTTCCTCCCGCAGTGCTCGCTCCCCGCGAGCACGAGCCGGGGCAGGGGAGGGTGTGCCCGCAAACGAAAAAGCCGCCGCGTGCCTCAGCGCGCGGCGGCTTTTCGAAGGCCGGACTCAGAGCTTGATCTGGAACATCACGCCAAACCAGTTGACGCGGTAGTCCTGCGGGCCGCTGTCGAGCATGAGCAGGGTGGGTGGATTGTTGACGTTGGCCGTGATGACCGGGGTCGTGTCGACCCGGTTGTAGTGCCAATCGCGGATCGATTCCCACTGGTTGCGATAGATGAGGCGCAGCGCGAGGCGCGGCGTGAGCGGGAAGCGCAGGCTCGCGTCGAGGTAGCTGATATCGGTCGCGAGGTCGGGCATGCGGTAGCCGGCGAAGACGGCGTTGGCGGCATTGATCGCGCCGCCGATGCCGTAGTCATAGGCGATGCGCGTGCGGCCGAGCGTGTAGGAATAGTCGACGTTGAGCGTGGCCTTGCCGAATTCCTGTTTCACGCCGGCGCCGACGACGTGATTGCGGTCGGTGTGCTTGGCGCTCCACTGGTTGCCGAGCGAGTAGAACGGGCCGCCGGGTGTGGGCCCGATGATGGCGGCGTTCTCGGGAGTGATGACGCCGAGCGCGGTGACGTTGCCGATCGTGACGTTGTTGGCCTGCTGAATCGCGGCCTGGCGGTTGCGGCCCTGTTGGTAGGAGTAGAATCCGTAAACATTCAGCTTCGGCGAGGGCTGGTAGTTCAGGTCGAGATTGGCGGAGTCCTGGCTGCTCTTGCCGAGACCGAACGCGGCATCGGGATAGCGGGATTCGCGCAACTGCACCGAAATGCCGGCGTCGAGATTCGGGCGCACCATCGTGTCGAGGCGGAGGTTGGCCGTGTGTTGGTTGCGGTCGGAGAGCTCGTAGTTGCGGAGGCCGGCGTTGTTGCGGACCGCCCAGCTCGTGACGTTGCTGCCGATCGCGGTCGGCATGGGGACAAACGCGGCGCTAAACGTGT
This sequence comes from Opitutus sp. GAS368, assembly GCA_943372705.1. GTDB lineage: Bacteria > Verrucomicrobiota > Verrucomicrobiia > Opitutales > Opitutaceae > GAS368. The sequence continues at coordinate 2,634 of CALRZR010000301.1, read as the reverse complement.
CCTCGTAGTAGGCGGTGATGTAGCGGCTGCCGCGGCGTTGGGCGAATTCGTAGGAGGCGCGAAGCGTGGAGGAAAACAGGCCGCGGTTGACGTAACCGAGTTTGTAGCGGTCGTCCCAGGTGCGGGCGCGCTCGCGGTTGGTGCGCTGCATGACTTCGCGTTCGGCGCTCGCGGTGAGATTCGAGGTTTTCGTCAACTGGTAGTCGGCCGAAGGACCGAAGCGATATTGCTTGGACGAGTAGAGGTGGTTCGCGATCTCGACGCTGCCGGTGGGCGTGGCGTTGGTGCCGAAGAGCACGCCGCCGGAGCCCGAGGCATCGTTCAAGGGGCGACCCCAGACGCCGGAGAAGCCGCCGTAGGCGATGCCGCGCGTCTGAGCGCCGGCCGTGGTGCCGTCGGCATCGACGTAGACGGCGTTCGGGTTCACCGCGTAGTAGGGATCGCTGTTGTTGTCGGTCTCGTAGTAGCGGGCCTTGGCTTTGACGTTGAGCGCGGGCGCGGGATTGAGCGAAAGCGTGAGATCGACGAGGCGGGTGTCGATGACGCCCTTGGCGGAGCTGCGGCTCAGGGCGCCGAGCGTGCTCCAATCGCCACCGGGGAGGATCGTGACGTTGGGCAGCGTGAGGCCGGCGAGGTGCGTATAGGGAATGAGGTTGTCATTCTGGCGCATCGAGCCGGCGCCGACGACCGCGGAGAAGTAGCCCTTGTAGAAATCGGGCAGCTTGCGGGTGTATTCGGCGCGGGCGTTGTGCGCCTGGTTGTCGGGCGCGAGATCCATCGTGCCGCGCGTAAACGCGCCGACGGTGGGCGTGGTGACGAAACCCTGGGGCGCGATCCGGAACGGCTCCTGGAAAGTGACCGTGCTGATCTTGTTTTTGAAGAGCGAGGTGCTCCACCGGAAGTTGAAGGCGTGGACGCCGCTCGCGTAGTTGACGCCGGCCGCGAGGTCCTGCGTGTCGTAGTCGATCGGTTCGGCGATCTCCATCGGCGCGGTGCCACCGTTGTTGCCCCAGACGGCGGCGAACGGGCGGGCGCCCTGACGTTTTTCAAGGGCGTAGCTCGCGTAGGCTTTCAGGTTCGCCGAGAGCGTGAGGTCGAGGCGCACGCCGGTGCGTTTCCGGGTGAGGCTGAGGGTCGAGGGCGTCGCGCCGACGGCGGCCGCGGTGACGGCGGCGGTGTCGTTGGCCGTGGAGGCGGTGCCGCCGGGCGTGAGACCGGGGAGGAGGACGAGGTTGCCGGTGCCGATGCCGGACCAGAGGCTCTTGAACGTGTCGGTGAAGCCGTGCGGGGTCTCGTTGTGGAACGCCTTTATGCTCCACGCATTCGTGCGGCCGAAGTGGAGGCCGTAGTATTGATCGTCCCGTCCGGAGCCGCCGCCGGTGACGTTGACGAACGCACCGTCGGGCTTCTTCAGGAGGAGATTGAAGTTGTTGAGGTAGGCGCCCTCGTCGAGGTCCTGATACATGCGGTATTGGGCGTTGCGCTCGTCGGCATCGCCGCCGACGTAGCCGAACTCGATCTGGCCCGAGTAGTCCCAGCCGGACGCGGTCTTCTTGATTTCCTCCGCCTTCGGCACGTCGAACGGCAGTTTATACATCTGCCCGGTGGGCGTGTGCTTCGCGGGGCCCCAAGCGGCATCGGTGGGCTGGGCGGCGAGGGCGGAGGCGCTTTCTTTGTTGCCGAGCGTGGTGCCGACTCCGGCGTCGGTCGTGGCGAAAGGCGAGGCGGCGGCCCGGGGCGTGAAGCTCAGGGAGGCGCACAAGGCGAGGCCGGAAACCTGGGGAAGAAAATGGGTTTTCATCGAGGTGGTGGTTTCGGGTTGGTCTCAGCGTTGGAAGCGGGCGCCCGCGGGGTGGTTGCTGCCGTGGATCTGCGAGTGGCAGTTTTGGCAGGAGCGGCCGATGTTGCGGCTGCTGGGTGCGGCGCCGCCGCCGAGGAGCTGGCCGGTGTTGTAGAGGTTGGTCTGGTGGTTCGTATTGTCGTGGCACTGCTGGCACGAGAAGGGCCGCGCGACCGTGAGGAGCTTGTCGTGGTTCGAGCCGTGGGCGTTGTGGCAGCTCAGGCAGTTGTCGCGCACGGGGGCGTGCTCCCAGAGGAAGGGTCCGCGTTTCTCGGCGTGGCAGCTGTAGCAGGTCTCGTTGACCGAGTCGGCCTTGAGCAGCGCCTTCGTGGTGGAGCCGTGGGGATTGTGGCAATCGACGCAGCTCAGTTTGCCCTCGTTCACCGGCATGTGGGAGCGCTTGGAGAATTCCGCGCGCTGCTGCTGGTGGCAGGTGTAACAGGTTTCGTTGATGGTCGGCTTCTTCAGCAGGCCGGTGGCGGAGATCTTCGCCATCGGGTTGTGACAGTCGCTGCAGCTCAGCTGGTTCGTGGCATGGGTGGAGCCCTGCCAGAAGATCTGTTGGCCGCCCTGGTGGCAGGAGAGACACATCGCGGTCTGCTGCGCGACGGGGGTGCCCCAGTCTTTCGTGAAGCCGATGAGCGCGGTGCGGTTCTTCGTGTCTTTCAGATGGTTCGAACCAGGGCCGTGGCAGGCTTCGCAGCTGAGTTTTTGGTCGGCGTTCTTCGGGTTCTGCCGGAACACGTTCGCGTGCTGCGTGTGGCTGAACTGTTTGTTCGGCGTCGTGTGACACG
>CALRZR010000300.1:0-8541 GCA_943372705.1 Opitutus sp. GAS368 | reverse complement strand
CCCCAGACTTGCACGAGGTCGGCGGCGAGGGGATCGGCGGCGCCTTGGACGACGAGGGTGTCGGTGGGGGTCGTCGTGCCGAAGAAGGACGCGAGGGTGTCGCCGGGGACGATTTCAAAGGCGGCGCCGGCGGTCGTGCCGGTTTCGAGGGCGAGCGTCGTGAGGTCGAGGCCGTCGGTGACGAGGGTGATGCGCGTGGCGGTGTTGGCGGTCGTGGAGACTTGGAACACGCGGCCGGTGTGGGCGCCGCTCGTGAGGCGCACGAAGTAGGGCGCGGCGGCGGTGGAGAAGGCGCCGGGCGTCCACGCGGCCGCGGAGTTTTCGACGTAGTTCGTGCCAACCGCGGTGACGCGGCCGACGGCGCCGGCTTGCGAGGTGAGGTCGGCGTCGAAGGGGACGGAGAAGGAGCGCGTCTGGCCGGCGGGGATCGTTTGCACGAGGTAGCCGACGGGGCGCGACGTGGCGGGTTGGGCCACTGCCATTTGACCCACGGATGCACAGAGGCACAAAGTGAGGAAGCCGGAGAGACGGAGAGAGGGGGAGAGGTGCATGGTGCGGATCTTTCTCTTAATCGTTATCTTTCTCTTTCGTCAGGAGGATCGGAGCCGAGCGGCGAAGCGTGGCGAAGACGGAGAGAAAGATTAAGAGAAAGAGGAAAGAGAAAGATGAGTGGTCAGTTGCCGGAGTGGGAATAGGTGCGGAGGAAGATTTGGATATCTTTCACGCTCGCGACGAAGCGGTTGAGGGCTTCGGTCTCGTTGTTGAGCAGGGTGTAGGCGGGGATCACGAGCTTCCAACCGCCGTTCCACACACTGCGGCCGACGAGGCGCGAACTCGTGAACTCGGCCGGGACCGTGCTGTAGAAGAAGGCCGGATCGCTGACCGGGCGGAAGGCTTGGTGTTTGCGCAAGATCCACGGGGCTTCGCTCAGCGTGCCGTTGGCGTTGAAGAACTGGGTGGTCGAGAACGACGTCGCGCCGAGGTTGAAGGGCAACGGGAGTGCCTGGTCTTTGACGTCGAAGGTGCGCACGGTGCCGGTGTCGCCGAGCGGCGGGGCGAGCATATAGTCGCTGCCGACGGGGATGAGGTAGACGTAGGGCGTGGCGCCGAGGGCGTTGGTGGCGGTGGAGTTGGGGCTGCCGGCATTGGGCGTGCCTTGCGCGTAGGGATCCATGCCGACGTAACCGTTGAGGACGGTGCCGACCGAGTAGATCTTGGTGGCGTAGTTCGAGGGCGTGTAATTGTGGTCGCCGGCGGCGTAGGGCAGGCCGAAGAAATTCATGCCGTGCTGGATCGTGGTGGAGAACGGTATCACGATACCGGGGACGGCGCTGCCGTCAGGTTTCCGGAGATTGCGGGCATTCGCGGCGACGTCGGAGTCGGCCATGATGTTGCTCATGATGTGCTGTTCGAGCGTCTGCTGCCACGCGGTATCGCCGGACGAGTCGGGCAAGAGGCGGAAGAGTTCGCGGCGGAGTGAGAAGAGCGTGCCGTTCTGATCCGGGTTGTTGATGCCGAGGCGCGGTTTCGCGACGGACCAGTCGGCCTGGAGGCGAGCCATCGTGCCGGCGAGACCAGCGTCGCCGAGCGTGCTGACGGTGGCCTGCGGGACGCCGCCGGTGAGATCGCCGAGTGCGCGGGAGGAGACGATGGCGTTGATCGCAGACTGGCCCGTCGTGCTGCCGAGCAAGCCGGTCTCGTAGTCGTAGGCTTTGGCCGCGAGGTAGGTATAGCGGGCGGCGAGATCGTAGAGGGAGCGGTATTGCTCGAGCGACTCGTTGCGGAAGGTGCGGAAAGTGAGGTCCTTTGTCCGGTAGCCCTGGACCTTCGCGGCGGCGCGTTTGCGGAAGGTCTCGCGGTCGGCCTGGATGTCGTCGCCGAGGAAGAGCTGGGTGCGGACGTTTTCACTGGCGCGCTGCGCGGCGGTGGCGAGCTGCACGATTTCGTAATAGCCGGTCGTGAGTTCGCGCAGAGCGAGTTCGTATTCGTAAACCACCTGGGCCTGCTCGTAACTGAAACCGTAGGCGGTGATCGCCTGCTCCAGCTCACGGTTTTCCTTGTCCTGCTGGACCTCGAGGCCACGGGCCACACCGTTGAGCACGACGGCCGAGGCGTTCAGGATGAACGAGCCGAGCTTGCCCGAGGTATCCAATGCAGCGCGAATGGCCGAGGTGATATCGGACGCGAGACCGACGGTCTGCGGCGGAGACTCGGAAATCGCTTCCATCAGATCGCTCACATTGTCGGCGGCGAGCTGCAATCCTTCAGCCACCGACTCGAGCGAGACCTGCGCTTCGCGCAGGGCGATGATCTTGTCGCCGGAGGCTTTCTCTTTGGCCACGGAATCCGTGTGCGCTTTGAACATCACGAGCGCGAGTTCGCGCTGACGCTCAAACGCGGCCTGCTTTTCCTGCATTGCCCGCGCCGCAGCCTTCAGGTCGATGACGGCTTGATGGCGATCGAGCAGCGCCTGTTGGAGCGTGCCGGTGACCGCACGCAAGCCCATCGATGAGCCGCTGGACCACTGATCGGAGAATTGGACGTAGCGGTCCGGCTGAAGCGAGATGGTGCGCGTGGTGAACTGGGTGGACGCATTCCGCGTGATGTCGTCCAACACGAATCCGGTAAAGGTCGCCACCCCGGACGGCACTTTGACGGAGACCGAAAACGCCGAGGAGGTGTCGACCACATCGGTCGGGCGATCAACGATGAACCATTGATACAGATCCGGCCCGGAGTAGCCCTGCGCGTAGGTCTTGCCGGCCCCGACTTCGCCCGGATACGGCGTGCCGTAGATTTCGATCAACTGGTCTTCAAACGCGAGTTCCTGATCGATGATCGCAGTGTTGAAATCGCCGATTTGGTTTTCTTGATTGCGGAGCAGACGGGTCATCCGAGCGGCTTGGTCGAAGGCACCTTTGGCGTTGGTCACCGCGCGCAGGGAACGCTCATAGATCTGCTCGAAGTGTGACTTGCCGGCCTTCAGGTCTGACGACGAGATATCGAAGGCAATGGCGCTGGGGCTCAAGCCGAGCGGGTTGAGGCGGGAGTTGGCGGAGTCTATCTTGGACTGAAAATCATCGGCGAGCACCGCGAGTTCCTTCAGTTCGGGCACGGTCGTTCGGTCAATGATCTGAATGCCCGTATGCTGGGGATTGTTGTCGACGTCGGGCAAAATGGAATTGCCGACGACCCAGTTGTAGTAGGCGCCCTGCGTGGCGCGGGAAGTCCATTCATCGACACCCCAATAACGGGTAACGCCCGTGTTGCTGTTGTGCTTGGCATCGCGGAAGTGTCCCCAGCCAGCCGCGGCGTCGTCCTTGTAGCTTTGGCGCTGCGTGAGTTCGACGATTTGCTGGCCGGAACGCGCCACGTTGAGGGCGGCGGCGGCAAACTTCCGCTCGTCAACGTAGTCGACCTGGACCGCTTGGCCGAGGACGGTCACGGCTTCGCTGCGGGGCGTCCACGTGAAGTTCGAGTTCTGGAGGAGGCGGGTGTAGCCCTTGAGCGCGGTGAGGTAGTGGCCGTAGGCGTCGCCGTGGCCCTGCGGGAACATACGTTGGGCATCCGCCGCATCGACTTTACCGTCTTCGGTGGCACTGCCGGTCTTCTCGCGGATATTGTAGTTGGCCGCGTAGAGCGCCTCGCCGGAGTTGATGCCGCGGGTGTAGTTCCAATAAAGGCGGTTGTAAGCAGGCGAGACGGTGACGCTGGGTGAGAGAAAATCATCGCGGCCGCGCAGGAGCACGAGTTCCTCCTCCAGCACACTCCGGACCTGGCCTTCGAAGGAGAAGCGCGAAGTGTTCACCTCGGTGACAGTCGTGGAATCGTCGATGGAGATGGTGGGATTGGCGGCGTCGGCATAGGCTTCGTTGCCAAGGATCGTGTAGAGATCGTTGAGGTAACCGGCGGCGAGCAGGAGCGCGTCGTTGGCCGGGGCGTAGTCGTAGCCGGAATCAATGCTGATGTTTTTGCCGCGGTTGAGGACGGTCTCGTAAATCTCGATGAGGCCGAACTGATCGATATTCGCGAGATTGAGCGAGATGTTGCCCTCCCAGCGTTTGCCGGCCTGCGTGAGCAAGGATACGTCCGTGTTGACGGCGTTGTTGTAGAGATCGCCGATGCGTTGGTTGAAGGGGTTGATGCCGGCGAGGACGCGCTTGATCCAACCTTCGACGAGTTTGGGCGCCATCCAACGGGACCAGCCGACAGCAGATTGATCGCCTCCCTTCGCGAGGATGTTACCCTTCCCGATCTTCGGGCGGTAGCGCATCGTAAAGTAATTGTCGGTGAGGACGAGCAACGGACTACCGAGCGGCGCGGTGGGCGAACCACCGACGAGCACTTGGCTGCTCAAGGTGCCATTGGGGGTCTGCCAAGTGGTCGAGCCGGCCACTTGATCGGTCTCCGTCGAAACATCGAAACGGAAGTTGAGCGTGCCGCCGGCGTTGACGGCGGACGTGGTGAAGAGCGCGATCTCAACAAGGTTGGCGCCGACTTTGAAGGCATTGCTGTCGATCTCGAATTGGCGCGTGAGCCCGCTGGGCGCGAGGCCAGTTGCGCCCGGGAGGTTAGCGAAAGGTGCCGGGGCCTGGTAGGCGATCGCGGCGGCGCCGTTGACGTAGAGGACAAAGCCGGCGTTGGAATCGCTCAGGTCGGTGCTGAACACGACTTTGCCGGGCACTCCGGGGGAGAAATTGAGTCCGCCGCTCAGGCGCGCGACACGGCCGGGACGGGTCACGGCACGCGCGGCATCGGTGCGGATAGCGAGCGTGAAGGGCAACGATACCGCAGCGGGGCCGGCGTCGTATTCCGTGGAGGTCGGCAGAGCGCCCGCGGGATTGGCGACGAACTGCCAGCTGGTCGCGGCAATTCCGGACATCGCGTAGGTGTAAACCGGCGGGGCGACACCGTCCTGCGGCGGGGCGTAGCGCCATTCGAATTCGTAGTCGCCGGGATTGGCGGCGAAATCGCCCGAGTGGCGCATCGACACCATTTCATCCAAGGGATTGCTCGATTGGATCACTTTGAGTTCGCCGGTGTTGAGGCGCGGGGCGACCTTGAACACGGCGACGCTGACCGGTTCGCCTTCGGGCGTGAAGGCCTCACCGTTGCCGAAAATCATGGAAACCCAGCCATCACCGTAGCCGGTGGCGGTGAGAGCGTAGTTCACCACCGCGGTATCAGAATCAGAGATAGTCGCGAGGCCGGTGCCGCCCACCGTGACCGGCGAACCGTTCGACTTGTAACTGCCGGGCCGCAGGGGATCCTCGATGAAGGTTTCGACCTTGGTCGCCAGACTGTCGATGGCGGTATCCCACTTGGCCTTGTTGGTGTCGGTCGACTTGCAGAGGTCCTTGAGGGCGGCGACGTCGTCGGCGTTGAGGACGTTCAAGTTGAGGTAATCCTCGCCGGCGATCTCGTCCACAAACTTGCCAAGCAATACCAAGCCGCCCTTGGTGCCGCGGTTGGGGTCATAAAAGAAGCGATCTTGCAGGTGGGGCGGCACACTCTGGAAGTAAGTCTTGCCCTGGTAGTCCGAGGTGAGGACGGAGCCGGGGATCTTGTCGAGCTGGTTGGCGGCGCCGAGGGCAAAGGTCTTTTCGCGAATCGGGTCATGCAATGTGACGCTGGGTTTGGCGGCACCGTCGACGGCAATGGACTGCTGGTAGAGGACATTGGCGCTGGTCTGCGTGAGCACCGCAGGCAGGCCAAACTTCGGCAGCGCGAGCGTCTCGGCAATACGCAGCTCGGCGGCATTGGAGGGCCAAACCGGCCGGTAGACGATCGTGAGGGGTGTGCCCGTGACCGGATCGCCCTGCGGCGCGCCGGAAACGAGTGGGCGCAAGTAAGGCAAGATTGTGCCGACCGCCGGCTGCGTGGTCGCACCCGGGATGAAGAAGCCCTCGCGCATCGTATAGTAGAAACGCATGCCGAGCGTGGGTGACGTGGCGACCGCGACGGCGGTGGCACCAGAGCCCACACCGGAAAAGGCCACGGTAGGTTGCGAAGTGTAACCGGTGCCGGCCGAGGTGAGCGTGAGGCCGGTGACGACGCCGGCCGTGACGGTGGCGGTGGCGGTCGCACCGGTGCCGCCGCCGCCGGCGATTGTGACGGTGGGAGCGGTGGTGTAACCGGTGCCACCGGCGGTGATTGACAGCGAAGAGAGCGTAAAGACATGAGGGCCGCGGTAAACCCAGTCGTAGCCCTTGCGATCTTTGTAAGTGAACTTGGCGTAGTGCGTGGGCGAAGTGCCGTGAGGAGCAACTTCCGGCACACCGACGACTTCGACGTTGGCCACGTTGCCATTGGCGTCGACCGGCAACGGGAGAATCGGCAGCGGCATCGGGCCCTGGAGGATGGTGCCGGCCGTGACGGGGTAGTTGAACAGCTTGTCGTCGGCGGTGCCGTCGACATCGAGTTCGCGCACGATCTTGAACACGCGCATCGCCGGGCGGTTGTCCGTCGGGTGGGTGTAGCTCAGCAGCGCAAACGGCGCCGAGGTGTAGGCGCTGCCGCTGGACGAGGTGTTGTTGAGGTCGTCACGCAGGGCGTAGACACGGCCCGCGATGGTGACGGCGTGCTCCTCGTTGGGGTTAAACCCGGTCTTCGTGCGATCGTTCTCGTAGTAGAGGCTGCCGGCGATTTCCGCGCCGGTGAGGTCGCCGCTACCGGCGTTGGAGGCGAGCACGATGGTCGCGGGATTCGCGGGGTATTGCAGCGTGTAGGTGCCGATCTTCGCCGGCACGTAGAAGGATTGGAAGGAAGCGCTGGCGGGCTGGATTTTCTTGAACCACCACACCTTGAGAACATCGCGGCCGGGCACGGCGTTGACCGGGATGATCGCCTTACGGGCCGCCTCGGTCATGCCGACGGTGAAGGGATCGGCGTAGGCGTTTGGATTGTAACCGTCGCCGCTGGCGATGTAACCGCCGAGTTCGTGGCCGGCGGGCGCGTTGATGCGATCACCGACATTGACGCTCACATTGATGGCACTGAGCGCATCGCCCTCGAGGTAGCCGGGATCGGCCACGAAAGCCGTCGCCCCATTGCCGCCGCCGCCAGTGAACACCACTTGGGTGGACGTGGTGAAATTCTGCCCGGGTGTCGTCAGCGTGACGGAGGTCACACGACCACCGGAAACGGCGGCCGTCGCCACGGCACCGGTGGCGCCCCCGGTAAAGGAGACCGTCGGGGCCGACGTGTAGCCAGCTCCGCCGTTGGTAACAGCGATGGTGCGCGGTCGGTTTTCCATCTGGGTGAAGAGGCGCACATACCAGACCTCGTTCGACCCGTTGAACTTGAGGAGCGAGCGGTTCAGGCCGTCGCTGCCGGAGAACGTTACCACCAGCCGCTGGGTGGTCGCATCAATGCGTGCCTCCGATTGCGCCAAGTCATCCTGAAAAATGACCTGCGGCTGCTGGCCTCCGGTGAACTGAAGACCGGTCGCCGGTGTGCTGCCACCGGAAGGGACCGTGTAGTGCGCAAACTTGGTGACGTCGGACGGCCACACTTGCAGATAATGATTTTTCAACCGCGGCCAATGGATACCAAGGTTGGGCGCAGCCGGCGGCGTCTGGAAGTTGATCGCGGCGTCCGATTTCTCGAGCCAGTAGAACGCGACCCGGTCCGGGGTTAGATTTTCGCGTTCCGCGTAATAATTGGTGACGCCGTCTTTCCGCGTGCTGGAGCCGAAGAACGCCTGATTGGTCGCGCTGACCGCAGTGACCGCCACACCGAGCCACTCGGAACTGCCGTCCACCGGCAGGAGCTGGCCCTCGGTGTTGCGGGGAGTAATTTGATCGCCGAGGAAAACCGTCGCCTCGACCGGGGTGGCCACGCGCACGACGTCCACAATGTCGGCACCGAGGAAATCATGGACATTGCCCTGGCCGCCCTGTTGGAGCGCGCCCAGGTATTCGACGAAGATGCGGCCCTCGATGTTGTAAGCGTGCAGTTGCCCGAGGCCCGCGGTCTTGTCGAACCACACGGTGCGGCGTTCGGGTGGCAAGCTGATGTCCGACGGGGCGGATAAACCCACGCCTTGATATTCCTGCAAGACGGTCGCCGGGAAATTGGCGCTGTAGACCGGGTTTACCGTCTCGATTTTGCCGAGAGGGATGTTCACCAGCGGGCCGTTGAAGCTCTTTTCCGTCCAATAGAGCGTGCGGGCGGGTTTCGCGGTAGAGGAGGAGACGGCGAACGTCTCCTGCTTGAAGCGATACCGGGCCGTGGTGGGCTCGGCGTCATTCGTCACCGGAACGCGCGTCACCCAGGTGATCGTCACGCGACCGGACTGTGTCGCGAAGACGCGGCCGGCGTGCGGGCTGTAATAGTAAGCCTGTGGGGGTGCCAACGCCACGGCGGTCGCGCCATTGCCGCCACCGCCGGAGAGCGTGACTGCCGGAAGCGAAGTGTAACCTGCGCCGATGTTGGTGAGATTGATGGCCGTGACGACACCTTGGGTGACAACGGCGGTCGCGGTGGCATTGGTCGTGGGACTGCCGCCACCGGTGATACTCACCGTCGGCACCGAGGTAT
>CALRZR010000299.1:0-8547 GCA_943372705.1 Opitutus sp. GAS368 | reverse complement strand
GACGCAGTTTTTGGCGATCCACTTGATCTTGGTGAGGAGCTCCTGATCGCCGGTCTCGGTGTAATACCACCAGGAAAACGACAACGGCATACCCAAGCGGGTCTGCTGCACGGCTTCGGGTTGGGGCGAGAGGTTGTTGCCGCGGATGTGGTCGAAATAGGTGATCATGCGGCGGCAGAGTTCGATCGCGCGCCGATCGCCCGGTGCCTCCACGTAGCCGGGGAGCACGCGGCCCAGATGGGACCACGCGGTGATGCTCGGCGTGACTTTTTCCGGGTGTTCGACGGCCATCAGATACGTCATGTATTGGTCGGACAAGGCCTTGAGTTTCGGATCGTCGAGCAGGTAGGCCATCGGCACCAAGCCTTCGAGCCAGCGCGGCACGAAGCGCGACCAGCAGCACTCGGGAAACATGTTGAGCATGTTGGTGCCGGAATAGGTGGTAACGCGTTTTACACCGTCGAAATTTTGGTAGTTCGCTTGGGCTTGCCAGGGCCGTTGATCGCCTTTCCAGCCCGTGGCCCCGATGGCGTCCCAGACTTCCGGCAGTCGGCCGGTCAAGCCGTCGGCCTGCGCTTGGAGCTGTTTCTTGAGCCAACCTTCCGGGCGCACGGATCCCAGCGGCAGGCGCACAAACTTGGTTTCCAGCAGGGGAGCGCGGAGATTGCGGTAGTTTTGGTTTTTCCAGCCGGTGCCATCCGCCGGTTGGCCGCGGACGGAAAAGACCGAGACGATGCTTGCTGCGCAGAGTGCCAGTTTGTGGGCGAGTTTCATGGGAATAACGAGGGGTGAGTGGCCGTATGTCGCAGAATGCGATCAAGCGAGAAATACGGCGCGGCCGCACCCGCGAAAGAACCGGGATTGGTTTTATTGTTGAATGCGACGTTCCCGGGCGGTCGGAGGAGCCCGAGCGTGGCCAGTCCGGCGGACGTGCGGTGTTACGGTCGGAGTGAGACGCGGAGCAGATGATCGCGCCGGCGGCGACCCGGCCCGAGAACCTGAGCCGAGTGTTGGTGCACATCAAACGAGGGATTCAGTTCGCGCCGCGGATCGAGGATTTGGCGGAAATCATCGGGCGCAGCTGCTCGCACGTGCTGAAGGTCTTTCAGCGGCACCTCGGCGTGTCGGCCAAGGGACACGTCATCGGACGGCAACTACAGGAGGCCCGGGAATTGTTGCTGAGCACGCTGCCGATTTCGGAAGTGGGGAAAGCGGTGGGTCTGCCGGATCCGTTTCATTTTTCGAAATTGTTTCGACGGCATGTGGGGCTAGCGCCGCGGGAGTTTCGGACGAAGCACGGGCCGTTCTCGACGCCGCCGCGGCCGTCGGCGCATGCGGTGTCGACGGGAACGGACGGTCATCGACGGGGCGCGATCAGGCTGATCGCGCTACGGGCGGCCTGCCGACGAGCGGCAACCCTACCGGCGGAGCATCGCGTCGCGTTTGGCTTTGAACTCGGTGCCGGGTTTCCACTGGGGCCACTGCGCGGCGTTGGCGACTTCGAGGCCGAGGTCGTAGAAGAGGCGGGTGTCGGCGGCGGCGCCTTCGAAATTCCACCACGGCTTAATCTCGTCGGTGACTTTGTGGTAGTCGGCGGCGGTGTATTCTTCGCTGCGCTTTTTGCCGTAACCGGCGGGCTGGCCGAGGATGTCTTTGCCGGAGTGGGTGTAGAAAGCGGGCACACCTTTCTTCGCGAACTCGAAATGATCGCTGCGGTAGAAATAGCCCTTCTCAGGTTCGGTGTCGGGCACGAGGACGCGGTGAGATTTTTTCAGGATCGCGGCGGCGAGATCGTCGAGGGTCGAGTTGCCGTAGCCGATGACCTCGATGTCGCGCGACGGGCCGATGGTCTGGGCGCCGTCGATGTTGAGATTGGCGACGGTTTTCGCGAGCGGGTAGAGCGGGCGCTCCGCGTAGTGGCGGGCGCCGAGGAGACCTTTTTCTTCGGCGGTGACGGCGAGGAAAAGGAGGCTGCGTTTCGGGCGCGCGGCGGGCGCGAGGGCGGCGTAGGCTTGGGCGAGCTCGAGGAGGACGGCGGTGCCGGTGGCGTTGTCGAGGGCGCCGTTGAAGATCTGGTCTCCGGCAAGTTTGGGGTCGCGGCCGAGGTGGTCCCAGTGGGCGGTGAAGACGACGTATTCGTCGCGGTGCGCGGGCGAGGAGCCGTCGAGGCGGGCGATGACGTTTTTGGAGCCGACGTCGCGGGTGGTCTGCTTGACGGAGAAATTCGCCTGGCCGGACAAGGCAACGGGTTTGAAGGCCTTGGTGGTGGCGGCGGCTTTGAGGGCCTCGAAGTCTTGGCCGGCGGCGGAGAGGAGTTTTTTCGCGGTTTCGAGCGTGAGCCAGCCCTCGACGGCGACGCGGCCGGCGTTTTTGTCGGGCGTGGCGAGGTCGAAATTTTCGCGGCCCCAACTGCCACCGACGACAGCGAACGGATAGCCGGCGGGACCGGTTTCGTGGATGATGAGGCAGGCGGCGGCGCCTTTCTCGGAGGCGATCTCGTATTTGTAGGTCCAGCGGCCGTAGTAGGTCATCGCGCGGCCCTTGAAGATTTTTTCGTCGGGTTGGCCGGTCGCGGGATCGAGGACGAGCGGGTCGTTGATGAGCATGAGCACGGTCTTGCCGCGGACATCGACACCCTTGTAGTCATCCCAGCCATACTCGGGGGCGACGACGCCGTGGCCGACGAAGACAAGGTCGGAGTTTTTGACTTCGACGGTCGGCGTGACGCGGCGCGAGAGCGCGATGTAGTCGATCGTGCCGGAGGGGGTGAAGGTTTGGCCGCCGACGGCGAAGGTGGCGGTAGTCTGCGAAGTGATGCCGACCATGGGGACGTTTTGCAGGAAGGTGCCGTCGGGATTGCCGGGCTTGAGGCCGAGGGCGCGGAATTCGCGTTCGAGGTAGGCGACGGTTTTTTCTTCGCCGGGCGTCGCGGGTGCGCGGCCCTCGAATTCATCGGAGGCGAGGATGGTGGTGCGAGCCTTGAGGCTGGCGGCGGAGATTTTCGGCGCGGAGTCGGCGGCGTTGGCGGCGCAGGCGGCTGCGAGGGCGAGGAGGAGGGCGAAGGAGAAACGCATGGGAAAAGAGGGATAGGAGAAGGACCAAGGTTCAAGGACCAAGGACCAAGTTAGGAAGTGGTGGTGTGGGGACAGTTGAACGGGGTCAGAGCCGGGGGGCGGCGAGGATGGGGGACGGTGCGGTGGGGCTGACGCGGCGGTAGAGTTGCGGCGGGGACGAGCGCAGGACGATGTGCGAGGCGTTGCCACGCGGGCCGCGCTCGAAGGACCAGATGTCCGGAGAATCGAGCGTGAAGAATTCGTGGTCGGATTGCGGGAAAATTTCGAAGCGGGGGCGGTCGCCGATGCGGATGTAAAAGTGGCCGTTGAGGCGGAAGACGAGGACGGGGACGTTTTCGCGTTCGTAGCGGCCGGAGAAGGCGGAGACGGCGGACTCGGTGAGGGGCACGGCGGTCTTCTCGACCATGCGGTAGTCGGGCCAGGCGTATTCGCGCGAGATCGCGCGGAGGATTTCTGGGATGAGCGCGCCTCCCTGATCGGAGTTGGTCATGACGATGGCGCCGCGGCCGAGGCGTGGGTAGAACACAAAGGTGGACCGGAAGCCGGCGTTGGAGCCGGTGTGGGCGAGTTGGAGTTGTTCGCCGGAGCCGAGCACGCCGAGGCCGAGGCCGTAGTTGGTGTCGGCGAGCGGCGGCGTGATCATCGCGGTGGCGGTGGCGCGGGTGAGGAAGGAGGGTTGACCGTCGAGCGCGGCGCGGAGGGTGAGGGCGAAGCGGACGAGGTCGGAAGGCGTGGTCCAGAGGCCGGCGGCGGCGAGTTCCGGGTAGACGTGGGCATCGCCCGGAAGGGGCGTAGTGCCGGCGGTATGACCGACGGCGGCGGGCGGGACGAGGGCGGTGGGGAGCGGCTGTTCGAAGGTGGACGAGACCATGCCGGCGGGGGCGAGGACGCGCGTGCGGACGACGGCGGGGAACGAGTCGCCGGAGACGTCGAGGGCGAGCTGTTGCGCAACGACGAAGCCGGCGTCGGAGTAGCGCCACTTGGTGCCGGGCTCCGCTTCGAGGCGGAGGGCGGGCGACTGGGCGGGAGGCGCGCCCTCGAGGATTTGGAGCAACGTGGGGAGCGGCGCGGTGGTGGCGTAGCCGGCGGATTGGGTCGTCGTGAGGCCGGCGGTGTGGCTGAGGAGACGACGGAGTGTGACGGGGGCGGTGGTGGTGGGAGACGCGGAAGGCGGTGGGATTTTCCAGGACGTGAGGGCGGTGTTGACGTCGGTGTCGAGCGCGAGTTTGCCGGCATCGACGAGGGACAGGAACGCGGCGGCGGCGACGGGTTTGGAGAGGGAGGCGGCTTGAAAAAGGGTGTCGACGGTGGCGGGCGCGGGATCGCCGACGCGGGCGATTCCGTAGGCGCGTGCCCACGCGAGCTGGCCATCGGAGATCACGGCGATGCTCACGGCGGGGACGCGGTGGATAAGTTGGCGGCGGGCGATCGTCCAAGGTTCGGCGGGAGCGCCGGTGAGCCGGGCGGCGGGCAGCAAGCCGGACTCGACCCGGGCGATGCGCGCGGCCAGAGCTGCATCAGGAACGGGATCCGCAGCGAAGACTGATAAAAACGTGAGCGCCGACAGGGCGATCAGCCGGAAAAAATACATGGCGTGAAAGGCTCGGGGGCGCGGGAGAAATGGCAATGCTGCGCGCGGAGATTTGCGCGGTGGGCGTCGCGGTGCCGTGCGGGCGCGAAGAGCCGGAGGCTGCCTACGGGGTGAGGGCGGGGGCGGTGAAGTCGGGGCGGTCGAGCGCGTTTAGCGGCCAGTCGCGGACGGAGGGCTGGAGCAGAATGCGGCGGACGGGGAAGTTGAACGGGATCACCGGGAGAGCCTCGAGGAGGAGCGCCTCGCATTGTTGAAGTTGGGTGAGCCGGCGGGCGGGATCGAGTTCGGCGCTGGAGGCGGCGAGGAGAGCGTCGTAACGGGAGTCGGACCAGTGGGTGAAATTCCAGCCGCTGTCTTTGGCGAACAGATCGAGGAAGGTGGAGGCGTCGGGGTAGTCGGCGGACCAGCCGCCGATCGCGAGGTCGTATTGCTTGAGTTGGAGATTGGCCCAGTGCGTGCGGGACTCGGTGACGAGCAGTGCGACGTCGATGCCGAGGACGGTGCGCCAGGATGCCTGCACGGCTTCGGAGAGTTCGACGGAGGCGTTGGCGGCGCGGGCGAGGGTGAGTTTCGGGAAGCCGCGACCGCCCGGGAAGCCGGCCTCGGCGAGGAGACGTTGGGCGGCGGCGCGATCTTCCGTGAGCGGGACGGGCGTGCGGTAGCCGGCAAGGCCGGGTGGAATGATCGTGTAGGCGGGGGCGATGGCGCCGGCTTGCACGCGGTCGGCGTAGGCGGTGCGGTCGAGGGCGAGCGAGAGAGCGCGGCGGACGCGCGCATCCGCGAGGGCGGGGCGGGCGGTGTTGACGTTGATAAAATTGCTCGTGAGGAGCGGCGTGAGATGGAGGAGCGGAGATTTTTCGGCGCGGTAGGCGCGGAATCGCGTGATGGGAATGTCGCGCGTGACGTGGAGCTGGCCGGTGCGGAAGGCGCGCTCCTCGGTGTCAGGGCTGTCGATCGCGTGGAGGTGGACGGCGGCGAGGCGGACGGACGCGGCGTTCCAGTAAGTGGGCGATTTTTCGCCGACGAGTTTTTGGTTGGGGCGCCACTCTTTGAGGACGAAGGGACCGTTGCTCACGATGCGCTCGGGGCGCGTCCAGGCGGTGCCGCGTTGGTCGATTTTGCCGCGGCGCTCAATGGTGGCGCGGTGGACGGGAAACCAGACGGGATTGCCGGTGACCAGAGAGAGAAAATACGGCGTGGGCCGCGCAAGCGTGACGACGAGGGTGCGGGGATCGGGCGCGGCGAAACCGACGGCGGAGAAATCAGTGAGCTTGCCGGCGGCGTAGTCGGCGGCGCCGCGCACGGGGTTGAAGAGGAGCGTGTATTGCGAGCCGAGAGCGGGAGAGAGGGCGCGGCGGAATCCGTAGAGGAAATCGGCGGAGGTGAGCGCGTCGCCGTTGGACCAGCGGGCGGTGGCGCGGATGTGAAACGTGTAGGTGAGGCCGTCGGCGGAAACGTCCCAACGTTCGGCGACGGCGGGGCGCGGTCCGAGGGTGACGGGGTCGTTCATCGTGAGCCCCTCGAAGAAGGCGTTGATGGCCTGGTAGTCGGGCGGGGCGTTGATGATGTGCGGGTCGAGTTCGCCGGGCTCGCCGCCGATGCCGACGTGGAGGTTTTGCGCGGCGGTGGTTGCGGCAGACGAGGGGGAGGACGTCGTGGACGATGGGGAGGAGGAGGTTTCGCGGCGGGAGCAGGCGGAGACGAGGACGAGGGCGGCGAGGAGGAGGGAATAGACGCAGAAACGGAAAGGCATGGGGAAGGGGAACGAGATCGGCTTGCTGGCGCTCGCCGCTACCGAAGGCATGGGGGCGAACTACTTGGAGTCGCGGGGGGCGTTGGCGGGGAAGGAGGCGAGGTAGGCGTCGATGTTGGCCTGTTCTTTTTCGCGGAGGCGGGTGAGAAGGTCGACTCGATCGCCGGTTTTCACGATATTCTTTTCGCTGACGGGCGTAATGCGCGCGGGATCGCGGAGGAAGTCGCCGAGTTTTTTGTAGAGAGTGGGATCGGTCGTGCCGGCGAGGCCGATCGTGTAGTCCATATACATCGCAGGGGCTTTGGCTTTGATCGCGGCGTAGTTCGCGATGGCCCAATCGACCATGCGGGGGCGAAGGTCGAAGTCGCCAACGGTGCCGGCGACTTGGAGGAACTCAGTGGAGTTTAGTTTATCCGTGAGCGAGTAGGCGAGGGCGCGGTCGACAAGGGCGGGGTCGCGGAAGCCGCCGAGGGTGCCGATGAGGAGGGCGCGGGCATTGGGCGTGGCGGCTTTTTCGAGGGCGGATTGGAAAGTGTCGAACAACGCGGCGTCGCCGTGAAACGCGGATACGCCGAGCGCGGCCCCGGCGAGCGTGGAATCGACGGAGGCGGGGGCTTGGAGGAATTGCGCGGTAAGTTCGCGGGAGTAGGCAATGACCTCGGGATCGGCGGCGCGGGCGCCAAGGCTGTAGATGAGCGTGCTGCGCAGTGGGGCAATGTGCGGGAGCTCCTCCGAGCGGGGGCGAAGGCCGATGCGCGCGAGGGCGGGGCGCATGAGCGCGGTGGTGAGGGCGGTGAAGTTTTTCTGCTGCGGGGCGCGCACGAAGGTCTCGCGAATGGCGCCGAGACCGCCGGCGACTTTTTGAGCGATCTCTGGCTCGGAGTCGGAGGCGAAGGCGGCGAGGAAGGCGAGGTAGTCGCCGCCGGCGAGTTGGCCGGCGTTGAATAGGGCGGCGGCGTTGTCGAGGAGGCCGAGGCGCTCGATGGTGGCGAGTTTTGCGGCGTGACGGGCGAGTCGGTTGTTCAGCTCGGCAGGGAGGGTCCAGCGGTAGTAGCCGGCTTCACCGGCGTTGGGGTAGATCCAATCGGCGTCGGCGAGACCGGGGATCGTGAAGGTCTGCGTCTCTTCGGTGAGGAGGAGGCGTTCGCGATTGAGCTGGCCGCGCGAGGACCAGGTGAGGACGACGGGGACTTGCCAGTGGCCGGGGAGGGCGGGGGCGCCGAGGTTGGCGAAACGCTTTTGGGCGAGGGTGAGTTTTCCGCCGGCGTTGAGCGTGAAGGTAACGAAGGGGACGCCGGGTTTCTCAATGAAGGCCGCGAGGAGGGCGGAAATATTTTCACCGGAGGCGGCGTCGAAAGCGGCCCAGAGATCGGAGGCGGTGGTGTTACGCCACGCGTGTTTCTGGAAATAGGCGCGCATGGCGGCGCGGAATTTGTCGGGGCCGATCCAGCTCTCGACCATGTTGAGGATGCCCTTGCCCTTGCTGTAGGTGATCTCGTCGATGAGTTGTAGCGGGTCGTCGCGTGCGGAGAGGGGGCGGCGGATGGCCTGCACGGAGGGGAGCGAGTCGGTGCGCATGGCGCCGCGGATGGCGTTGAACTGTTGGAGGGAGATGCGGAACTCGGGCTGGGTTTGGTCGACGATCTTGGCGCACATCCAGTCGGCGAACGATTCGTTGAGCCAGAGGTCGTCCCACCACGACATGGTGACGAGGTCGCCGAACCACATGTGGGCGAGTTCGTGGGCGGTGATGTTGGCGAGAGTGCGGCGCGCTTCGAAGGAAGGCTTCGCGGGGTCCATGAGGAGAATGGAATCCTTATAGGTGACGAGGCCGGCGTTCTCCATCGCGCCGAAGACGTATTCGGGAACGGCGATCTGATCGAGTTTGGCGTAGGGATAGGGGACGCCGAAGTAGGACTCGAGGTGGGCGAGGATGGCGGGCGTAACGCGGGCGGCCTCGGCGGCGAGGGCGGACTGGCCTCGTGGCGTGATAATGCGACCGGGGACGGAGAGGCCGGGGACGGAGACGTATTCAAAGGGGCCGACGGCGAGCGCGACGAGATACGACGGCATCGGGGGCGTGCGGCCGAAGGCGAGCGTGCGCGTGGACGAGGCGGGAGCGGCGGTGG
>CALRZR010000298.1:0-8547 GCA_943372705.1 Opitutus sp. GAS368 | reverse complement strand
CAAACACCCCCTACCGCCTCGGCCCCCTCACCCGCCAATCCGCCCGCCTCCCAGCCCGGCCCCAAAAAAATCCCCGCCCCCGGCCTCTCCCTCACCACCGCCGACCGCGTCGAGCTCACCGCCGCCACCGCCGCCCTCCGCGCCGAGATCGATACCCTCGCGCGCGACCTCGCCGCCACCGCCGCCTCGTCGCCCGCCGACGCCCGCCTCCTCGCTCTCCTCCCCGACGTCGAGATCTTCCACAAAGCCGTCGCCTGGTCCCTCGCCGACGACACCTTCTACTCACCCAAAGAGCTCGCCTTCGCCCGCACGCTCCTCGCCGAAGGCCGCGAGCGCGCCGCCCAACTCCGCGACCGCAAATCCCCGTGGCTCCAAGCCCGCGGCCTCGTCGTCCGCGGCTACCGCTCCAAACTCGACGGCTCTGTCCAACCCTACGGCCTCGTCATCAACCCCGACGTCGATCCCTCCGTCCCGACCCCGCTCATGGTCTGGCTCCTCGGCCGCGGCGAGAAACGCACCGAACTCGCCTTCCTCGCCGAGCGAACCGCCGGCCCGCCCCAGCTCACGCCCAAAGGCGTCATGACGCTCGTCCCCTACGGCCGCTTCTGCAACGCCACCAAGCTCGCCGGCGAAGTCGACGTGATGGAGGCCCTCGCCGCCGTCCGCGCCCACTACAACATCGACCCGCTCCGCATCGCCGTCGCCGGTTTCTCCATGGGCGGCGGCAGCACGTGGCATCTCGCGCCCCACTACTCCGGCCTCTGGTGCGCTGCCTCGCCCGGCGCCGGTTTCGCCGAGACGCCCATCTTCACCAAAGCGCTCGCCCCCGGCAAAGAAGTCCGCCCCGCCTGGGAGCAACTCCTCTGGCGCCACTACGAAGCCACCGGCATCGCCGCCAATTTTTTCAACGTCCCCACGCTCGCCTACACCGGCGACAAAGACGGCCAGAAAGAAGCCTCCGACCTCATGGAAGCCGCCTTCGCCAAAGACGGCCTGAAACTCGAACGCTTCATCGGCCCCGACACCGCGCACAAATATCACGACGCAACCAAAGCCGCCCTCACCCAACGCTTCGAATCCCTCATCGCCAAAGGCCGCGAACCCAGCCCCCGCGAGATCTGGCTGCAAACCTACACGCTGCGTTACCCCGAGTCCGCCTGGGTCCGCATCGAGGGCATGACCGAGCACTGGCAACTCGCCGAGGTCCGCGCCACGCAGCACGACAGTCTCCGCCTCGAAGCCCACACGAAGAACGTCACCGCCCTCTCCTTCCCCGGCATCAACGCCACCACCGTCGTCCTCGACGGCCAGTCCCTCACCGCGGCCGACGCCTCACTCCACTTTCACCGCGAGGGCACCACCTGGCGCCCCGGCCCCGCCACCGGCCTCCGCAAATCCCCCGGCCTCACCGGCCCCGTCAACGACGCCTTCTTCGAACCCTTCGTCTTCGTCCGCCCCTCCGGCAAACCGCTCAACCCCGAACTCGGCACCTGGGTCGAAAGCGAGCTCACCGCCGCCCGCCACCTCTGGCGCGACGTCTTTCGCGGCGATACGCCCGTCATCGCCGACACCGCGCTCACCGACGCCGACCTCGCCTCCAAAAACCTGATACTCTGGGGCGACCCCACCTCCAACAAAGTCCTCGCTCGGCTCCTCGCCACCGGAAAACTCCCACTCACCTGGGACGCGAAATCGCTCACCTTCCGCGGCAAAACCTACGACGCCGCCCGCCACGCCCCGATCCTGGTCTTCCCCAATCCCCTCAACCCCGCGCGCTACGTCGTCCTCAACAGCGGCCTCGATTTCCGCACCGACGGCTACACCAACAACGCCCTCCAAACCCCCAAGCTCCCCGACTGGGCCATCGTCGATCTCCGCACGCCCCCCGGCCCCCGCTGGCCCGGCAAAATCGTCGCCGCCGGCTTCTTCGACGAATCCTGGAAATAAAGTAGGGCAGGGTCTCCGACCCGCCCTTCCCCGCCCACGGAACACACGGGCCACTCAACTTAGTTCAAATCCACCTCCCATGCTTCCCATCCACCTTCTCCGTCTTTCGTGTCTTTTGTGTGTTTCGTGGGCACTCGTCTGTGTGATGCCGCTCTCCGCCGCGACCCTCCGCACCATCGCCGGCACCGGCGTCAAAGGATTTTCCGGTGACGCCGGCCCCGCCACCGCCGCCCAACTCAACAATCCCTTCGGCATCATCCGCGGCCCCGACGGCCACCTCTGGTTCTGCGAATACGGCGGCCAACGCATCCGCGCCATCTCCCCGTCCGGCGTCATCCGCACCATCGCCGGCAACGGCACCACTGGCTTCTCCGGCGACGGCGGCCCCGCCCTCGCCGCCTCGCTGAATCTCCCGCACGAGATCCGCTTCGACCGCGCCGGCGACCTCTACTTCGTCGACATGCAGAATCACGCCGTCCGCAAAGTCACCCTGAAGACGGGCCTCATCACCACGATCGCCGGCAACGGCAAACCTGGCTACTCCGGCGACGGCGGCCCCGCCTCCGCCGCACAGCTCAACCAACCCCACAGCCTCCAGTTCGACCCCGCCGGCGACCTCTACATCTGCGACATCCGCAATCACGTGATCCGCAAAATCACCACGAAGACCGGCGTCATCTCGACCTTCGCCGGCACCGGAAAACCCGGCGACACTCCCGACAACTCCCCCATCACCGGCACGCCCCTCCGCGGCCCGCGCACCCTCGACTTCGATTCCGCCGGCCACCTCTGGCTCGCCACGCGCGAAGGCAACCAAGTCTTCCGTTTCGACCTCGCCGCCGGCCGCATCCACCACATCGCCGGCACCGGCAAAAAAGGTTTTACCGGCGACGGCGGCCCGGCCCTTGCCGCCACCCTCAACGGCCCCAAAGGCCTCACCCTCGGCCCCGACGGCACCGTCTACCTCGTCGACACCGAGAACCACGCCATCCGCGCCATCGCCCCGCGCACGCACCTCATCACCACCCTCGTCGGCATGGGCAAACCCGCCGACGGCCCCGACGGCGATTCCCCCCTCACCGCCGGCCTCGCCCGTCCTCACGGCATCTGGGTCGACCCCGACGGCACCGTCTTCATCGGCGACTCCGAAAACCACCGCCTCCGCGCCCTAAAATAAAACCCCGTCAGTGAACCGCTGATCTGCGCTAATCCTCGCTAATCAAAACCTCCGCCCCGGCGGCCTTGATTCACCGATCAGGTGAATCTTCCGAGTTCGAAAATTAGCGAAGATTAGCGGTTCACTCCCTGCCTTTATCCGTCTCATCCGTGCCATCCGCGGTAAGAAACTCCACCCCCATGCGCTCCCTCGCCGCCATCGCCGCAATTCTGCTTACCGCCGTTTCAGCCGCCGCCCAAACACCCCCGCCGCCCGCCAAACGCCTCCCACCCGCCGGCATCGCATTCCCCGCCAAAGACCGCACCGAGCTCACCGCCGCCACCGCCGCCCTCGCCACCGAAATCTCCACGCTCCGCGCCGAACTCAGCACCTCCCAACAAACCCAGCTCCTCGCCCTCCTCCCCGACATCGAGATCTTCCACAAAGCCGTCGATTGGGCGCTCCGCTACGACGAGTTTTTCTCGCCTAAAGAAATCGCGACCGCGCGCCACTTCCTCGCCCTCGGCAGCGAGCGCGCCGCCCACCTCCGCGCCGGCCGCACGCCCTGGCTCGACGCCACCGGCCTCGTCATCCGCGGCTACCGCTCCAAACTCGACGACTCCATCCAACCCTACGGCCTCGTCATCCCCGCCGGCTGGCAACGCACCGCTCCCGGCCGCCTCCAAGTCTGGCTCCTCGGCCGCGGCGAGAAACGCACCGAACTCGCCTTCCTCGCCGAACGCGAAGCCAAGACCCCCGAGAGTGTCCCCGCCCACCCCCTCGTCCTCATCCCCGACGGCCGTTTCTGCAACGCCACGAAGTTCGCCGGCGAAGTCGACGTCTTCGAGGCCATGGACGCCGTGCGCCGCGAACACGCCATCGATCCCCTCCGCACGTCCGTCGCCGGTTTCTCCATGGGCGGCGCGAGCACCTGGCACCTCGCCACGCACCACCCCGGCCTCTGGAGCTCCGCCTCGCCCGGCGCCGGCTTCGCCGAAGTCGCCAACTATCAACGCGCCTACCTCGCCAAGGAGCCGCCGACGTGGTGGGAGCAGAAACTTTGGAACTGGTATAGCGCCACGACCTACGCCGGAAATCTCTTCAACGTCCCCACGATCGCCTACAGCGGCGAACTCGACCCGCAAAAAGCCTCCGCCGATCTCATGGAGCAGGCCATGGCCGCCGAGGGCCTGAAGCTCGAGCGTCTCATCGGCCCCCAGACCGCACACAAATACGAGCCCGCGACAAAAAAAGAACTCGTCGCCCGCCTCGAAAAACTCGCCGACACCGGCCGCGACGCCACCCCGCGCGAAATCCGCTTCAGCACCTACACGCTGCGCTATGCCGAGTCCGCTTGGCTCACCCTCCATGGCCTCGAAAAACACTGGGAGCGCGCCGACACCGTCGCCCGCCTCGACAGCGCCTCCGCCGCCACCCTCTCCACGAAAAACATCAGTGCCCTGTCCCTCGCGCTTCCCGCGCTCCGCACCCTCACCATCGACGGCCAGTCGCTCGCCCTTCCGTCGCCTTCGTCGCCCCATCCGTCCTCTACGTCGCATCCATCCCATTTTCTCCGCAAGACCGCCGGCCAATGGAGCTTCGCCTCCGCCCCCCCAACCGGCCTCCGCAAACGCCCCGGCCTCACCGGCCCCATCGACGACGCCTTCCTAGAGCCCTTCGTCTTCGTCCGCCCCACCGGCCAACCGCTCAACGCCCGCCTCGGCACCTGGACCACCGGCGAACTCGCCCACGCCACCAAGATGTGGCGCGACATCTTCCGCGGTGACGCACCCGTGAAAGACGACACCGCGCTCACCGACCCCGACCTCGCCTCCAAAAACCTGATACTCTGGGGCGACCCGACCTCCAATCGCGTCCTCGCGCGCCTCCTCGCCACCGGAAAACTCCCGCTCACGTGGGATGGCAAATCCCTCACCTTCCGGGGCCAGACCTACGACGCCGCGCACCACGCCCCGATCCTGATCTTCCCAAATCCCCTGAACCCCACGCGCTACATCGTGCTCAACAGCGGCATCGATTTCCGCGAACACGCCTACGGCTCCAATTCCCTCCAACTTCCCAAGCTTCCCGACTACGCCATCATCGACCTTCGCGAAGCCCCCGGCCCCCGCTGGCCCGGCAAAATCGCCACCGCCGGCTTCTTCGACGAATCCTGGAAATAAAGTAGGGCAGGGTCTCCGACCCGCCCTTCGTCGCCCACGAAACACACCGACCACACGGAAGAAATCCCACCAACGCAGGGTTTGGGTTCCGTGTATTCCGTGTTTTCCGTGGGCCACCTGCCTTCGTTCAACTTCACCGTCATGCTCGACCTCACCCTCACTCCCACCACCGACCCCACGTCCGTCTACCGCTACCGCGACGGCCTCTACGCCGTCGACCTCCTCACCGCCGCGATCACCGAATTCGATTTCTTCACGTGGCTCGCCGCGCACCCGTCCGACCTCCCCACGATCTGCCACCACTTCGGCACCGCCGAGCGCCCCACCGACGTGATGCTCACCCTCTTCACCGCGAACGCCTTCATCCGCCGCGATGAAAAAAACACTTTCCACACCACTGCCCTCGCCCGCGACCACCTCGTCAGCACCTCGCCCTTCTTCCTCGGCCCCTACTACGCCTCGCTGAAAGAGCGTCCCGTCGTCCGCGACTTCATCACGATCCTCCGCACCGACCGCCCCGCCAACTGGGGCAGCTACAAAACGGAAAAGACGTGGACCGAGGCGATGCTCACCGACGAGTTCGCCACCACGTTCACCGCCGCGATGGATTGTCGCGGCTTCACGCTCGGCCCCGCGCTCGCGAAAAAAATCCCCACCGCCGGCCGCACCCGCCTCCTCGATATCGCCGGCGGCTCCGGCATTTACGCCTGCACCATCGCCGCGCACCACCCGCACCTCAGCGCCACGGTCTTCGAACGCCCACCCGTCGACACCATCGCGCGCCGCATGATCGCCAAACGCGGCTACACCGCCCGCGTCTCCGTCGTCGCCGGCGACATGTTCACCGACCCGCTCCCGCGCGACCACGACATCCACCTCTTTTCAAACGTCCTCCACGACTGGGACATCACCAAAGTCCGCCCGCTCCTCGCCGCGAGTTTCGCCGCCCTGCCGCCCGGCGGCCTCCTCGTGATCCACGACGCCCACCTCAACGCCGATAAAACCGGCCCGCTCCCCGTCGCCGCCTACTCCGCCCTCCTGATGAGCGTCACCGAAGGCAAATGCTACGCGACCTCCGAAATGGAAACCCTCCTCACCGCCGCCGGCTTCTGCGACTTCACCTTCGCCGAGACGCTCGCCGACCGCAGCGTGGTGACCGCCGTGAAACGATAGATCAACCGGCAACAGCCAACCTCCGCGCCCGCCAAAATCGACGCCCGCATCCGCGTCCTGCCCGCGCGCGTTGCCCGCATCGGCACGCACCCTCAACCGAGCGCTCAGCCGGACTCATGCAGTTGGAGGCAGAGGAGCGAGGCGAAATGGCGAGCAAATTTCAGTCGAGGAAGCCCGGCGCATGCCCGGAGGGCCTGTGGAGCGGCTGACGCAAACTGAAAGGTGCCGCCAGATCGTCTCGATCCGACCCGAACACCAGCATGAGTTCGGCTCAACGCACCGTCACACCACCACGACGTTCTTGGCCAAAGTCTTGAACCGCTCCCCGTCCGCCTGCACGACCGTGATCGAGACGAAGCCCGTTTTTCCGGTTTTGATGTCTCGCACGGTGCCGGATTTTCCGACGTGCACGCCGCCGATGACTTTGCACTTCGCGCCGTCGGTTACTTTGCTGGATGGGGAGGTTTTTTTCATGGGGATTTGGGGTTCCGCTAACTCGTGCCTCCGTCCATCAGATTGACCCGCGCTGCTCCCGCCAGCCAATTTCCTTCCCACCACCCCACTCTACGTCGCTTCGCCCCCCCACGCACGTCGCCTCGCTCGTCTCCGCCCGCCACCGCGCCGATCACCCCCTCCCGGCACTTCAAGCCGCCGTTACCTCGCCCCCTCCCCGTCGTCACTCCCGCCAACGCCTCCTCCGCCCCGCCATGAACCACCGCCTCCGCCCCCTCCTCCTCGTGCTCATGGCCTCGCTTCTGGCCCCCGTCCCGGGCCACGCCGGCGTCCTCGATTTCCTTTTCGGCAAACGCGACATCGAGGTCATCACCATCACCGATATGTCGCCCGAGGGCCGTCTGCACCGCCGCCCCACGCCCGAAAAACCCGTTTACTACGTCGCCGTCAGCGTCGGATTTCGCGATCTCGGCGGCATCGTCGGCGGTGAGAAGCAGCCGCCCAACGAAGAGGTCGTCCGCACCCTCACCAAGGTCCTCGCCAAACAGGGCTACTTGCCCGCGTCCGACACCTCTCCGCAGGCCAGTCTCGTGCTCATGCTCGCCTGGGGCACCCTCAACGCCGACCTCGAATACGGCATGGACCCCGACGCCCCGCCCCGGCAGCGCAATCGCCAGCAGATCATCAAATTCCTCGGCGGCTACAAAATGGGCTTCTCCGCCCGCGACTTCGATCCGCTCACCCCCTCGCTCGGCGGCCTCAACTTCCTCGATTTCGATTCCCGCGCGCTCTACGACATTTCCTCGGAAGATTTCTACGTCGCCGTCATCGCCGCTTACGACGCCGCCGCGATGATGAAGAAGGAGAAAAAACTCCTCTGGACCACCCGGGTCAGCTGCCCGTCCCGCGGCTTCTGGCTCCCCGATGTGCTACCGACCATGATGGCGATCTCCGGCCCCAACATCGGCCGCGAGATGAACCGCCCCACCTGGATCAACGCCTCCGAAAAATACAAACCCGACGTCCAGATCGGCGATCCCGTGCTCGTCGAATACCTCGATAAAAACCCCTCCGCCGTCGTCGACGCCTCGAAAAACCTCCCCGCCAACGGCAAAAAGCCCACCCGCGCCCCCGCCAAAGGCGCCTCACCCGCGCCCAAGCCCGCCAACCCTTCCGCTCCGTCGCCCGCCACACCCGCGCCGACTTCCTCCGTGCCTCCGTTGCTCGCCCCAAACAAGCCCTGACGCTTCCGCCGCAAGCACGTGACAATCGCGTCCCTTGACGTATCCGCACGGTTACCCGAAACCGTTCGCCCGTCACAACGTCCGGCCGCGTGACTTAACCGCCCTTTTCCTCCCTCTCCCTGTGTCGCTTCCCGCCCTCCGCTCCGCCTCCTGCTCCGTTCCTCTCCGCCCCGCCGGCCTGCTCGCCGCCGCCCTCTGCGTCGCGCTGATCCACACCGGTTGCGACCGCACCCCGCCGGCCCCGCCCGCCGCGCCGACGAAGACCGCGGCCACGCCGCCGCCCGCCGCCACCCCGGCACCCGGTTCCACCGCCGCGCCGGCCGCCGGGACCACGACCACCCCGTCCGTTGCGCCCGCCGGCACCCCGGCCCCGCCCCCCAAAGCCCCGGGC
>CALRZR010000297.1:0-8614 GCA_943372705.1 Opitutus sp. GAS368 | reverse complement strand
CAGCCCAGGGCATCGCCCCTGGGAAAATATCCACCCAAGCCCGAGCCCTGAAAGGGCGGCACCCTCTGCCGTCGCCAGCCCCTGCCAAATCGCCCACCCCACATCACACGCCACACGCCACCCGCGCAAAAAAACTGGCCACCGCTCCCGCTCCCCGCTCCCCTGAGCGCGTGCCTGCCGAGCCCGTCACTCCGTTTCTCACCGCCACCCAGCGTCGCATCGCCGGTTTCGCGGTCACCCTGCTCGCCCTGCTCGGCTCATGCGCGCTGCTGATCCTCGCGATCATCGTGCTCGGCCGCCTCGTCGGATTTTTCGCCGGTGTCATCTGGCCTCTCGCCGTCGCCGGTGTCCTCGCGCTCATTTTGCGCCCCGTCGTCGAGCTCGCCGAAAAGCGCCTCCGCCTGCGCCGCCCCACCGCTGTCGTTTTGCTCTACGGCCTCTTCGCGCTCTTCGTCGGCGGCACACTCGTCTTTATACTTCCGCCCGTGATCGAGCAGGCGATCGCGTTCATCGCCAACCTCTCCGACTACTGGGCCCGCGCCTCCGTCTACGTGCAGGATCATTACCCGCAGTGGATCGATTTCTCGAAACGCCAGCTCGCCAATCCCAACGTCCGCAAAGTTGCCGACGCCCTCAGCGCCGAAGCCAAGGGCATGGTCTCGCTCGCCGTGCCGTCGCTCAAGGCCGCCGGCGGCGGCGCCCTCGGGGTGATGGGTTTCTTCACCCACCTAGCGATCGTGCCGGTCTACCTGTTCTTCTTCCTTCTCGCCCGCGGCGAGCCCACCCGGAAACTCGGCAATCACCTCCCGTTCCTCAGCCCCGATCTCCGCGCCGACGTCGTGTTCCTCGTCCGCGAATTCGTCGCCATCATCGAGTCTTTCTTCCGTGGCCAGATCCTCATTGGCCTGATCCTCGGCGTCCTGCTCTCGATCGGCTTCACCGTCGTCGGCCTCAAGTTCGGCCTCCTCATCGGCCTCGTGCTCGGAGCACTGAACATCGTGCCCTACCTCGGCACCATCATCGGCCTCGCCACCGTCGTCCCGCTCGCCTTCTTCCAGCCGGGTGGCGGCTGGAAACTCGTCGCCCTCGTGCTCCTTGTGAAAACCGCCGTGCAGCTGATCGAAAGCTGGTTCGTCACTCCGAAAATTATGGGCGAGCGCACCGGCCTCCATCCCGTTACCATCATCGTCGCGATTTTCTTCTGGGGCACCGCTTTCGACGGCGTGCTCGGCATGTTGCTCGCCATTCCGCTTACCGCCTTCTTCGTGACCGCCTGGCGCCTCGCGAAACAGAAATATTTTTCCGTGTCACATGGCTGAGCGACCGCCCGAGGAGTGCGCCAACTGCGGTGCCGCCATCCCGCGCCACGCCCGCGCCTGCCCCGAATGCGGCGCCGACGAACGCACCGGCTGGCGCGAAAACGACGCCACGCGTTACGACGGCCTCGACCTCCCTGACGCCGCCTTCGCCGACGATTCCGCCGACGCCCCCGCGCCCCGCCCCGTCCGCCGCGGCATCGCGTGGTATTGGTATCTCGTCGCCGCCGTGCTCATCGCCTCCCTCGTGCTTGGCCTCGTGCGTTTCCGTTGATGGCGACGCCGTGGGAAGTCATCTACCGCAAGGGCGTCCACCTGCCGCAGATCGGCTGGTGGCTCGACGCTCAGGCCCGCACGAAACGCTCCTTCATTTCCCACGCGCACTCCGACCACATCGCGCGCCACGAGGAAGTCCTCTGCACGCCCGGCACCGCGCGCTTTCTGCACGCCCGCATCCCCGGCAAACGTCTCGTCACCGAGCTCCCCTTCGGCCAGCCCCACGCGCTCGAGTTCGGCGTCACCGCCACGCTCGTGCCCGCCGGCCACATCCTCGGCTCCGCCCAAATTCTCCTCGAATCCGCCGACCACGGTTCGTTGCTCTACACCGGCGATTTCAAACTCCGCCCCGGCCTCGCCGCCGAACCGTGCGCCACGCCGCGTGCCGATACGCTCATCATGGAAACGACGTTCGCCCTTCCGCGCTACGTCATGCCGCCCGAGGCCGAGGTCGTCGCAAATCTCATCGCATGGTGCCGCCAGGCCATCGCCGACGGCGCCACGCCCGCGTTGCTCTGCTACAGTCTCGGCAAATCCCAGGAAGTCCTCCGTGCACTCGCTCCCGCCGGCCTCCCCGTGATGCTCCACGCCGAGACGCTCCGCCTCACGCGCGTCTACGAAAAACTCGGTGTCACGTTCCCGTGCTTCCGCGAATTCGACGGTCGCGAGGTTGCCGGTCACATTGTGATCTGCCCGCCCCATTCGCAGGGCCTTCTCAGCCGCATTCCTGCCGTGCGCACCGCCGTGATCACCGGCTGGGCCATCGATCCGTCCACAATTTACCGCAGCCGCGCGCACGCCGCCTTTCCGCTCTCCGATCACGCCGACTACCCGAGCCTCCTGAAATTCGTCGAGCTCGTGCAGCCCAAGCGCGTGCTTACGCTCCACGGTTTCGCGCGCGAGTTCGCCGCCACTCTCCGCCAGCGCGGCATCGACGCCCTCGCCCTCGGCCACGCCAACCAGCTCGATCTCTTCGCCCCACCTCCCGCCGCCGGGTTGTGATGAAACGAAACTTTGCCGTCGCGGTCTAGCGTCCCCACCTTTTCGCGCGTCCCGCATGAATTTCCGTTTTGTTGCCACCCTTATGTTTACCCTCGCCGGCTCCCTCCATGCCGCACTGCCGCTCCGCGAGGGTGAGTCGTTCACCTACAAAGTTTCGTGGGCGATTTTGCCCGGCGCGGGCGAAATCAAAATCGTCGCCGATACCGACCGCTCCGGCCCCTCGCCCCGCCCGCGTCTCACCACCACCACGCAGACCCGGGGAATCGCCCGCGCCCTCCTCTCGTTTAACGCCACCGCCGAATCCTTTTTCGACACCGAGTCCGGCCGCCTCGGCACACACATTGAATCCGTGCAGCAAAGCAGCAAACGCTCCGCGCACTCCGTCGCATTCGACTATGCCGCCGCCCAGGCGGTCTACACGCGCACGGCTCCCGCCGAGGCGCCCCGCGCCCTGCCCATGCCCGCCGGCGAACCGCTCGATCTCATCACCTGCCTCGTGCAAACCCGCACCTGGGACCTGAAGCCCGGCGAGAAGCGCGACGCGCTCGTCCTCTTCGACGACGAGTTTTACGAACTCACGCTCCACGCCGCGCGCTACGAAAAACTCCGCACCAACTTCGGCACCCTCAACACCCTCGTGCTCGAGCCTCGCATGGAAAAAACCGCGCCCAAGGGAATGTTTAAGAAAGGCTCGACCGTGCGTGTCTGGATATCCCAAGACGAACGGCGCCTGCCCGTGCGCTTTGAGGTCGAATTCAAAATCGGCACCGGCGTCGCCACGCTCACCCACCACGAACTCCCGCCGGCCGCCCCCGCTCCGGATGCGAAAAATCCTCGTCCTTAGAGGCGGCGCCCTCGGCGATTTTATCGTCACACTGCCCGCGCTCGCGCTGCTCCGCCAACGCTGGTCGCACGCCCACCTCGAGTTCGTCGGCAACGCCACTGCCGCCGCCCTCGGCGCCCACCTCGTCGATCGCATCCACTCGCAACACGATTCCCGCTGGGCCGCCCTCTATTCGACCGCCCCGCTTCCTCCGTCCTTCGCCGCCGAACTAGCCACCTTCGACCTCGTCCTCAATTTCTGGCCCGACCCCGACGGCGACCTCACCCGCCATTTTCGGAATCTTTCTGCCCCCATTTTTCTGACCGCCCCCGCGCTCCCCACGCTCGCTCCCGCCGCCGCCCACTACTGCGAACCGCTCCGCTCCCTCGGCCTGACGTCCGGCTCTTTCCATTACACGCTCTCCGCGCCCGTCGCCTCCGCCCGCCTCATCGCCATCCACCCCGGTAGCGGCTCCGCGAAAAAAAACTGGCCGCTCGCCCGCTGGATCGAACTGTGCCGTTGGCTCCGCGACGCCCACCGCACCGAGCTCCTGATCATCACCGGCGAGGCCGACGCTCCCGCCGCCACCGCCCTCGCACCCTTCGGCATAGCCGCGCACCAGCTCCCGCTCCCTCAACTCGTCGCGCGCCTTGCCCAGTGTCACCTCTTCGTCGGCCACGACAGCGGCATCAGCCATCTCGCCGCCGCCTGCACCGTCTCGAGCCTACTTCTTTTCGGCCCCACCGATCCCGCAGTTTGGGCACCACCCGCACCACACGTTCGCGTCCTCAAACAGGGCCCGTCGCTCGATTCGATTTCCGTCGCTGACGTCCAACGCGCCCTCGACCCGCTGCTCCCGCTTCTGGTTCAAAGATAAAGCGCCACGGCTTCCCCGCCCACACCGGCCCCGCGTAGTCGACACCCACGCGCGGCCCCGCGCGCACCGCCCGCCGCGGCACACGCACCCCGCGGTCTTCGATCCACAGTCCGCTCGCTTCCGCCGTCGCGTCGGCCGCATTGAGTTCCCGCCCGATCCCGAGCGACTTCGTCACCCGCCCCGGCCCACTCGCCCCTTCCACGCCGCGCACCAACACCGCCGCCGGCCAGCCCTCCGGCCCGACCACGAGGTTCAACATCTCGTGCACGCCGTAACACAGATAGACATACCACCGTCCGCCGGCGGCATACATGACCTCCGTGCGCTTCGTCCGGCCCACCCGCGCGTGGCACGCCCGGTCGCGTTCCCCGTCATAAGCCTCTGTTTCCAAGATCATCCGCGCCTCCACCGTCCCGTCCAAACGCCGCCGCACGAGATGCTTGCCCAGCAGCCACCGCGCGAGCGCAACCGTTTTCTGCGCCTGCACTTCTTTCGCTTTAATTGTCCGCGCCATACCTGTTTCATTCGGTCCAAACGTATCGTGAACGCAACCACCGCGCGCGCCGCCGCCGTCCAACATAAGGCCGACCTTCTTCGCTCCCTGCGGCTCTGCACCGCCGAGGGCATCATGGCCATGCCCATCGTGACGATGTCGCTTCCGGTCAACGTGTTCATGACCGCCCTCGTGGCCAAGGCCTACCCGCTCCCGAAGACCACCATCGGCCTCATAAGCGCACTCCCGTTCCTCGGCAATTTCCTCCAGATCTTCGCCGCACCCTTCCTCGCGAAATGGAAGCCGCCGAAGACCATCACCGTCCTCGCCGCAACGCTCCACCTCATCACGTGGGCTGCCGCTGGTGTGCTCCTGCCTTTCGTCCCGCGCGACAACCCCACGCTCGCCGGCCAATGTTTCATCGCGTGGTTTCTCCTCTCCAGCTGCTTCGCCGCCGTCGCCGGCGTCTCGTGGAACGCTTGGATTCAGGAGTGGGTCCCCTCTCGTTTGCGCGGAAAATATTTCGGCCGTCGCAACGGCACGCTCCAGGTCTCCACGCTTACGTTCCTCCTCGTCGCCGGTTGGGCGCTCGCGCAGTGGAATTACGCGATTCCCGTTTTTCAGGTGATCATTCTCGCTGCCGTCGTGATGCGCGTTTTCTCCCTGCGCTGGCAGTGGCAGAGCCCTACCCGCGCCCGCAAACACGCCGTCACGGTTCCAATCCCGTTCCGCGACCAGCTCCGCGTCGTCGCCGGTTCTCGTTCATTTCTTCTCTTCATCGCGTTCGGCGCCGCGTGGTCGTTTGCCGCCAATTGCTTCGGACCGTTCTACCACACATTCATGTTCGACGAGCTCGATTTCTCCGCCTTCGACGTCGGCGTGCTCTCCACGCTCGCGCAACTCGGCGGCGCGCTCTCGTTGCCCGCGTGGGGCAAGTTGCTCGATCGCTACGGCAACAAATCCGTCATGATCGTCTCCCTGATTCTCTGGCAGGTGCAGAATTTCACATGGTGTTTCCTCACGCCTACCAACAGCGGACTCCTCTACGCGATGTGGACGTGGGGCGGCATCACCAGCGCCGGTTTCATCCTCGGCCAATTCATCATTTTGCTGCGCCTGATCCCCGTCGAAGCCAAGAACCTCGCCATCGGCATCAACCTCGCAATCACCTCCCTCGTCGCCGCCATCGCCCCGATCACCGGCGGATGGATTCTCTCCTACGCACTCGAACGGTGGAACGATCCGCTCACCGTTTACCACGTCTGTTTCATTCTCCAACCCGTCGTCGCCCTCGGCGGGTGCCTCCTGCTGCGGCGCGTGCATGAGCCGCAGGCCAGTTCGCTCACCATGGTGTTCGGCGCCATGCGCAACATCCGCACGCTCAGCGGCGTGCTCGGCCTCAGTTTTCTCACCAACTACATCTTCTTCAAAGCCGCGAAGAAAGACGGCGCCAAATCCCCATGATCCCTCCGCCCGCCGCGCCGCATTTTTTCACGCTCACGGGCAATCTCCTCGCCGAGCGCACGCTCGAATTCGACACCTGGAGCCTCGGGAAAACCCAGCGCGCCCGCAGCTCCCATTTTCAGGTTGGCGGCAAGGGCATCAACGTCACCAAAATGCTCGCGCGCCTCGGCGTTCCCACCACCGCCCTCTGTTTCACCGGCGGCGCGTCCGGCGCCGAATGCACCGATTGGTTCACCGCCCGCACCTTTCCATTCCACGCATTTCCCACGAGCACCGCCACCCGCAGCGGCACCGTCATTCGCACCACGACGGCAACGTCGTCCCCTGCCCAACCCGAGACCACCTTTCTCGGCCCCGACGCCGCACCCGACCCCGCCGCCCTCTGCGCCTGCGCCGATTTTCTCGACGCGCAACCCGCTGGCCAACTCCTCGCCCTCTGCGGCAGTTTCCCCGGCTGGTCTTCGGCCGCCTTCGACCCCCTCCGCGCCGCCCTCACGCGTTGGCTCGCGCGTGGCACCCTCGCCGCCGACACCTACGGCCCTCCGCTGGTCTGGGCCGCCGCGCAACCGCTCGCTCTCATCAAAATCAACGCCGACGAACTCCGCGCCTTCGCGCCCGACCTCGCGCACCTGCCGGGCACCGTCTCTGCCCGCCGTTGGATCGTCACCGACGGCCCCCGCACCGTGAGTCTTCGCGACTCCGATGGCAGCCTCGCCACCCTCACGCCACCCGCGATCCGCGAGGTTTTGCCCACCGGCTCTGGCGACGTCCTCTTCGCCTGCGTCCTCCGCGCACTTTTCACCGAAAACTTGCCTCTTCGCGACGCCGTTTCCGCCGCCTTACCCTATGCCGCCGCCAACGCCGCGCACTCCGGAGTCGCCGAGTTTCCGCTTCCCCTGCGTTGAACCGCGAAATTACCTGCGCTCGGAGCAAATAATCCTTGCGTTCACTTCCGCAAAAACGCTTGTTGTGCGGTTTTATTTATGAAAGCCACTATCAAAACCCAAGGGCAGCAGTTCACTGTCACCGAGGGCGACATCCTTATCGTTAACCGCTATCCCGGCACCGAAAAAGGTTCGACCGTCGAAATCAAAGACGTGCTCGCCGCTGGTGAAGGCGAAGGCTACAAAGTCGGCACCCCCACGCTCGCCGGCGCCTCTGTTTCGGCCAAGATTCTCGAAAACAAACGCGGTGAGAAGGTCATCGTGTTCAAGAAGAAGAAGCGCAAGGGCATGGAGCGCAAACGCGGCCACCGCCAGGAGCTTTCCGTCATCAAGATCGAATCCATCAAAGCTTAAAGGAACCACCCACCATGGCGCACAAAAAAGGTCAGGGCACATCAACCAACGGTCGCGAGAGTCACTCGAAGCGTCGCGGCATCAAGGCTTTCGGCGGTGAGTCCGTTCTCGCCGGCACCATCATCATGCGTCAGTGCGGCAGCAAGCTGCACGCCGGCAAGAATGTCGGCATCGGTCGCGATTGGACGCTCTTCGCCCTCAAGGACGGCACCGTTCAATACGACAAGCCCCACCGCAAGGTCGCGATTGTCACCGCCTAATCCTCGGTAGATTTCTCCATTTCGGCGCCGGACTCACCTCCGGCGCTTTTTTGTGTCTTGCCGGCCCCGGCCGCGCCGCCTGACCGTTCGCCCTCGCATGTCCGACCGACTCCAGGAGCTCCTCCGCCAACGCGCCCTCGTGCAACAGCACCTCGCGTGGCTTGACGGAGAAATCGCCGAGGCCTCCGGCAACCAAACCGCCCCCTCCCGTTCGCCAGCGCCACGCCAAGCATTCCCCGCTCCCGTCACGCCCCCCGCTGCGGTATCGAGCTACGTCGCGAGCCAGGCTGCCGCAGTCATTCGTCACGCCGCCTCCGTGCCGGTCTCACCGGCCGCTCGCACCGACGAAAACCCTCTGGTCGCAGCCACCGCTGACGCGATCTTGGCCAAATACCAAGTTGAACCCAATTCGCTGAAAACCGACGTGCGCAAGGGTTGCTTCCTGTATTTTTTCGGAGCCCTCGCCTTCGTCGCGCTCGTCGTGACCGTGCTCTACTACGCGTTGAGCGCCCGACCGCACTGAGCCGGTGCTTTTCGAAAGGTGGCGCGCGTTAACCCCAACGCGCTTTTCACTGCATCCCCGCTCAACTGACCGCGGGATAGCTGCCCAGCCACTTCACCAACGGACAAAACTTCTTCAACTCCGCCAGCGCCTCTTTCATCGCCGGGTCATCGTAGTGGCCCGTCACATCGAGGAAGAAATAATAGTCCCACGGACGTTTTTTGCTCGGGCGCGACTCGATCTTCGAGAGATTGATGCCCCGCTCCGCGAGCGGCCTCAGCATCTTCAACAGAGCACCCGAGT
>CALRZR010000296.1:0-8657 GCA_943372705.1 Opitutus sp. GAS368 | reverse complement strand
AGCAGCTCCGCCGCGCCGCCGGGTGGCGGAGCGAGGCGGTGGTGGCCGCGCGCGGCGCCGGTTCAGGCGGGCACGCGCCGCTCTCGCCACAAGCGCCACCACGCGAGGTGGCCGGCCGGTGCAAAGACCCGCAGCGCTACCCCGCGCGCGTGGCGAGAGAGTCTCGCCGGCAGGGTCAGCAGGTGACGGATGAGCGTGCGCACCCGCCAAGGGTGGTGCTCGGCCGGCAGCTCGATCAGTTTGAGCGCGGTGATTCTAGTTCGCGTTCACGTTGAGACTAATTATCCAGGACCAAGCCGTGAGACAGCGGAGTCGATCGGGGTCGTTCGCAATGCGCGGCAGTCCCTGTTCGAGTTGGCGGGTGACGCTGGAGAGATCGGCGAAAACGCGGTCGGGAAACTCTTTTTCGC
Organism: Opitutus sp. GAS368; assembly: GCA_943372705.1. GTDB lineage: Bacteria > Verrucomicrobiota > Verrucomicrobiia > Opitutales > Opitutaceae > GAS368. The sequence goes on along the minus strand of CALRZR010000296.1, from coordinate 8,247 downwards.
GGAGTTGCGGAGTTCATCCCAGACGTGCTCCTGGGGGTTCAATTCGGGAGCGTAAGACGGCAGACGCATCGCGAGGTGTTCGTCGCCTGCGTGCATTGCCAGCCAGTTCGTCGCGGATATCGGTCACCCTCCTTGATCCACACCGCCGAGCGAAACCGTTCCTTGCGCTGGTAGTTGATCCCGACCGGCACGACCCGCAGCCCCGCCGCGCCCGCCGCCACCGACAGCATCGCCAACCTCGCCGCGCCGGAGCGCACCATCGCGAGCTGCGTCGCATCGTTGCTTTTTGCCCTCCGGAAAAATTCCCATCTCGCCGCCGCGCGCCAGTTGTTGCGCTGCCGCCGCGAGCGACTCCGTGTTTTTCTCCACCTGCTTGGCGTCATCGCTTCCCCGATACGCCGGCACCATCCCGAGCGCCCGCAGCACCCCGCCCAACACCGGCACATCAAACAGCGGCGCCTTTGCCAACAGCCGCACCGGCCGCCGCGCGGCGATGCCCAACAGCACCGGGTCCATCAGCGAATTCGGATGATTCGCCACCAAGAGCACCGGCCCGTCCCGCGGAATCAGTTCGCCGCCCGTCACCTCGATGCGCGGGTAGTAAAATCTCGCGAGCGCGCGCACGACGTCGCGCGCCAATCCAATTTTCTCCGTTGAAGTCATGGGTGGGTATCACGAAGAGAGCTATCGCACCCCGCTCGTGCAAGTGCCGTCCGGCCGCCCTCCGTCACGCCGCGGACCACGGATTGTCCCGCCGCCGCCTCGCATTGCCATTCGCCCGTTCCCCACTTTCCTTTCCGTCCGTGAACACGCTGCTCCTGCTCGCCCCCGCCTGGATTGCCTTCGAGGTCGCGCAGCTCGTGATCGGCGAGCGCTACCTCGGCATCAAACAGATCGCCCGCAGCGCCGATCCCCGCACCCTCGGCATGAGCGAGACCACGGCCTTCTTCTGGAGCAGCGCCATCCTCACTTACTGGCTCTGGATGGGCCTGCTCTTGGCCATTCCCTATGCGCGTGCCGCCGCCCTGGGACTCCTCGCCATTTCCGCCATCGGCTTTTCTCTTCGTCGCGGCAACCGCCTGAAATGGACTCTGGTCATCCTCACCTTTGAGGGCGCCCTGCGGATCGTGTTTCTCATCGCGCTTTGCAGCATCGTGTGGCGTCGGCTGTAGCCCCTTGGGCCCTATCGGCCAGTCTACGCATGGGCATGCGTAGTCGAAATCGTAGCAATACGGATGCAAACGCGGCCTAGGTAGTATACACTAGATGAAACCAAGGAAGTCCCCCATGAAAACACGCTTCACCTCCCTGATCATCGCCGCCGCCGGTTTCCTAACTCTCTCCCAGTCTGCCGTCGCCGCCCAAAAAAAGGCCGACGATCGCTCCTCGGCCCTCGTCGCCGCGCTTCAGGCCGTCAGCCCGGACCCGCTCGGCGGCAAACTCGGTCTCGCCGCCTCGGGCGCCCGCACCGAAGTCACCCCTGCAGCGACCGGCTCGAACAAACGCACGCTCACCGTCCAGGCCTCCCGCGCCATCTACGACCAACGCGCCTACCTCATCTGGAAGAGCGCCAACAAGTCCTGAGCCGGCCCGCGCCATGCGCTCCGTTCTCACTGCCCTCTTTTTACTGGCGCTCGCCTTGCCCGCCGCCCACGCGTTTCCCGCTGCCGCCCAGATCAAGACCGCCTTCGATGCTATCGATACGACCAAGAACGGCGCTCTCTCCCCTGAGGAGTGGGACGCCGCTTCGTTCGCGCTTTTCCGCGCGGCCGACAAAAACAACAACAACGTCATCGACGCCACGGAACTGCAGGGCAGCACGATTGCTCAGGACACGTTTCTGCGGGCCGATACCGACCGCGACGGACGCCTGAGTGTCGGTGAGTTCATGGAACTCCGCCGCACCATCTTTCGCGTGTCCGATATCGACCGCGACGAGTTCCTCGGCTTCGTCGAATACGAAATCCTGATCGTCATGGAGCAAGTCGGCTGGATCGACCGCAATCAAAACGGCCGCATCGAACTTTCCGAACTCGGCGACTCACTCAACAAGGCCTTCGACGCCCTCGACACCGACCGCGACCGCCTGCTCTCCGCCGAAGAGGCCGTGCATATGCCAGCGGAAGAGATTAAGAAGTTCGATATCGATGCGAACGGCAAACTGAGCCAGCAGGAGTTTATCGCCGGCTACCGCGCCGCCCTGCTCGGATAAACACCGGGCCTCCGCCCGTCTTTCACCCCAGGCCGCGCCCGATTCCCATCGGCCTACGCCTGCATGCGCCGCGTCTTTGCCGAAAACGTCTCCGACTTCGGCGCCGGCTCCGCGAAGGATTTTCCAAAAAATTCCTGCGCCGCGCCCATAAACTTGGCGTAACGCGTGTAGTCGCCCGCCCACGAATTCGGCACGCACACCCGCTTGATCACGCCCTTGCCCACCTTGTCCGGCGCGGTCGCATCCGGCACCAATTCCATGGTGAACTTCGGGTCATGCGTGTGCACCACGTAGTGTTTCGAACCGCCGCGGCCCTCTCGTTCGATCCGCAGAAAATGGGGAGATTCCATGGGGGATGCCCCGAGCGATGACACGCCCTCGCCACCAAGGGAAACCAAAACTCGTCCGCCGCACTCCGTGGTTGAAATCTCCTCTCGCGGGCCGCACAAACTTTCCGTCGCACACGCGTCGCTGCAAACAGGGAGAGCGCCGCGCCCGCGCCACCGCTGCATCATACCATGACGCCCTCCGATCAGAACCCCAAACTGCCGACTTGGATCTTCATTGTCACCGACCTCGCCCTCATCGGCGCCGCCGGCCTCATCGCGTGGAATTCCCCGCGCCCCTTTTCCGACTCCGCGACGTTCTCCATCGTCATTTGCCTCGTCGTCGGCGCGCTCGCCGGACTCGTGCCGATCATCGCCCACTACGAGCGCGTGAAAAACGAAACCCTCGACGACCGCCAACGCGCCCTCGAAGCCCTCGCCCGCACCGTGGCTTCGTCCGCCGAGCAAATCAGCATCGCCGCCACCGGCCTCAACGGCATCGCGGAACTCTCGCTCAAGAACCTCCGCCACGCCGAGCACCTCCCGCAGAAGCTCCAGGAAAAGATCGCCGAATTCGAAGCCCGCCTCGCCGCCGCCAACGACTCCGAAAAAGAGGAGCTCGAAAAAGAACTCGCCGCCCTCCGCAGCACCGAGAGCGAACGCCTCGAATCCATCTCCGACAAGATCGCCAAATCCGCGGCCGATTGGGCCAAACTCGAGGCCGCCGCCGAGGCGAATCTCGCGGGTTCGCAGGCCTCCGTCGAACGCGCCACTCAAGACGCCGTCGCCCAGCTTTCCGCCGCCACTGCCTCTGTCGCCACCCAAGCCGCCACCGCAGCAACCGCCGCCGCCACGGCAATCTCCCAGGCGGGCCACTCCGCCGGCGAAAACATTGCCGCCGCCGCTGCCAAAGCGGAACAGGCGATCGCCGAGGCACACACACGCGCCGCGACTTCCGCAGAATCCTCCGTTGTCGAAGCCCACCAGCGCGCCGTGGCCGCCGCAGGCGAAACCGTCTCCCAAGCCCGCACCGCCGCCGCTGCCGAGCTCGACGAAAAACTCGCCGCCGTCACCCGCGCCCTCACCGCCGCGACGACCGAGGCCCTCGCGGCCATCGACGCGAAAATGTCCGCCGCCGCCGAGCGCCTCGAACGCGCCGTCGCCGCCGCCCAATCCATTCCCGCTCCCGTCGTGATCGCCGCACCGCCCGCCACGATCACCACCGACCCTGCGCCGGTCGCTGCAGTCGAAGCCCCTGCCCCTGCCGCCACCGAGTCGACCGATTCGCCTGCGGCTTCCTCCGAAGTCACCGCGCATCCCCCCAAGCGCCCCCGCAAGCCGCGCCGCGAACAACCGGCCAACGATGACATCCCCGCGCCCGCCGCCGAAACCGCTGCCGCGCCGGCCGCATCCATCGCCGAGGTTCCCCCGGCTCCCCCCGCTCCCATTGAAGAACCTGCCCCGATCCCCACGGCCGCCATCGCGGAGATCGCCCCGGTCGCTCCGCCCACCGTCGATCCGTTTATTATTCGCGACACTCCTGCTCCAGCGCCCACACCCGAGCCCACTCCCGCTCCCACGCCTGAGCCCGCACCCGAGCCCATCGCCGCAACACCGGCTCCCGAACCCGAGCCCGTGGTGGTTCCCGAACCCGTCATCACGGCGGAGCCAGCACCCGAACCGCTCTCCGAGCCCGCCCCCGTCGTCGAAGCACCCGCTCCAGCTGCGCCGGTTGCAGAGCCGCCCCCTGCCGCCCCCGAGCCCATTCCCGCGGAGCCCGTCGCCCCGGTCGTCGTCACGCCTGCCGCCGACGAAGTGCCGCCGGTCGCCCCCGCACCCGTCGAGGCCGAAGTCGAAGTCGAAGAGCCCAAACCCGTCCGCAAACGCGCCGCCAAAGCCCCCGCTCCCGTCGAAGACACCGAACCCGGTCTCGGTCTCGAAATCGATGATACGCCCGCGCCGCAGTCGGCCGAACTCGCCGAACGCGTGCTCACCTCCGACGGCGCCACCCGCCTCATCGCCACCGCTTACATCGGCATCGGCAACCGCCTCTTCATCCGCGGCGAGGGCCCCGGCCTCAGCTGGGAGAAAGGCGTCCCGCTCCAGTTCGTTTCCATCGGCAAATGGCGCTGGGAAACCAGCGACGCCACCGAACCCGTCAGCTTCAAGCTCTACAAAAACGACACCATCGAGTGCACCGCGCTCGGCGTGCAGCACCTCGATCCCGGCCACCAGCAGGAGCTCACCGCCTCGTTCTGAGGCGGCGCCCCGCGTGCGCCGCTCCTGGCTTCAGTAGTGCGGCGGCCGTTCATCCGGCACCGCTTCTTCGTCGCCCGCGCCCGCACCGCCGCCCGCGTCGCGCTCGCGCAACGCCTTCATTTCACGACTCAGCCGCGTAATATCGTCCGACATCTCGAGCATCGCCTTGTCCTGCTCCGTCACATGCCGCTCCAGATAGGCGATCTTTTCCTCCAGCCGGCGGATACTCTCGTTCAGTTCACTGGCAGACATGCGGTTTGGTCGGCGCCTGCGTCGAGGCCTTGATCTTTTCGAGCTCGGGAATGAGCACGCGCGTGTAGCAATCCGGGCACACCGAATGGCTGAACTCGCTCCCGGTGCGCTCGTTGATGTAACCCTCCATCTGCTGCCAGTAATTTTGGTCGTCGCGGATTTTTTTGCAGTAGGAGCAGATCGGCAACAGCTCCTCCAACTGACGCAACTGCGTCGTGTATCCCAGAATCCGCTCGGCCACGCGCAACCTCGGCCACAGCTCCGACACGTTGAGCGGCTTGGTCAGAAAATCGTCCACGCCGGCATCGGCCGCCACGCGCTGGTTTTGCTCTGTCGCCCCCAGACTCGTGAGCAAAATAAAGTAAGTGTAGTCCTTGCCCTTGTTCCCGCGGATGCGGCGGCAAAGATCGAGTCCGTCGAGCCGCGGCATCATCCAATCGCTCACCACCACGCGCACGGGATCGTTCTGCAGTTTCACCCAAGCATCTTCCCCGTCCACCGCCTCGATCACGTCGTGCTGGAAACGCTGCAGCGTTTTACGCAGCACCGTGCGGGAGATAACATCGTCTTCGACGGCGAGGATTTTCACAGGAAAGCGGCGGACAGGTCAGTTCAGCCCTCCGCCGAGAGCAACAGGTAAATACTCACGTCCCGCCCAATAGCGCCCTGAGTTCACCGGCCTCAGTGACCGGTGCCCGGCAAGTATGATCCTCGCACACAAACGCCGTCGCTCGCCCGCCGTTCGGCCGCACCTCCGCCATCCACGGCGCTCGCGCCGCCCACCAGCGCCGCTCGTCCTCACTCGCAATCCCGATCAACGTCCGCCGCGGCCCGAGTCGCTCGTGCACCACCGCCACCAACGCCCGGAAATCCTCCGTCGCCGCAATTCCCGCGATCACCACCTGCCGCGGCGGCTCCAGCGCCAGCTCCAACGCGCACAGCATCTGCGGCATCGCGTGCGGCGTCTTACCCCACTGGGCCTGAAACGCCTCGACGCACCGCACGCCGCGTTCGCGATAACCCTGACGCGACGACTCCCCCGCGCCGTCACCGCCGAAGCCCGCGAGCCGCAGCAGATTCATTGCCGCCACCGAACTCGGCGCCGGCTCCGCTCCGTCGTAGTCTTCCCTCAGTCGCAGCACGATGCTCGCATCGTCCGCCGCCGAATTGAAATACCCCCCGCGCTCCTCATCCCAAAACAACGCGTCCATTTTCTTCTGCAACTTCTCTGCCCACTCGAGCCACCGCAGCGCGAACGTGGCCTCATACAAATCGAGGAGCCCCTGGATCAAATACGCATAGTCCTCCGCAAATCCCGCGTTCACCCCGCGTCCCTCGCGCCAGCAGCGATACACCACCCCGCGCCCCGCATCCCACAGTTCGCGCTCCACAAACTCGGCCGCCCTCACCGCCGCGCCCAAATAGCGCTCGCGCTCGTTGCCTTCTTTTCCGCTCTGAGATTCGGCACCGCCCAACACCTGCGCCGCTTTCGCCAGCGCCGAAATCATCAACCCGTTGTTCGCCGTCACGATCTTGTCGTCGGGCAACGGCCGCGGCCGACCCGCCCGCGCGGCCCGCAACGTCTCCAGCGCCGTGCACAGCCGGTCGTTCGCCTGCTCCGGCGTGAGTGAAAATAATTTCGCCGTTTCCCCGAGTGAGCGCCGCTGCGCGAGAATATTTTTCCCGCGAAACTCCGCGTGCGGATCGAGCTGCGCCGCGACATTGCCCGCGTCCAATATTCCAAAATGCGCCGCCACGAAGTTCGCATCGTCCCCGAGCACCGCGCGCAGTTCCGCTGTCGTCCACACGTAGAATGCGCCTTCGACACTGTGCCCCTCCTTGGGCCTTGCGCCTTGATCCTTGTCACTTTGCGCTGCTTCCGGCGGCGCACTGTCCGCATCCTCCGCCGTGTAAAATCCTCCCGCCGGACTCGTCAGCTCGCGCGCCACGTAGTCGAAGATATCCCGCGCCATCCACGCGAACCGCTCGTCACCCGTCGCCTGCCGCGCCTCCAAACAATTCACCGCGATCTGCGCCTGATCGTAGAGCATTTTTTCGAAGTGCGGCACCGTCCACGCCTCGTCCACCGAGTAGCGGTGATACCCGCCGCCCACGTGATCGTGGATACCTCCGCGCGCCATCGCCCGCAGCGTCGACGCCGCGAGCTTGACCGCCTCCGCCCCGGTCTCGCTCTGCACGCCCTGCAACGCCGCCACCCGAAACAGAAAATTCAGATTCGCCGCCCGCGGAAATTTCGGCGCCCCGCCGAAACCGCCATGAGCCGCATCGAACGTTTCATAAAGATACTGGAAACATTTCTCAAACGCCGCGCCTGCCTGCTCGTGCAACGGCTCACCGCCGGCTTTCTGCGCCTCCGCTCCGCTCGCTCCATGATACTCCCGTAGCGTCCCTAAAACGCGCTCACTCTCCCTCACCAGTTTGTCGCGCTCATTTGCCCAGCCCGCCGCGATTGCCCGCAGGATCGCCGGAAATCCCGGACGCCCCTGCCGGTCCTCGGGCGGAAAATACGTGCCGCCGAAAAACGGTTTCAACTCCGGCGTCAGCCACGCGCTGAGCGGCCAGCCGCCATGCCCCGTGAGCGCCTGCACATACGCCATGTAAACCTTGTCCACATCCGGCCGCTCCTCGCGGTCCACCTTCACCGGCACGAAATGCTCATTCAATATTTCCGCCACCGCGGCGTTCTCGAACGACTCTCGGGCCATCACGTGACACCAATGGCACGTCGAGTAGCCGATACTCATAAAAACCGGTTTCTGCTCCGCCCGCGCCCGCGCAAACGCCGCCTCGCCCCACGGCAACCACGCCACCGGATTTTCCGCGTGCTGTAGCAGGTAGGGCGATTTCTCCGAAGCGAGCGCGTTGGGCATGGTAAAGGTGGAACGACGAAACCCATCAAATGCACGAACACAAAAAAGGAGCCCCGAATTCGGAGGCTCCTTCGCAGGCGATTTGGCTGACGTTCGCGGATGTGCCGCGATCGCCGTTTATTTCCCCAGCACCCAGTTGAAGATCAACGGCGCCACGATCGTCGCATCGCTCTCGACGATGAACTTCGGCGTCGAGCCCGCGAGTTTGCCCCACGTGATCTTCTCGTTCGGCACGGCGCCCGAGTAGCTGCCGTAGCTCGTGGTCGAATCGCTGATCTGCGCGAAGTAACCCCACAGCGGCACGCAA
>CALRZR010000295.1:0-8674 GCA_943372705.1 Opitutus sp. GAS368 | reverse complement strand
GGATAGCTCGGCGGAGATCACCGACATGTGGGTCGACGGAATTCATTTCCCGACCGAAGCGTCGCTGAAGATGGACGCAAAGGGTGCGTGGAAAGTAACCTGGAGTGGCGGGCCTGAGGGCGCGCCGACGGAATTGAAGATTGAGAGTCGGGCGGGCGGCGGTCGTTCGCGGGCCCGGTTGGGCGATAAAGATGTAACACTCAGCCAAACGAGAAATCAGCTTACCCTGCTGGCGCCGGCCGAAGTATTCCAAGGCAAAGACGCCAAAGGCACGGTGCGGCTTGCGGGCGTGATCCTCGACGGTGACATGAGCGGCACGGGGTTGATGCCGGACGGCTCGGCGATTCGTTGGCGTGCAACGCGTGCAGCGGCGGCGGAAAAGAAAACCGAGGAGAAAAAAACGGACGAGAAGAAGGCGGAGAAGGCCGAGGAGAAGTTTTTCGCGACGGCAGACGCGTATCCGGCCGGGGCGTATGGTCGCAAGGGCCCGCCGGCCCAGCCGCAGTGGGTGCTCGTGAAAAACGCCACGATATGGACGAGCGGTCCGGCGGGACGCATCGCGGGCGGCGATTTGTTGGTGCACAACGGTCGTGTCGACAAGATCGGTCGCGGGCTGGCGTCGCCGGCCGGCGCCGTCGTGATCGACGGGACGGGGAAGCACATTACCGCCGGGTTGATCGATTGTCATTCGCACGTGGCGATCTCGCGCGGCGTCAACGAAGGATCGAGTGCGGTGACCGTGGAAGTGCGCGTCGGCGATGTGTTGGATGCGACCGATATCGGCCTCTACCGGCAACTGGCGGGCGGCCTGACCACGGCGAATCTCCTGCACGGTTCCGCCAATCCGATGGGCGGGCAGAATCAGGTGATCAAGCTGCGGTGGGGCGGATTGCCGGATGAGTTGAAGTTTGGCGGTGCGAAACCCGGGGTGAAATTCGCGCTCGGCGAAAACGTGAAGCGCTCGAATTTCCAGAGCGCGTCGGGAGTGCAGCGTTATCCGGCCACGCGTATGGGCGTCGAACAGGTGATGGCGGATACGTTTGCCCAGGCGCGGGACTACGAACGCGCCAACGCCGAGTGGAAGGACGGCCAGGCGCTGCTGCCGCCGCGGCGCAATCTGCGCTTGGAATCCGCGCTCGAGATGCTGAAGGGCGAACGCGTGATCCACATCCACTCCTACCGGCAGGATGAAGTGTTGATGTTTATCCGCCTCGCGGAGCGGGAGAAAATTACGGTGGCGACGTTCCAACACATTCTCGAAGGCTACAAGGTGGCCGATGAAATAGCCAAGTTGGGCGCGGGCGGCTCGTGCTTCAGCGATTGGTGGGCCTACAAATTTGAGGTGGCGGATGCGATTCCGTATGCCGGCGCCATGATGCGCGCGGCGGGCGTGGTGACGTCGTTCAATTCCGACGATGCAGAATTGGCGCGCCGCATGAATACGGAGGCTGCGAAGGCGGTGAAATACGGCGGCGTGCCGGAGGACGAGGCGTTGAAATTCGTAACGCTCAATGCCGCGAAACAGCTCCGCATCGACGACCGCGTGGGCTCGCTCGAAGTGGGCAAGGATGCCGACTTCGTCGTCTGGAGCGCGAGCCCGCTGTCGACCTACGCGCGCGCGGAGCAGACGTGGATCGACGGGCGGCGCTATTTTTCGCTCGAAGACGATGCGGCGCTGCGGGTCGCGGCGACGACGGAGCGTGAGGCGCTGGTGCAAAAGGCGCTGGTCGAGCGCATGAAAGTGTTGTCGGGCGGCGGAGGCGGTGGCGCGGGTCCAGCAGCAGGCGCGAGACGCGCGGACGGGCCACCGACGCCAGACGTTGTTCGCACGATTCAGCTCATCGAAGAGCGGGCGGCGCTCGAATATCGGTCAATCTATCACAACGGCCACAACGGCCAGAATTGCTCCACCAATGCGCTCCAGTAATTTTCTCACCACCCTCGGGCTGCTCGGCGTCGTGGCGGCGAGCGTGTTCGCTTCCGACAACATCCCGGCGGTGCGTCCGGCGCAGCCCGTGCTGTTGCGCGGTGCGACGGTGCACACGGTGAGTGGCGCGGATTTGGCGGCGACCGACGTGTTATTGCGAGACGGCAAGATTGCGGCGATCGGCGCCAAGCTCGCGGTGCCGTCGGGCGCGACGGTGGTCGATGTATCCGGAAAACACATTTATCCCGGGCTGATCTCCGCCTACACCGGCATGGGTCTCACGGAATACGGTTCGGTGCGCGGCTCGGTGGATCTCGCGGAGACGGGTGGGCTAAATCCCAACGCGCGGGTGCAACCGGCGTTGAATCCCGACAGCGAACACATCCCGGTGTCGCGCTCGAATGGAATTCTGTCGGCGCTCAGCGTGCCGCAGACGACGGGGCTCGTCGCGGGCACGTCGACACTCATCCGGATGGACGGATGGACATGGGAAGATCTCACCGTGCGCAGTGCGGTGGCGCTGCACGTGTTTTGGCCGAATCTGACGGTGAACCGTGATCCAAATTTTCCGCGCCCGGCGGCCGAGCAGCAGAAGACAATCGACGAGAATTTGAAAAAGCTGCGCGACGCGTTTGCGACGGCGCGCGCCTACCTCAAGGCGAAGGAAGGCGCGGGGAAGCCGATCGATTTCGATTCGCGTTGGGAAGCGATGCTGCCGGTGTTGCGCGGGGAACTGCCGGTGTTTGTGCACGCCACTGAGGTGAAGCAGATTGAGTCGGCGGTGCAGTGGGCGAAGACCGAGAAACTGAAAATCACGATTGTCGGCGGCGTGGATGCGTGGCGCGTGGCCGATTTGCTGAAGGCCGAAGATGTCGCCGTGATCATCAGCCCGGTGACGGCGCTGCCACTCCGGCGCGAGGATCCGTTCGATGCGCCGTTTACGAATCCGGCGAAGCTGCACGCGGCGGGCGTGCGATTCTGCGTCGCGAACGACGGAGCCGATGGCGAGATGGGCACACAGTCCGACCGCAATCTGCCCTACCAAGCCGGCAAGGCGGCGGCGTATGGGTTGCCGCCCGCCGAGGCGCTGAAGGCGATCACGCTCTACGCGGCGCAGTTGCTCGGCGTCGGAGCTGAGCTGGGTTCGATCGAGATGGGGAAACGCGCGACGCTCATTGTGACCAATGGGGATCCTTTGGAAATTCCGACGCGGGTGGAGCAGGCTTACATCGACGGGGCGCGCATCGACCTCTCGAACCGGCACATCCGCCTCTACGAAAAATATCAGAAAAAATACGAACAGAAGAAAGCCTCCCAACCATGAGCACCATTCCACGATTTTTGGTTTTTTGTGCGGCGACGCTGGCGCTGAGCACGGCCGGGGCGTTTGCCCAAGAAGGGCGGCGCGCGACGGCTGCTCCGACGACGCAGAAGCCGGCCGCCGAGAACAAGGCTGCCGACAAGAAGGAGGAGAAAGAGAAGGAGCCGGTGCTGGCTGTCACCGAGCACGAAATCACGCTTGGTGGAAAAACGATCAAGTATCGGGCGACGGCCGGCTACATGGCCATGAAGGACGCGAAGGGAGAGAAGACGAAGGCGAATATCTTTTTCGTGGCCTACACCAAACTGGGCACGAAGGAGGCGCCGGTGGATTTCGCGAAACGGCCGCTGACGTTTTCGTTTAACGGCGGGCCCGGCTCGGCGTCGATCTGGCTGCACATGGGAGCGCTCGGGCCCAAGCGCGTGTTGATGAAAGACAACGGTGAGTCGCTGCCGCCGCCCTACAAGATGGCGGTGAACGAGCACTCGTGGCTCGACGAAACCGACCTCGTGTTTCTCGACCCGGTGTCGACCGGCTACAGCCGCGCGGCGAGCGGGGAAGACCCGAAACAGTTTCACGGGTTCAACGAAGATATCGCGTCGGTCGGGGATTTCATCCGCCTCTACACGACAAAAAATCAGCGCTGGCCGTCGCCCAAATTTCTCGTCGGCGAAAGCTACGGCACGACGCGCGCCTCGGCGTTGAGCGACTATTTGCAGGATCGCTACGGGCTCTACCTGAACGGCATTTCGCTGGTGTCCTCGATCATGAATTTCGCGACGGCTCGGTTCACGCAGGGCAACGATCTGCCCTTCGCGTTGTTTCTGCCGACCTACACGGCGGGCGCGTGGTATCACAAGAAGCTCGGCGGTGCGCTGGCCGGAGCGGATTTGCGCACGGCGCTCGCGGCGGCGGAAAAATTTGTGCAGGAGAAATATTTCCCGGCGTTGCTGCGCGGCGATGCGTTGCCTGCGGCGGAAAAGGCGGCGCTGGCGAAGGAGATCGCGGCGCTCACGGGCATGCCCGAGGCGTTCGTGCTGCAGCGGAATCTGCGGATCGATATTTTCACGTTCACGAGCCGGTTGCTGGAGGCGCAGGACCGCTCGATCGGGCGCTACGACTGTCGCCTCACGGGAATTCGCTACCAGCCGGGCACGACGGGGCGGCAGGAATTCGATCCGAGTTACGAGGCGGTTTTCGGCAGTTACACGGCGTGTTTCAACGACTACGTGCGCCGCGAATTGAAGTATGCGAGCGACCTGCCCTACCACGCGCTGACGGGCGATGTGCGGCCGTGGAACTACAATAACGTGCAGAACGAATATCTGAACACGTCCGAAATGTTGCACCAGGCGATGAGCCGGAACACGCACCTGAAAGTTTGGATCGCCAACGGCTACTACGATCTGGCGACGCCATATTTCGCAACCGACTACACGGTGCGCCAGATGGGCCTCGACGCGGCGGTGCGCGGAAACGTCACGCAGACCTTCTACGAGGCCGGTCACATGATGTATATGGTGCCGACGGAGCTCGCAAAATTGAAGATGGACGCGGCGAAGTTTTACGACGCGACACTGAAGAGTGTGGGCGTGCGGTGAGCGGGCGGGGGAGGTGGGCCGGTATCGGCCGGTCCTGCCGCTAGAGTTCCAAAGCGGCGGAGGGCGGGTCATAGACCCGGCGCTACTTTATTTTTGCGGCGCGAGTTTGGGGTAGGGCGGGGGCGTGGGGAGAGGACGCGGGTCTTTGGCGAGGAGCTCTTGGAGTTTCGCGAGGGCCGCGGTGAGTTGGGCGTCTTCGCCGCGGTAGGTGCCGGCGGGTGGGTTGTCGACGATCACGTCGGGGGTGAGACCGGTGCCTTCGATGACCCAGCCTTCCTCGGGTATGAAGGAGCCGTTTTCGGCGGCGCTGATGATGCCCTTGTCGACGAGCGTGTTGATGGCGCGAAGCCAGATGCCGCCGCCCCACGTGCGCGTGCCGATGATGGTGCCGAGACCGAGGTGGCGGATGCCGTTGGCCATAGTCTCGCCGTCGGACGCGGTGGATTCGTTGACGAGGACGACGAGGTGGCCGCGGAAGGTGGACTGCATGTTGGCGTTCACATCGCCGAAACGCGGGGCCCACCACATCCAGGCTTTGCGCATGAGGCGCGACATGATCCAGCTGTCGATGTTGCCGCCGCGGTTGTGGCGGAGGTCGAGGACGAGGGCGGAGCGGTTGGCCACGGGGTAAAAATCGCGCGCCCACTGCGCGTAGTCGGCCGTGCCCATGGCGCGGAGGTGCACGTAACCGATGCGGTTATCGCCGACGGAGTCGACGCGGCGCCGGCATCGCTGCTCCCAATCGGTGTAGCGGAGGGCGCTGGCGTCGGCGGAGTTTAGCGGCGTGACGATGGCGTCGAAGGCGTTGCCGCCGGCAGCGGGCACGAGGCGGAGGAGAACTTGGCGGCCGGCTTGGTTGCGCAACAGAGCCTCGGGATCGGGGACGGCGAGCGTGCCGGTGCCGTTGATGCTGGTGATGACGTCGCCGGCGGCGATGCGGAGGCCGGGGCGGTGGAGCGGCGAGAGTTTGTCGGGATAGTCGGGATCGCCCTCGTAAATGTGTTCGATGCGCCAGCCGCCGCGGGCTTCGTCGCGGCCGAGGCGGGCGCCGAGCGAGGCGGGCGGGGCGATTTCTTCGTCGGGCGCGAGGCGGACATCGCCGGGCTGGACGGCGGTGTGGAGCGCGGAGAGTTCGCTCATCATGTAGGTAAGCGCGTCGTTGAGCTCGGCGCGGTCGGTGACGCGATCGACGAGCGGGAGGTGTTTGGCGAGATTGGCCGGCCAGTCGACGCCGTGCATGCCGGGATCGTAGAAATAGTCGCGGTGCAAGCGCCACGCGTCGGTGAACATCTGGCGCCAGCTCTCGCGCGGCTGGAAGGAAAACTTGAGGGCGCCGAGATTCACTTTGGATTTGTCGAGCGCGGTGGCGGCCCGGGCGGCGGCGTCGATTACGTAGAGGTCGTTGGTGCGACGGAGCAGGATTTTTTTGCCGTCGGCGGAGAGTTCGAAGGACGAGACGCCGTCGGAAACCGTGCTGGCTTCGATGTCCTTGTTCTTGATTTCGATGCCGAGGAGGCGGGCGCCGGTCTCGGGTGTCGCGGCCGCGCCGCGGGAGCGGTCGAGGACGAAGAGGGCTTTGTCGTTTACGTGCAGGCGGGAGTAGTTGCCGGCGGCAACGGGGACTTCCCAGAGTCGGGCGGCGAGGCCGTCGAGGTCGACTTTGGTGGGTTTGATTTTCGATTTTTGATTTTCGATTTCAGAGGTGGGCGCGGAGGGGACGGGCTTGGCTTCTTTCTCGGTGGGGAGGACGTCTTTTTTTGAGGTGGCGAGCTCGTCGTCGGGTTGAAAGGGCGAACGTCGCGTGTCGGCCGAGAGGGCGAGTTGGTAGATCTTCACCGTGCGATCGAAGAACGGCTCGGGCTGGCGCAGGCCCCATGGAGCGCCGACGGTGCTTTGGAGCGAGCGGGCAGAGAGGAAGTAGAGCCACTTGCCGTCGGGGCTCCACGCGGGGTCGCTGCTGTCGGTGCGCTCGCTCGTGATGGCGACGGCCCGGTCGGTGGCGATGCTGTAGAGCCAGATGACGGAGTAGTCGTTGGCGGCGCTGTTGGCGAAGGCCAGCCATTGTCCATCGGGTGACCACGCCAGATCGGGGGAATCGAAATTACGTTTGGGCGAGACGGCGACGCGGCGTTTCTCGGCGGTCTTCGTGTGGTAGAGCCACAGT
The DNA here is from genome assembly GCA_943372705.1 of Opitutus sp. GAS368. Classification (GTDB taxonomy): domain Bacteria; phylum Verrucomicrobiota; class Verrucomicrobiia; order Opitutales; family Opitutaceae; genus GAS368. The sequence goes on along the minus strand of CALRZR010000295.1, from coordinate 1,661 downwards.
TCCTGGTCGCGCTCGGCGGAGGCAATCCACGTGCCGTCGGGCGAGGCGAGGCCGCGCATGCGGAGGACGGTGGCGTCTTTGGTGAGCGGTTCGCGGGGGCCGACGCCGTTGGCGGGGGCGCGCCAGAATTCGACCTCGCCGGATTCGTCGGAGAGGACGAGGAGAGATTTTCCATCCGGAAGGAACGAGGCGGAGCGGTAGCGCACGCCGCTCTGGCGCGTGACTTCGACGAGGCGGCCTTGGCCGGCAGGCGCAACGAAAACTTGGCCGCGCACCGTGAGCGCTACACGGTCGCCGTTGGGCGAGAGCGCAACGTTGGTCAGGTAGTCCATGGGTTTCGAAACCCACTTTTCGCGGGTCTGGTCGAAATCGGAAGCGAGCGTGATCGGCACGACGGCGCTCCGGCCGGAGGCGAGATCGAGGAGCCAGAGATCGGCGCCGTTTTGGTAGACGAGGCGGGCGCGGTGGAGACTGGGGTTTTTCACGCCGAAGTCGGTGTGTTTTGTGTGTTGGCGGAGGTCGGAGCCGTCGGGTTTCATCGACCAAATGTTCATCGTGCCATCGCGGTCGCTGGCGAAATACACGCGGCCCTGCGACCACATCGGCCAACGGCTGGTGCCGGGGTAGGCGGCGGTGAGGGGAGTTGCCTCGGTGTCGCCGACGGCGAAGCGCCAGAGGTTTTGCGCGGTGCCGCCCTGGTAGCGTTTCGCGTGGCTGCTTTGCGGGGCGAGACGGGTGAAGAAAAGGGTCTTGCCGGTGTCGTCGTAGACGCCCTCATCGGCTTGGGCCAGCGGGACGAAGGTGCGTTGGCGCGTGCGAGGATCGAGGGCGACGAGCTGGCGGCCCGGCAAGGTGGTGTAGTGCGGCGTGCTGTAGAGAATGCGGCCGTCGGGCGTCCAACCGCGGACGAGTGCGCCGGTGGCTTCGCCCTCATAGGTGAGGCGCGTGGGCGGGCCGCCGGCGAGGGGCATCATGCAGACCTCAGACTGGCCCTCGTATTGCGCGGTGAAGGCGAGCGATTGTCCGTCGGGAGAAATCGCGGCCAGCTGCTCAGTGCCGGGGTGCGTGGTGAGGCGTTGCGCGGTGCCGCCGGCCACGCCGACGCGCCAGAGATCGCCCTCGGCGGTGAAGACGATCGTGTCGGCGTGCAGCGTGGGAAACCGGTAGTAGCCGGCGGGCGGCTCGGCGCGCAGGGCGCTCGCGAGAAACAGGAAAACGAAAAAGCGGGACAGCAGGCGACGGGGCAGAGTAGCAGTTCGCATGCGGCCTAGCACGGCCGCGAGCCGGTTGGGTTTCGAGCCAAAAGGACCGGCGGGCGGACCGAGCGGTTAAGTTATCGACGCAGGCGGCGTGCGGAAGGCGGCCTTGAGTGCTTCGGCGACGTTGGGCGGGACGAAATGCGACACGTCGCCACCGTAGCGCGCGACCTGTTTGACGAGCGTGGAACTGGTGTAGCTGAACTGCTCGTTTGGCATCACGAAGAGCGTCTCCATCTTCGGCTCCAGATGGCGGTTCATGAGGGCCATGTTGAACTCGAACTCGAAATCGGACAAAGCGCGCAGGCCGCGGATGATGGCGTCGGCTTGCTGCGCCATACAAAATTCCACGAGCAGGCCGCTGAACGCGGTGACACTCACGTGCGGGAGGTGGGCGACGTTGGG
>CALRZR010000294.1:0-8726 GCA_943372705.1 Opitutus sp. GAS368 | reverse complement strand
ATCTTGCTGGATCTGAAGTTGCCGAAAGTGGACGGCTTGGAAGTGCTGCGGCGGATCAAGGGCGACCCGCGCACGAAAGCCATCCCGGTCGTGATGCTCACGTCGTCGAAGGAGCAGCGTGACATCGTGGAGAGCTATCAACTGGGGGTGAACAGTTACATCGTGAAGCCGGTGGATTTCGAAGGTTTCGCGGCGGCGGTGCGCGAACTGGGCTGCTATTGGCTATTGCTCAATCAGCCGCCCAAGGCGGGCGGCTAGGCGGCGTGACCATGGCGAACCCCCTCAAACTCCTTTTGGCGGAAGACAGCGACGACGATGCCGAGCTGTTGCTGCGGGTGCTGCGGCGACACGGGTTTGAAGTAGTGTATCAACGCGTTGATACGGAGAGCGATTTTGTCGCGGCGTTGGAGGCGGAGCCCGACGTGGTGATTTCGGACTACGAGATCCCGGGGTTTAGCGGAATGCGGGCCTTGGAGTTGGTGCGGGAGCATGGGAGCGACGTGCCGTTTATTTTGGTATCGGGCACAGTCGGCGAAGATACGGCGGTCGAGGCGATGCGGCGCGGGGCGGTGGACTATCTGTTAAAGGACCGGCTGGCCCGGCTTGGCGTGGCGGTGGCGCATGCGCTGGCGGAAGCACGGTTGCGGCACGAGCGCCATGACGCGGTCAGGGCGCGGCGGGAGAGCGAACGGCTGGCGCAGGCGACGCTGGACGGACTGACGGCGCACATCGCGGTGGTCGACGAGGCGGGCGCGGTGGTGAAAGTCAACGCGGCGTGGCGAAAGTTTGCGGCGGAAGCGGGGGCCGTGCCAGCGGGTGTCCACGAAGGTGCGAACTATCTCACGGCGTGCGACCGGACGACCGGCGTCGAGGCGGAGACCGCGCAGAGCGTGGCCGCGGCGATCCGGCGGGCGCTGGCGGGCGAGACGGAGCCGTTCGAGGCGGAGTATCCGTGCGCGACGGCGCGGGCCCTGTTGTGGTTTGTGGTGCGGGTGACGGCCGCGCCCGGCGACGGACCGAAGCGGGTGATTGTGGCGCACGAAGATATCACGGCGCGAAAACGGCAGGAAGAGGCCGTGCTGGAAAGCAACGCGCGGTTTGCGAGCATGTTCGGCTCAAGCCAGGCGGCGATGTCGCTGTCCACGTTCCGCGAGGGCCGGTATTTGGATGTGAACGACGCGTTTCTAAAAATTTTCGGACGAACGCGCGAGGAGGTCGTCGGCCGGACGGTGTTCGAGCTGAACGTTTGGGTCGACCCCGCGCAGCGGGCCGCGCTGTTTGCCGCGGTGCAGGAAGACGGCACGGTGCAGAATTTCGAGATGGCACTGCGCACGCGCTCGGGGGCCGTCATCGATCTGCTGTGGTCGGGTTCGACGATCATGGTCGGCGGAGAAAAGTGTCTGCTAGGGGCGGCGTTGGACATCACGCAGCGGAAGCGCACCGAAGCGGCGCTGCGGGAAAGCGAAAACCAGTTTCGCGCGATCTTTGAAATGGCCGCGGCCGGGATGGCGCAGGCCGATCCGGGCACGGGCAGGCTGTTGCGCGTGAACGGACGGTTGGCCGCAATCACCGGCTACACAACGGACGAACTTGTGGGCATGCGTTTCAGCGAGTTTACCCATCCGGAAGACCGGCAGAAGGACTGGGAGGCTTTTCAACGGGCGGTGAGCGGGGAGACGCCGGAATACGAATTGGAAAAACGGTTTGTGCGCAAAGACGGCGGCATTGTCTGGGTGTCGGTGAATGTGACGATTCTGCGCGATGCGGCGGGCGTGCCCCTGCGGTCGATGGCGGTGATCCTCGATATCAACGCGCGCCGGGAGGCCGTGCGGCAGTTGCGCGAGAGCGAGGCGCGGTTCCGGCAGGTCGTGGAGACGATCACCGAGGTGTTTTGGGTGAGCGACCGGGTGCGGGGCAAGATTGTGTATGTGAGTCCCGGTTACGAGCTGGTGTGGGGACGGCCGAGCGAAGAACTCTACGCGTCGTCGCGGGTGTGGGCGGAGTCGATCCATCCGGACGACCGCGACCGCGTGCTCGCGGCCGCCGAGACCAAACAAGTCGCGGGTAGCTACGACGAATCCTACCGGATCATCCGGCCCGACGGTGGCGTCCGGTGGATCCACGACCGGGCCTTTCCGGTGCGCAACGACGCGGGCGCGGTCGAACGCATCGTGGTAGTGGCCGAAGACATCACGGAGCGCCGGAAATTGGAGGAACAGTTTCTCCGGGCGCAACGGCTCGAGGCGATCGGGACCTTGGCGAGCGGCATCGCGCACGATCTGAACAATATCCTGGCGCCGATGCTGATGATCGCACCGATGTTGAAACGAAAACTGCCGGACGAGCGGGACGGGGAATTGTTGACGATGCTGGAGCACGGGGCCCAGCGCGGCGCGAATATCATCCGACAATTGCTGACATTCAGCCGTGGGATCGGCGGCGAGCGCGGACCGGTGCAGGTGCGCCACCTGCTCAAGGAGATCAGCAATCTGATCAAAGAAACTTTCCCGCGGGAAATCGGCATTTCGCTGCACATCCAGCGGGACCTGTGGACGGTGTTTGCCGACGCGAACCAACTGCACCAGGTGTTCATGAATCTCTGCGTCAACGCCCGCGATGCGATGCCGACGGGCGGCTCGCTCGGGTTGGAAGCGGGGAACTGTGCGCTCACGGAGGCGGACGAAGGGCTGAGCCCCGACATGAAGCCGGGGAACTACGTGAAGGTGAGCGTGCAGGATACGGGAGACGGGATTCCGCCGGAGATAATGGGGCGGATTTTCGAGCCGTTTTTCACGACGAAAGCGACGGGACACGGGACGGGCCTCGGGTTGTCCACGGTGCTCGGCATCGTGCGCAACCATGGCGGCTTTCTGACCGTGCAATCGGCGCCGGGTGGCGGGAGTAGTTTCGAGGTCTACCTGCCGGCCCCGGGCTCGGAAGCGGACGCGGATTCGCCGGTGGCCGCGCCGCGCGTCGCGATGGGGCAGGGCGAGGGGATCTTGCTCGTCGACGACGAACGGCCGATTCGCGAAGTGATGCAACGACTGCTGGAGCGGGAAGGCTACCGGGTGTGGACGGCCGGGAACGGGGCGGAGGCGATCGAGGCGTTTTCGGCACACCGGGCGGAAATTCGGGTGGTGCTGACCGACGTGATGATGGCCGTGATGGACGGCGTGGTGTTGTGCCGCACGTTGCGAAAGCTCGATGCGGAAATTCCAGTCGTCGTGATGAGCGGACTCACGGACCAGAGACGCGCGGATGAGTTGCGCAGCCTGGGCGTGACCGAATTTCTGCCGAAGCCGTGCGGTGCACACGGTTTGTTTGCGGCGATCCGGCGCGGCCTGGGCCAGGAGGCGTAGCCGGGCGGGTCAGACGGGTCGGCGGCGGGAAGGGTGGTTTCTACGTAAGGGTTTTCCCGACGGAATTGCGGTTTTCTGTGCTTAATTAGTTGGTCGCCACGGCGATCATAGGGGCAGCGAGGAAGCGGCGGACCCGAATCTCCCGGGCGGCCCCATCCGCGCCGATCTATGGCCAAAATAATTCTCATCGACGACGATACCACGCTCCGCGCGGTGCTGCGGTGCGCTTTGGAACTGCACGGTCACGCGGTGACCGAAGCGGGTGATGGCAAACAGGGGTTGGCGCTGTTTGATCCGGCGGTGCACGACGCGATCATCACCGATATTGTGATGCCGGAGACGGAGGGGCTCGGCCTGTTGATGGAAGTGCGCAAGCGGCATCCCTCGGTCAAAGTCATCGTCATGTCGGGGGGAGGCACGTTCAAATTCGGCGACTACCTGCAGTCGGCCAAGTTGCTGGGGGCGGACGCCGTGTTGGCCAAACCGTTTTCGTGTGAAGCCATGGTGGACACGCTCGCGGCGGTGCTCACGAGGGAACGCCGCGAAAAAAAGAAGGCGGACGACGCGGTGAGCGTGTCCGCCTGAAACTGCACCGCCTGAGCAGGCGATCAGAGGTTCGCGATGATGGCGTCGGCCATCGCTTTGGTGCCCACGGAGGGTTTGCCGAAGGCGATGTCGCCGGTGCGGGTGCCGCCGGTGACGGCTTTTTTCACCGCGGTTTCGATGCGCGTGGCGATGGCGTCGAGGCCGAAGCTGAAGCGGAGCATGAGGGCGACGGAGAGAATTTGCGCGCAGGGATTGGCGATGCCTTTGCCGGCGATGTCGGGGGCGGTGCCGCCGGCGGGCTCGTAGAGACCAAACGGGAGGCCGAGAGAATTCTTGCCGGCGCCGAGCGAAGCGGAGGAGAGCATGCCGAGGGAGCCGCAGATGACGGCCATCTCGTCGGAGAGGATGTCGCCGAACATGTTTTCGGTCACGAAGACGTCGAACTGGTTCGGGTCGCGGGCGAGCTGCATGGCGGCGTTGTCGACATACATGTGGCTGAGCGCGATGTCGGGCGCATGGGCGGCTATGTAATCGGTGACGGTCTTGCGCCAGAGAACGGAGGTTTCGAGGACGTTGGCCTTGTCGACGGAGCAGAGTTTTTTCTTACGCGCGCGAGCGGTCGTGATGGCGACTTGGAGGATGCGTTCGATCTCGGATTTTTTGTAAACCATCGTGTCGACGGACTGGATGTCGCCGTCGGGGAGCGTGGTGGTGGTCTTGGGGAGGCCGAAGTAAACGCCGCCGGTGAGTTCGCGGATGCAGACGATGTCGATGCCGTTCGGGATGCGCTCGGTCTTGAGGGGAGAGGCATCGGTGAGCTCGCGGTAGAGGAGGCCGGGGCGGATGTTGGCGAAGAGGGTGAAGTGTTTCCGCAGCGGGAGGAGAGCGGCGCGCTCGGGCTGTTCCTTGGGCGGGAGTTTTTCCCACTTCGGGCCGCCGACGGAGCCGAAGAGGATGGCGTCGGACTCGGAGCAGATTTTCAGCGTGGAGTCGGGAAGGGCCTTGCCGTGGTTGTCGATGCCGGCGCCGCCGACGTCGGCCGCGGTGTAGTTGAGCGTGAGGTTTTCCTGCTGGGCGACGTGGGCGAACACGCGCAGGGCCTCGGTCATCACCTCGGGGCCAATGTAGTCTCCAGCTAGGACGGCGAACTTGAGTGTGGGCATAGAAAGGGCGGAGGTTGGCAAGCGGCGGGGGCGCGTGGCAAGAGGGGAGTGGGTGGCGAGGCGGTGGTGTTCAAGCGGACAGCGCCGAGGTGTATTGGACGATTTTGCCGGAGGCCGGCAGCGGGGGCGCGGCGAGTTCGGCGATGGCGGTGGTGGGGCCGAAGAGTGCCGCCAGCGCGGCGCGGGCCTCGTCACAGGCGACGGACGAGCCCTCGGCCCAAAAGCGGAGCGAGCCGTCGGCGTTTTGATGGAGCGAAAAACGGGTGAGCGGGAACGGACGCAGGGCGTGGGTGACCTCGATGTTGTTGAGCCACGTGCCGTCGGCCCGGCGAAAGCGCACGACCGGACGGCCTTCGAGGGCGCGGAGCACGGGTTCGCCGCGCCAGCGGTCGAGGGAGGCGAAATCGCCGGTGCGGTAGCGCAGCAGCGGCAGGCAGAAATTGAAGCCGCCGGTGAGCGTGATTTCGCCGCGGCTGCCGGCGGGCACGGGTTGGCCGGCTGGATCGAGAATTTCGACGTAGAGGTGCGGTTGGAGGAGCACGTGGCCGGCGGCGGCGGGATCGAAGACGGCGACGGGGCCGACCTCGTTCAGCGAATAGAGATCGAGCACGGGACACGCGAAGGCGGCGGTGAGTGCGTCGCGCAGTCCGTCGAGCAGGGTCATGGACGTGCAGAGCAGGGCCTTGGGGCGGAGGGGCGGCGCGAGGCGGAGGAGTTCGGCGAACGAGAGCGGGTCGCCGGAAATGACTTCGGGTGCGAGCGCGGTGAGATAGGCGACGCGGTCGGCGGGATCGCGCCAATCGGTGGGCGCGAGGTTGATTTTGGCGAGGCCGGCCTCGTCCATCGAAGGGGTGACGGAAACGTAGGTGAAGCAGGTTTGCTGGAAGCCGAGAAGGACAACGCCGACCTGACCGCGACCGGCGGTGAGCGTGACGCCAAAACGGCGGAGCGCGCGCTTGTGATAGGCGAGGTAGCCGGCGGCGACGCGCGGGTGGGAGGCGACGAGCAGGGGGTGGCCGGTCGTGCCGGAGGTCTGGTAGTTGATCAGTTCGTCGACGGGAGCGGCAGTGGAGACGAACGGCGCGATGTCGCGGCCGAGATCGGCGCGGGTGACGGTGGGCAGATCTTCGAAGCGGGCGTGTGGATCGTAGTCGGCAAAGCGGGGGACCTCGCGGAGCGCGGCGACGACAAAATCCCGGAGCCAGTCCGGATGCGCGCCGGGCGACCAGCCCACGGTGGCGGCGAGGACGTCGGATTCATGCCGGCGGACGAAGGCGAGATCGTCGGCGCCGAGGCGATTGCCGCTCGTGTTGCGAAAAATCGGCGCGGCGGGATGCTCGCGCATGAAGTCGAGGAGGCGGCGGCCGGCGGGACTCAGGAGCGGGTAGCGTTCCGCATCGGTGGGGGCGTGGAGGCTCATTCGCGGGTGTATTTGTCGGCAGATTCCATGGCGGCTTGGCGGGCGAGGGCTTCGCGGACTTGCCGGGCGCGGAGCTCGGCCCGACGGGAGGCGGCGATGACGCGGGCCCGCTCGGCGGAGCTAAGCGCGGAGAGGCGATCCTGGGCCTGGGCCACGGACTCGCCGCGCGGGCGCAGGTCGAGGCGCGCGAGTGCAAATCGGGCGAATTCCTCGCGGCGCTCGGGATCGGCGAGGTATTTGGCGAGGGGAAGCTGGTCGGCGAGTTCGACCGCGCCCGTCGTCAGCAGCGCGTGCAGTGTGTGAGGCGGCAGCGCGAGCGCGATGAATTCGGGAGCGGCGAGCAACCAGCAGAGGCCAAGAGCCACGCCGGCGCGGCGTTTGGCTTCGGTGGTGTCTTCGGGAATGAAGCCCTGGGGAGTCGGCAAGGTGTGGCCGTGGAGTGCAAAAAGATCGGCCACGACGGCGGCCACGTGGATGCGCCCGCGTTGTGAGCGCGAGCGGGGTTCGGCGAGAAAATCGGCAGGAGTCTCGGCGAGACGGCGGGCGAGGAGTTCGAGCGAGGGGCCTTCGTGGGTCATGCGGCGGGGGCGAATTTTTGAAACACGTGGGTGCTGGGGCAATCGGCGCAGGCGACGGGCCGACGGGCGAGGCGGGCGTCGGCGAAGCGGGTCGGGAGTGCGGCGAGATCGGCGGCCGTGCGGAGGGCGGTGACGGGCACGCCGAGCCGGGCGGAGGAGAAACTGCACGGGGAAACGAGCCCGGTTTCGTCGATGAACAGGAAGCTCCCGCCCGGCGCGCAATCGGCGACGGGGTGCGGAGTGTCGACGGCTGCGCCGTGAAGTCGCGCGAGGTAGGCGGGACTGCCCGCGATGTGCAAACCGCGCGGGCCGAGTTCGCGGCGGAGCGCGGGGAGCGCGGCGGCGAACGCCGCGAGTTGCGAGGGGAGCGGGCGGTGGGTGGAAAAATACGCGGGCCGGTCGCGGCTGCCGAGCAGGTTGAAGGTGAGTTCGTCGACACCCCATGTGGCGATTTCGCGGGCGAGGGCGGGGAACGACGGAAGGGTGGCGCGGAGGAGCACGGTGTTGATGCGGAGACGGAGCGGGCGGTGTTGCGCGGAGCGGGCGTGGGCGAGCGTGCGGAGGTTGGTGCGGAGCGACGCGAAGCCGCCGGGCCAGCCGCGGAGTGCGTCGTGCACGGTGTCCGGCGAGTCGAGGCTGACGGTGAGTTCGGCGTAGTGGTCGAGGAGATGCCGGCCAAGGTCGGGCGAACCGAGCGGCGTGCCGTTGGTGGTGGCGCTGACGCGGAGGCCGAGCGAGGTGGCGTGCGCGGTGAGGGCGGGGAGTTCGGGCGAGAGGAAGGGTTCACCGCCGAGCCAGCTGAGCAGCACCGGGTCGTTGTGGCGATTTTGGTAGTCGGCGAGGGTTTGGCAGAAGGCGCGAACGAGCGCGGGCGCCGTGTCGGTGCGCGCGAATGGCAGCGTGCGGTCGTAAGCGCAAAACGGGCACGCGAGGTTGCAGCGGGTGGTGAGTCGCCAGACGACGATCATGACGGGGCGCCGGGCGGAGCGGCGGGGATGGGGCCGAACTTTTGGCGGCTGAAGGCGCGGGCGAAAACGACGAGGCCTTCGAGGGTGGGCACGGAGTGGACGTGCCAGCCCTGTTCGTCGCGAGCCCGGCGCAGGCAGGGACCGAGGGAGCCGCCATCCGGGTGGGCATCCCACGTCGGGGAGATGTTGAGGGCGAGGGTGCCGCCGCCGCGGGCGCGGGCGAGGGCGGCGGCGCAGAGCGACCACCCGGGGTTGCGGCGTTCGTCGTGGGCGTCGAACATGGTGGTCACGCCATCGTCGGAGACGGAGAGGATGTGCACGAGGCGCTCGTCGGGGCGGCGGGTGGCGTAGGTGTCGCGTAGCACGTGCAGGGGGAATTCCGTGCCGCCGCCGTAGTGGGAGACGAGCACCCGCAGGAGCGCGGTCTCGTCGCGGATGAAACCGGGCGTGGTTTGGAACTGGTGTTTGCCGCTCCAGAGCGTGGCCTGGACGCGGGCACCGGCCCGGAGTGCGGAGAGAACGATGATGGCGCCGGCGAGCGCGGGGTAGGAGAGGTGGCGGGCGGGATCGGGCATCGAGCCGGAGCTGTCGACGTAGAGATCGAGATCGAGCGGTTCGCGTTGGGGCTCGCGGCCGGGCGTCGGGCCGTAGACGCGTTGAACGGTGGTGAGGCCGGGGATGACGCGGGGGCT
>CALRZR010000293.1:0-8894 GCA_943372705.1 Opitutus sp. GAS368 | reverse complement strand
CCAACGTAGAGGCCCTTGTCGACCGCATCGCCAGTGATTTGGAACAGGGCCCTGCCGTCGAGCTGGCCGGCTTGCGCACGCACCTGAAGATTGGCGACGGGGTTGGGTTCGCCTATGCCGACCGAGGTATAGTCGCGAATGGTGAACATCTCCGCGCCAGCGGCGTTCTGCACTTTCATCAGATAGTTTTTTGTCCCCTTGAAATAGAAATCCAAATTTGTGTCGCCGTTGAGCACGCCGAAGCCGAAGCGACCGTCTGCTTCAATACGCTGGCGGTTGATTCCGTTGGTGCCGAAATCGAGGTGGCTGTTTTCCCAATTGAAGACGTAGGCAGGGCCACCGTTGTTGAGGCCGACATACAGACCACGCGTCGCGGCGACGCCGGAGTTGGCGGTGAAAAACCCGAGGCGGGGATTGCCGTTGGTGCCGCCCGAGAAAATTCCCATGGGGGCGCCGGCAGTGGTGTTGGTGCCGATGCCGACCTCGGCCGGAGTGGGCCGAAAGATCGTGCTGCCGTTGACGGACCAAACGCCGACGTCGGAACCGAGTTTGGCGGCGGTGACGGCACCGGCGGCGATGTCGGCCGCGGTGACGGCGTTGTCGGCGAGCTTGGTGGTGTCGACGGAGTTGGCGGCGAGTTTGCCGAGCGTGACAGCGGCATCGGCGACTTGGGCCGTGTTGATCGCGTTATTGGCGATCATCGCGGTGGTGAGCGCCTGGTTGGCGACGCCTTCGGCGACCTTGGCGCGGAAGGCGTAGGGGGCGGTGACGATCTGCTGGCGTGGAGAAATCTCGGGGGTGGTCGTGAGCGCGGGGTCGTTGACCGTGACGCCGAGGAAGCGGGTATCGCCGTTGAAAACCTGGTCGAGCGTCAGGGTGTTGGTCTCGCCAGAGACAGCGGAGCCGGCGCCGACGAGGACGCTGAATTCACCGGCGGAAATCGTCACTGTCTGTTGCTCGGAGTAGAGCCGGCTGGCGGCATCGACGGCCGAGGGGCTGCTCCACACGCGGAAGGTGACGACGCGGTTGACCGGCGCGGGGCTGCCGATGAGGTTGCCTCCGGCATCGGTGACTTTGCTCTGGTAGCTGATGCGGAGGGGAACAGCGGACGTTTGGGCGAGGCCGGCGAGAGGAAGGCCGAGGAGCGCGAGAGCAAGCAGGAGGCGTTTCATACGAGTTGGGAATTAAGTGTTGGAGAATTTAAAGGGGAGCGGGCGGGGCGTCAGTTGAGGGTGATTTCACCGAGCTCGCTAACGCGGCGGAGCACGAACGTGCCGGTGATGACGATGGGTTGGCGGTGGAGACCGGTGAGGGTCTCGGTGTAAGTGCCGCCGATCACGGAGCTGCCCCAGCCGAGGGAACTCGTGCCGGCCGGCGGCGTGGCGGTGAACTGGAACGAGCAGGCACGCGTGACCGTGTAGCTCTCGATGCCGTTGCCGACAGGTTGAAACCGGGCGTCTTTGTTATCGTGGTCCGGGTGGTATTGGTGAACGAACGGGTTCGTCCGATCATTGTAGGGAATCACCACGGTGCGCACGAGGGTCTGGCCGATGGCGACGGAGCCCGTGCCCGTGGAGACCACGGTGTCGGGAGGAAGATGTGCCGCGACCAAACGCGAGGCGTGGGCCTTGTCGGTCGAGAGCAAGGCCGACTCAACGGTGCAGAGGCCGAAGTTGTTCGGCGACGGCGCGAGCTTGCCCATAAAGACCTGCGAGAGCAGCCGCGCCGTGCCGGCTGAATCGAGGTGGAGCAGGGTGCGCAAAGGGAAAGTCTGCGCGGTGGCCGTGCCCGTGTAGCCGGTGACCTTGCTGGCGACACCGTCGATCGAAATATCGCCGATCCACAGGCCTGCGAGAGAAGTCACCTGCGCACTGGCAGGCATGGAAACATCGAGGAGGTTCCCGCCATCGGTGAAGCGAAGGAACGAAGCGTAGAGCGCATCGGCGGTGCCGGTCATCTGCGCGCGATCGATGCCGAAGCTGAGTTCGACCGAGGAGAGCGGACCGATGACTTCGTTGAACCCGGTCGTGATGGGCGTCTCGGTATAGGCGGCCGTCGTGGCGTTGAAGGTGCGGCGGGTGAGCGGGACGGCGGCGGTGATCTGGGTTTGGCCGACGGGTGCAGCGGCAGAATCGACCGGCGCAACCGTGAGCGTGACCGGTGCCGATGTGCGATTGAGCACGCGAACGGTGAGAAGGGAGCCGTTGCGACCGTAGTGGAGGCCGGAGAGGTTGGAGGGGCTGATTTCGAGTGGCGCGTAGAAGTTGCTCACGACGGGGGCCTCGAACCAGTAGGCTTGGTTGCGGTCGAGGCGCTCCGTGGCGGGCGAGAAGATCTGCACGGGGTTGTTGGCGCCGAGGTCGCCGCCGACGTATTTGTAGAGGCGGGTGTTCGCCGAAATCGCCGCGGGGAAGGTGGCGAAGTAGGTCGAGAAAAACGGATACGTGCCCACACCGGCGGCGAGGCGGGAGGGGAAGCCGAGGAGGTTGGCGCCGTTGCGCACCCAGGAATTGCCGGGCGGGAGGAGTTTTTGGGTAAGCGGAACCGAGTAACTGTCCGTCGTGGTGCCGGCGCAGCGGACGAGGTAGGCGGCGCGACCGATCAGCGAGGTGAGCGTGGTCTGCTCGACGGAGCCGCGCACCCACTTCGTCCACTCGGGCGTGCCGGCCGAGGGGATCAGCGGCGAGCTTTCGAACTGGGTGGCGTTGGGATTCGGATTCCAGCGCCAGATCTCGAGCACTTCGGTGTTGGCGGCGAAGAGCGTGTCGATCGAGGCGTGGGTCGCGTCACCGTGGAGGTAAATGGAATTCCAACCGCCCTTGAGGGAGTAGGTGGTGGTCTGCCACTGGGCGCGGGCGGCGGGGGCGAGGAACAGGAGGAGAAAACAAGCTGAGAGCGGCGAGCTCAGAGCTGAGAGAACAAACCGATGGCTGAACATCCGCCTGGAGCGTGTTTTGCTCTCAGCTCTCAGCCCTAGACTCTCAGCCAGTTTGAGTATGGTTTTCATCGCACGTTGAGTCGGTAAAAGCGGGAGGATCCGGGGGCGGCGGCGACGTAGCCGCGGGAGACGCCGACGGCGGTGGCGCGGAAAAATTTGGCTCCGGTGCCGCCGGAGGTGGTCGCGAAATTCGCAGGCGTCCACGTCTTCAGGTCGGTGCTTTGCTCAATGTCGTAGACTTTGCCGGTGATCGCGAAGAACTCGAAGGCGACTTCGGTCGCGGTCTTGCCGACGATCTTCAACTCGAAGCGTTCGGTGGCGTCACCGGCAAAGGTGCCGGCGAGGTATTCGTGAAAATTGCTGATGCCGTCGCCGTCGAAATCGCCGTTCTTGGTCACAAGGTTGATGTCCCAACCGGGCGTGCCGGCAGTGCGGCCGGCTTGGTAAAGGACCCACTCCTGCCAGGCGTCGGGGAGCCCGTCGTGGTTGGCATCGGCGCCGAGCGTGAGATCGAGGCGGACGCGTTCGCCGCCGTTGCCGGCGCGGAGGGTGCCGGCGACTTCGATCGGGTAGAAGCGCTCGCCGTTCATCTCGACGTAGAGCGAGTAGACGCCGTTGGCGGCGACGGCTTTGTTCGAGTAAACGCGGGTTGAGGCGCGCGTCTGGTCGATGCGGATATCGAGCTGGTAGTTGGCGTCGCCGTTCGGCGAGGAGCGCACGGGGGCGCGGCCGATCTCGGCGCCGTTGTTGAGCAGCACGAGCATGGCGCCTTCGACTTGGAGCGTGGCGCCGACTTGGTCGCGGACCATGCCGTATATGGAGTAATGCGGATTCGGCGGGAAGGCGTGGAGCCGAACGAAGGCGAAACACAGCAGCGCGCACGCGAGGATTCGCGGAGTGCGCCGGCGCGGGCGGAGCGACAGGGAGGCGGGGGATGGACTCACGGGATGAGTGGGAAAAGTTAAGCGGCGCAGCTCGCGGCGGCGGCGACGAGAGTGGCGGCGGAAATCGGTGTCGGGATAATCGCGGCGATGCGCAGCTCGCAGTAGGCGGCGCGCTCGGCCTCGGTGGGCGCGGGGGCCGCCACGATCACGGAGCCGCCGAAACCGGCATCGCGCAGGCGGCGCACCAATTGCGGACCGTCGAGCTGCGGGAGCACATGCGCGGTCACGAGCAAATCGGAGGGACCGTATTTCTCGAAATGCTCGAGCGCCTCGCGGCCATCGCGCACGCACTCCACGACCACGCCCGGCCGGGCGAGCGCGGAAAACATTGCGAGGCGCCGGGACGCATCCGCCTCTACGCAAAGAATGCGCGACGGGAGCCGGGGCGGCGCGGACGGAGCCTGAAAAAGGACGGACGGCATGGGTCGACGCACAGCACCTCGTGGGTGCGAGCCGACTGGCTCAACGGCGGGAGCTACGATCCGCGATCGTGCTGACACGATTTTGTTGCGCAGAATACTTACCGGAGGCTTGCGAGCGGAGGGAGGCGCCGTTGACTCCCCGCTCGTTGTCATGGCCTTCCCGACCTCCGAGCCCGGCACTCCGCACGCCGCCCCCGCAGGGAATTTCGTCCTCATCGAGGACGATACGTTGCTGCGGGAACTGCTCGCGCGCGTGATCACGCAACGGTTTGCGCCGCGGTCGTTGCAGGTGTTCGGCGACGGCACGGCCGGACTCAACCACTGCCTGGCCTCGCCGCCGGAGCTGTTGATCACGGATCTGCGCCTGCCGGGCACAGAAGGCCGCGACATTATCCGTCGCCTACGGACGAAATCCGTCGCAACCCGCTTCGTGGTGTTGACAAGTCAGGTGTCGCCCACGCTGCCCGCGGAGCTGATCGCGCTCGGCGTGGCGGGCTTCATCGACAAGACCTCGCCGTTGGAGCACACCGAGCGCGCGATCGAGCGGGTGTTGGCGGGCGGCCTCTATTTTTCGGCGAACGTGAGCCCCTCCCCTGCCCCGCACATCGGTGCGGCGGACGGGCACGGTCCGCCACCGGGTGTGCTCAGCGACCGCGAACGCGAGATCGCGCGGCTGGTGGCAAGCGGGCTGTTTTCGAAAGAGATCGGCGACAAACTGAACCTCAGCCCGCGCACGGTGGAAAAGGAACGCGTGTTGATCATGGAGAAACTCGGCGTGCGCGACCTGCCGGGACTGATCCGTTGGTGCGTGCGCAACGGCCTCGTGTAACCTGCGTCAACGCTGGCAGAAAAAGCCAGGCGGTCAGATCGCCGTTGTCGGCAGCGGCAGCACGAGCACAAACGTCGCGCCGGCGCCGGGCGCGGAGTCGACATCGATGCGGCCGCCGTGGCGCGCGACGATTTCGCGCGTGATGTGCAAGCCGAGCCCGCTCGACGGCTCGCCGGCGGTGGGCACCGCGGAGAGCGTCTGAAACGGTTGGAACATCCGCGCGAAATCCTCGGGCGAGAGCCCCGGGCCCTCGTCGCGCACCGCGAGGCGGACGCTCCCATCGCCGACAGCGAGACTGACGCGCACGGCCGCGCCGGGCGGCGAAAACTTCACGGCGTTGTCCACGAGATTGACGATCGCCTGCGCGAGCCGCGCACGATCGGCGGGGAGAACCAACTCGTCCGACGACGACACAAAATGCAGCGCGATGCGCTTCTGCTCGGCGTGCGGGCGTAGCGAAGTGACGACCTCGGCGGCAAGTGTGCGGAGTTCGCACGGCGCGAGCTGCAGTTTCAGTTCCCCGGATTCCACCGCCGCGACGTCGAGCAGATCGCGCACGAGCGTCAGCATGCGCTCGCCGTCCGTGCGCAAGCCCGAGAGCGCCGCGGCGCCGGCGGGTGCGACGGCGGGTTGGAGTTGGTCGGCGCGCAGGAGCATCGCGCGCAGCGGCGCTTTCAAATCGTGCGACGCGATCCCGAGCAGGCGCGATTTGAGCACGTCGGCGCGCTCGGCGGCTTCTTTGGCGAGACACGTCTCGGCGAGGATGCGCTGGTCCGCGCGACGGCGCGCGCGCAAGCCCCAGCCCCAGGCGCCGAGCGCCACGGCCACGGCACCCAGACCGAAACCGACCGCCCAGCGCTGCGTGCGCACGCGGGCGAGCTCGGCGCGTTCCGTCCGCAGATCGGCTTCGTGCAATTTCTGCCGCTGCTCGAGGGCGGCGATGGCGCGCTGTTGTTCGGCGAAGTCGAATTGGGCGGCGAGCTCCGCGGCGCGCGTCTTGGCGGCCTCGCCGGCGGCGGCTTCGGTGATGTCGTGGTAGCGTTTTAAGGCCTCGTAAGCGGCGGAAGAATTCCCGCGGGCCGCCTGCACCTCGGCGAGAACGCGGTAAGTGCTTTCGCGCAGCGTGGTGATCTCCTGCGACTCCACGTAGCCCCGCGCTTCCTCGATGAGCGGCCACGCCTCGTCGGGCCGGCCGAGTTTCACGAGCGTCTCGGCCGCGCGGATGAGCGCGGTGCTCAGTTTATTTTTTCCGCGCAAGGTGCGACGTAGCCGGATGATTTTTTCAAACGTGGCGAGGGCCGGGGCATAGAGACCTTCCGCGAAATCGGTCCGCGCGAGCTGCTCTTCGATGTCGGCGAGATCGTTGCGATTGGAACCCGCACGACTCCGCTCCAGCTCGAGGGCACGGCGATAGTAAGTGCGCGCCTCCGCAAAATGGCCCAGGGCCCGCTCCGCATTGCCCACATTCATCACCGCGCCGATGAGATTGGCGCCTTTCTCACGATACTCCAAAAGGACCAGCGCCTGTCGCGCGTAGTCGAGCGCGCGAGTGAGATCGCCCAAATGGCGATAGGCGACGGAGAGATTGGCCAACGCCGCTTCGTTGGGAGGCATTCCCGTGCGGGTGTGGTGGTCAATGCTGCGCTGGTAGAAGGCAATCGCCCGGGGAAAGTCGCGAAGACTGAAGGCCGCGATACCGGCGTTGATCAGGGCCACGCTCAGCAGCGTGCGGTCGCCCACCCGTTCGGCGATCGCGAGCGCCTGAGTGGTATGGCGGGCCTTGCCGGCAAAGTCGCTCTGGCGGGCGCGGGCGATCCCGAGGGCGAGCAGGGCGTAGGCTTCCTCACGCTCATCCTTGGCGGCCCGGGCGGCGGCGAGTCGCTCCTCCGCCTCCGCTTGGGCTTTCGCGTAACCGGGGGTCTCGCGGTTGATATGTTTGAGAAACCACTCCGGATAAGAATTCGTCGCGTCGGCGGCCACGACGTCCGCGGCGACGAGCAAAAGCATGGCGAGCAGAGCCAGTGCTCGCAGCGGCCCGGAAACGAAAATGGGAGAGAAGCGCGACATCGACGGAAGCAACCGGGCGGGGTTGTGCAGACCCCGTCATCGCGAGTCGAGCGCGGAGCGGCCAGCGCCGGATCACACCGGCAGCGGCGCGCACGGCAGCACGAGCGTAAACGTCGCGCCGGCGCCAGGCGCGGAGTCGACATCGATGCGGCCGCCGTGGCGCGCGACGATTTCGCGCGTGATGTGCAAGCCGAGTCCGCTCGACGGCTCGCCGGCGGTGGGCACTGCGGAGAGCGTCTGAAACGGTTGGAACATCCGCGCGAAATCCTCGGGCGAGAGCCCCGGGCCCTCGTCGCGCACCGCGAGACGGACGCTCCCACCGCCGACAGCGAGACTGACACGCACGGCTGCGCCGGGCGGCGAAAACTTCACGGCGTTGTCCACGAGATTGGTGATCGCCTGCGCGAGCCGCGCGCGGTCAGCAGGGAGAACAACCTCGTCCGCAGGCGACGCGAAATGCAGCGCGATGCGCTTCTGCTCGGCGTGCGGGCGTAGCGAGGTGACGACCTCGGCGGCAAGTGCGCGGAGTTCGCACGGCGCGAGCTGCAGTTTCAGTTCCCCGGATTCCACCGCCGCGACGTCGAGCAGATCGCGCACGAGCGTCAGCATGCGCTCGCCGTCTGTGCGCAAACCCGCGAGCGCCGCGGCGCCGGCGGGCGCGACAGCGGGTTGGAGTTGGTCGGCGCGCAGGAGCATCGCGCGCAGCGGCGCTTTCAAATCGTGCGACGCGATCCCGAGCAGGCGCGATTTGAGGACGTCGGCGCGCTCGGCAGCGGCCAGCGCGCGATGCGTCTCCGCGAGACTGCGGCGCTCGGCGCGCAGGCGGGCCCGCTGCGAGAAAATCACCGCACCAAGCGCGAGAAGACCGAAGGCTGTGCCGCCCGCGATCGACCAACGTAGCAGCGTGGCGCGCTCCAGCTCCGCGGCGCGCGCACGCAATTCCGCCTGCTGCAGCCGCAGCGCCTCGGCCTGCTCGGCCTTTTGCCGATTGAGCTGTTCGATGGACAGCTGTTTGGCGGCGAGCGCCTCCCGCGTTTCGAAAGCCGCGGCGCGCACGGAGGCCTGCGCCGTCCGCAATGACTCGCGGGCCCGCTGCGCCTGCCGTTGCGCGACGAGCGCGCCGGGAAAATCCCCTTTCGCTTCGAGGGTGAGCGAGAGCTCTTCGTTGAACTCGGCGAGCACCTGATGGCCGCCGACACTCTCGGCGAGCGGCCGCGCGCGTTCGAGGTAGGCGAGCGCATCGTCGTTGCGCCCGAGGCGGCGCAGCAGATTCGCCGTCAGGTAGAGGGTGCGCGCGAGCCCGCGCCGGTCGCCCACCTCGGTCAGGGCGGTGATCGTCTTTTCGTAAATCGCCAACGCGCCAGTCAACTTGCCCTCGGCCTCCGCCAACTCGGCCAGGTTGCGCTGCGCGTTGGCGGCGTTCCACGGCGAATTTTTCTGCCAATGCCGCAGCACCCTCGTGAAATGCCGCCGCGCGGCCGCAAAATCTCCCGCCCGCAGCGCGCACCGGCCGAGACACGCCTGCGCAAACATCATCACGCCGCTATTCGGCGCGCCCTGCGCCAACGCGACAGCCAGCTCGGCATGGGCACGAGCGCGCGGCAGATCGCGCAGCGTGTCGTTGATCTCGCTCAGCAGGCGGTGAGCGCGGGACCTCACCAGCGGAGCATCGGCCTTTTCGCCGAGCGCCCCGA
>CALRZR010000292.1:0-8934 GCA_943372705.1 Opitutus sp. GAS368 | reverse complement strand
AACGGCACCCCGCGCGTCCAAGCCCGCTACTCCGCCAATTCCGCGCGCACCTTCACCGATCCCGTCGTCATCGATCTCGGCCGCCCCATGGGTCGCCTCGAGACCGTCATGCTCGCCGACCAAACCGCCCTGATCTTCTGGATGGAAATAGGCACCGCCGAAAACGCCGCCGGCATCTACACGCGCCGCCTCTGGCCCGACGGCAAACTCTCCGCGCCACAGCTCGTGGCCGACAGCTCGCAAGCCCGCTCCAGCGGTTTCCCCCGCGCCGCCCTCCGCCCCTCCGGCCACGTCGTCATGTCGTTCACCTACCCCGGCGAAACCAACCAAGTCCGCCTCCTCGAACTCGACCCCAAAACCCTCACGCGTCCCACCGCTCTCTCCGCGCTCCCGCCCATCGCCCGCCCCTTCTCAAATCTCAAATCTGAATCCTCCGATTCTCCTCCCACTTCCCGCACCCCCGCCGCCCCCGAATTCTGCATCGCCCCCGCCCTGTCCTCACACTAACCCTCCTCTCCCACTCTCCCATCCATTCCATGAAATCCCGCCTCCTCCCCGCCCTGCGCCTCGCCTTGGTCCTTGGCCCTTGCGCCTTGGTCCTTTCCCCCACCGCGCTTTCCGCCGCCGAAAAATCCGCCGCGCCCGCCGCTCCCACCGCCTCCTCCGAGGCACCCAAGCGCCACGCGCTCCGCGGCGTGATCACCTCCGTCCTCGCTGATAAATCCGCCTTCATGGTGAAACACGAAGAGATCCCCGGCGTAATGCGTGCGATGACGATGATGTTCAAAGTCGACGCGACCGCCCTCAAAACCTTCAAAACCGGCGACACCATCACCGGCCTCATGTCCCGCCAAGCCGCCGGCTGGGTGCTCGAAGAAGTAAAGCCCGCTACCGCCGCGAAAAAGTAAACACCGTCCGTCGTAGCACGGGAGCTTCAGCCCGTGCTGCCTCGCCCACGCGAAGCTCCTCCGCAGTTCGCCTCCGCTTTCCCGCCCCGCACCGCCGCCCATGCCGAACCTCTTCGTCATCGCCGGCCCCAACGGCGCGGGAAAAACCACCTACGTCCGCGATTTCCTCCCACAGGAAATGCGCTGCCGCGAATTCGTAAACGCCGACCTCATCGCCGCCGGCCTCTCACCCTTCTCCCCCGACACGGCCGCCTTCGAAGCCGGCCGCATCATGCTCAAGCGCCTGCGCGACCTTTCCGCACGCCGCGAAGATTTCGCCTTCGAGACCACGCTCTCCGGCTACGGCTACGTTCCCTTCCTCGCCGATCTCCGCGCCGCCGGCTACCGCATCCGCCTCGATTTCCTCTGGATTCCCGACCTCGATATCACACGCAACCGCATCCGCCAGCGAGTCACTAAAGGTGGCCACGATATCCCCGACGACGTCCAACAACGCCGCTTTCGCGTCGGTATCCGGCTCCTCGCCGAGCACTACCGGCCGCTCCTCCACGAATGGCGGCTCTTCGACAACACCGGCCGCGAACCCCATCTCGTCGCGCGCGAGAAAGACAGCGTGCTGACCGTCGCCGATGCCGCCCGCCTTGCCTTCATCGAGCAGTCCGCCAACGTCCGCTTCATGCCCGCCACCGATCCGTTCATGCTCCAGGAGCAGCCGGCTTTAATCCCCGACGAGGAAACCCGCCGCTCGATGCGCGCCATGCGCCGCGCCTACGCCCGCGTCGTCCTCGAAAACAAAGCCTGGGGCCTCCCCGTGATCCAGTGGCGCGAAGGCCGCGGCGTCGTCGAAGTCCCCGCTGAGCAACTCGAACCCCTCGCCCGCCGCATCCTCGAAGTCGACGGCGACCCCCTCCCCGCCGAAGAAGAACGCACCCTCCTCGCGCATCTCAAAATCTGAGTTCCGAAGTCCGAGAGGGTTTCATTCAAAGTTCGATAGTCCGTTCAACCTACGAATCGTTGAACCCGCCCAGTTATGAGCAAATCATGAAGTTCTTCTATTCGCAGCGTGCACTCAGGACGACGAACAACGTCTTCTTTGGGCTTAGTATGATTTCTGCGTTTTTTTTAGCGTTCCAAGATGCGCCGTCCCACTCAGCCGGACAGGAATTCGCGAGGAGCGCAGCTGGTTACACGTGGCTTGGTTTTCTGACATTTTGGGTAACTAGCATGCTGGTTGGTTTCACATGCGAACTACTAAAAAAAGACGGAGGCATTCAGATTTATATTCTGCGCGGATCGTGCGGAATCGGATTCGTGCACGTTCTTTGTGTTCCCTTGATGTTCTTGCTCTGAGGCCGTCGGCATCCGCGCAAAGTCCAAAGGTCGCAAAAACGTTCACGGATTGAGCACCATATCGCGCTCTGAAACACGAACATCCGCCACGCAGCCCAGTTCGACGCCCAACTGCGTTTTCGCCCTTTCCTGCTATGCCGCCCCGCCACGCCCCCACCCTCGAACCCCTCCTGCGCTTCCCTCACTCCGGCCCCGGTGCCTTCAGCCCCGGCAAAGCCGAACTGCTCCGCCGCATCGCCGCCACTGCATGACCCACCTCCGCCACTTCCCGCTCGCCGTCCTCACGCTACTCGCGTCCTTGGCCCTTGGTCCTTGGTCCTTGGTCCTTGGGGCCGCTCCGGCCCCCACCGTCTCCCTCGCCGCCGCCAGCGACCTCATTTCCTGCCTCGACGCCCTCAACGCCGCCTTTCTCCAAATCGAAAATCCGCCATCGAAAACCGAAAAACCCACCACGCTCACCGTCGCCACCGGTTCCTCCGGCAACTTTTTCGCCCAGATCAAAAACGGCGCACCCTACGATCTCTTCCTCTCCGCCGATCTCAGCTACCCGCGCGCCCTCATTGATGCCCGCCTCGCCGACCCCGCGAGCCTCACGCCCTACGCCATCGGCCGCCTCGTCCTCTGGACCACGCGCACCGATCTCGCCCTCACCGATCTCGCCACCGTCGTGCGCGATCCGCGCGTGAAAAAATTCGCCATCGCGAATCCCGCCCACGCGCCCTACGGCCGCGCCGCTCAACAAACGCTCGACCGCCTCAGCCTCGTCTCCGCCGCCGCACCCAAACTCGTCCTCGGCGAGAACATCGCCCAAACCGCCCAGTTCGTCCAAACCGGTAACGCCGACGCCGGCCTCGTCGCCCTCGCCCTCGTCCTCTCGCCCGCGCACCGCGAACCCGGCCGCTGGCAGGAAATACCCGCCACGCTTCACGATCCCCTCGAACAAGCCGCCGTCCTCACCACCCGCGGCGCCGCCAACCCTGCCGCCATGCGCTACCTCGCATTTCTGCGCTCGCCCGCCGCCCGCAAAATCTTCGAACGCTTCGGCTTCGTCCTCCCCGCCCGCTGAGCCGGGAACGGCGGTTTCCCTACCGCCGCCCCACCACGGTCCGCCAAGCCCGCCAAGGGTGCGACGCTCACTGGGGACGCGACGCCCCCGTCGCGTTTTGTGCGCCCCCCAGCCATCCCCACTCACCGCCCACTTGGACGTTGAGCGTTCAGAGTTAAACGTTGAGCGTTCCCGCTCGCTTCTCCGCCCACTCTGTCTCCGCCCTCCACACCGCGCCCGCCTTGCCCGACACCGCCACACACTTCCTCGGTCTCCCCTCGCCGCTCTGGCAATCGCTCTGGCTCACCTTGCGCCTCGCCGCGCTCACCACGCTCATCCTCGGCCTCCTCGGCCTCCCGCTCGCGCACTGGCTCAACACCACGCGCATCCGTTTCGCGCCCTTCGTCGAAACCCTTGTTGCGCTCCCCATCGTCCTCCCGCCGACCGTCATCGGCTTCTATCTCCTCGTCGCCTTCTCGCCCAATCATCCGCCCGGCAGTTGGTGGCGCGACGCCACCGGCGCTCCGCTCGCGTTCACGTTCACCGGCCTCGTCATCGCCTCCGTGTTTTACTCGCTGCCCTTCGCCGTGCAGCCGTTCCAAGCCGCCCTCCGCGCCGTCCCCCGCGAACTCCTCGATGCCGGCACCGCCCTCGGCGCCACCCCCGCCCGCGTCTTCGTCCGCCTCCACGCCCCGCTCGCCTGGCGCGGTATTGCCGCCGGCCTTACGCTCGCTTTCGCCCACACGCTCGGCGAATTCGGCGTCGTCCTCATGATCGGCGGCTCCGTCCCCGGCGTCACCAAAGTCGCCAGCATCGCCCTCTACGACGAAGTCCAAAAACTCGCCTACCCCCAGGCCCACACCTTCGCCGCCCTCTTGCTCGTCCTCTCCTTCGCGCTCCTCCTCGGCGTCACCCTGTTGCAACGCCGCCGCCAGTAGGGCGGACTTCAGTCCGCCTTTTCCATCGTCGCATCTTTCCCGAGCAACAAATCCGCGAAATCCGCCGTCCCCTCTCCGCTCCCCTCCCGCCATGCGCACCGCGTCCCGTCTCCTCTTCTCGCTTTCTCTCTTTCTCTCCTTCTCAGCCGTCGCCCGCGCCGCCGAAGTGAAACCCGCCCCGCGTCCCTCCGTCGTCCAGCTCACCTCGCCCGCCGGCCCACACGCCGTCGGCGCCTCCATGACCACTGCCCCCGACGGCACGCACTGGCTCACGTGGGTCGAGTCCTCCGCGCCCGCCGCGAAAAAAACCTCCCCGCCCACGCCCAACCGCCTCCGCTTCGCCACCTACGACGCCCCCGCGCAAAAATGGTCCGCCGCCCGCACCATCGCCGAGCGCGCCGACCTTCCGGCCAGCTCCGGCGATTTCCCCCAACTCGTCCACGACGGCCGCGGCACCGCCACCGTCGTCTGGACCGATGGTCGCGGCGGCGCTCTTGTCACCACGAGTTCCGACCGCGGCGCCACCTGGAGTCCGCCCGCCCCGTGGGCCCACGCCGGCCATGGCGTCGAGAAATTCTCCTTCGTCCGCCTCGCCGACGGCCGCGTCCTCGCCGCCTGGCTCGAAAACCGCACCGCCTCCGCCGGCCCCAAACCCGCTCCCCAGCAGCTCTACTCCCGTATCCTCCCCTCCACCACGCTCACACCTTCCTCCCCTTCCCCCAACCCCGCCGCCGACACCCTCATCGACGCCTCCGTCTGCGACTGCTGCCCCCTCGCCCTCACCGCCTTCCCCGACGGCGGCGCCCTCCTCGCGTATCGGGGCCGCACGGACACCGAAGTCCGCGACATCCGCACCGCCCGTTTCCGCGGCAACCTCTGGGACGAGCCCCGCACCCTCAACAACGACGACTGGCGTCTCGCTGCCTGCCCCATGAACGGCCCGCGCCTCGCCAACGACGGCGGCCGCGTCGCCACCGTGTGGTTCACCGCCGCCGACAACGACCCGCGCATCCTCACCTCCTACTCGCCCGACGCCGGCGCCCGTTTCCTCCTCCCGCTCCGTCTCGACGAAAGCAAACCCGCCGGTCACGTCGACACCCTCATCCTCCGCGACGGCGCGATCCTCGTCGTCTGGCTCGGCGCCGACGGCAGCCTCTGGCTCCGCCGCATCACGCCCGATTTCGCCACCGACGATCCCTTCGCCCTCGCCCCCGCCGGCACCGTATCCATGAAAACGATGCCGCGCCTCTCCCTCGTCCGCGACTACGCCGGCGGCACCTCGTCCGTGCAATTCATGGCCGCGTTCGCCACCGACACCGCCCTCCGCACCCTCCTCGTCACCGTCCCCGAAGGCGAACTTCTCACCGCCAAGGGCAACTGCGACTGCGCCCCCACGCCCGAGCAACTCATGGGCTACTCCATCCGCGGTGCCGCCGCCGCCATCTCGCCCGAGCGCGGCACCCTTCACATCGTCCACGACGAACTCCCTGGCCTCCTCTTCGCCGGCACCCACGAATTCCGCGCCGATCCCTCCGTGCTCGCCACCGTGAAACTCGGCCGCCGCCTCTTCGGCCGCATCGAACAACGCGCCGGCCAATGGTGGCTCTTCGACGTCCGCCTCGCCTCCCAGTAGGGCAGGGTCTCCGACCCGCCCTCCTCCACCGCCCCGCCCCCTTGACGCCTCCGCTATAGTCACAACCCTTCCCTCCCGCCTTCTCTCGTCTCTCTTCTCTCCTTCTCCCACGCCCTCTTCCGCCGTCTTCCTCTTCAGCCGCCCGCCCCGTAGCATGTCCCTCGCCCGCCGCACCACCCTCCTCGACCTCGTCCGCCGCTTCACCGCGGCCGGCAGCGTCCTGTTGGTGCTGGCCCTGACCGCCTTCGCCGCGAGCCCCGAGCTGCACGAACACCTCCACGACGCGACGCACACCGAGCACGACGAATCCTGCCCGATCGTCCTCTTCGCCCTCAGCGCCGACGCTCCCCCCGCCCCCCTCTCGGCCCCCGCCCCCTCGCTCACCGCCTGCGCCTTCGCCCCGAGCATCGCCCGCGAAATTTTCGTCTCCCCGCCGCACTACCTCCGACAACCGGAACGCGGCCCTCCGTCGGTTTGAACCCCTGCTTGTTTCGTAACGGCGATCTGTGACCGCCGTTGTTTTGCGCCGCGCCCGCGCCGTCTCCGACCGCGCCTTCCCGCGTCCCGCGCACCGTTCCGTTCGTTCAAACCCGACCCACCATGTCCACCTTTTCATCTCTCCGTCTCCTCATCTCTCCGTCTCTCTGTCTCTCCCGTTTCACCGCCGCCGCGCTCTGCGCCGCGCTTGTTGCACGGGCCCAAACCGCCCCGCCGCCGCCCGCCTCCGCGCACTCGCACGCCCCGTCCGCCTCCTCGCACTCCGACGGCATCGTCGCCCTCGATCAATTCGTCACCTCGGTCGCTCCGTTCGAGCGCAACCAGGTCGATCTCGCCCAAGCCACCACCGTGCTCAGCGGCCGTTCGCTGCGCCTGAAACAACAGGCCTCCCTCGGTGACACCCTCGCCGCCGAGACCGGTATCCACGCCACCTCGTTCGGTCCCGGCGCCAGCCGCCCCATCATCCGCGGCCTCGGCGGTGACCGCATCCGCCTGCTCGAAAACAGTGTCGGCACCCTCGACGCGTCCGTCACCAGCCCCGACCACGCCGTGAGCGTCGAGCCATTTCTCGTCGAGCGCATCGAGGTCGTCCGCGGCCCCGCCTCGCTTCTCTACGGCAGCAACGCCGTCGGCGGCGTCGTCAACGTGATCACCCACCGCATCGAGACCGATCTCCCCACCGAGCCCGCCCGCGGTTCCGTCGAAATCCGCCGCGGTTCCGCGGCCGACGAGTGGGCCGGCGGCGGCGTATTCGACTTCTCGATTCGCCCAGCGGCCGATCGCGCGCTCGTCTTCCACCTCGATGGCTTCCGCCGCACGGCGCAAAACCTCCGCATCCCCGGCTTCGCCGAGAGCGCCCGCGTGCGCGCCGAGGAAACCGCCGAGGCCCGCGAACACGGCGAGCCCGCACCCGACTTCGCGCACGGCCGCCTGCCCAACAGCGGCCTCACCACGCGCAGCGGCGCCGCCGGCGTATCCTACGTTTCCAAGACGTTTCACCTCGGCGTGAGCTTGAGCGGCCTCGATTCCGACTACGGTGTCCCCGGCCACGCCCACGAACACGAGGCCGCCGCCCCCACGCCGGGCGCCGCCGAAGCCGAGGGCGTCCGCATTGATCTGCGCCAGCGCCGCACCGACGTCCAAGGCGAGTGGCACAGCGCCGCCGGCGACACCGCTTTCGTCCGCGGCCTGCGTTTCAAATTCGGCCACGCCCGCTATCGCCATACCGAGATCGAGCCCGACGGCGCCATCGGCACCACGTTCACCAACCGCGGCCACGACGCCCGCTTCGAACTCCTCCACGGTGACGCCAAACCCCTGACCGGCGCCCTCGGCCTCCAGTCGTCCCGCAGCGATTTCGCCGCCGTCGGCGACGAAGCGTTTCTCCCGCCCTCGCGCACCGACACCACCGCGCTCTTCGCCTTCGAGGAACTCGCCGCCGGCCCCGTCTCCTGGCAATTCGGCGGACGCGTCGAACGCACCAAACTCGCCGCCACCGGTCACTCCGCCCGCCGCGACGATGAGTTCAGCGGCTCCGGCGGCGGCGTCTGGAAACTCTCCCCCGACTACGCGCTCGCGTTCTCCGTCACCCACACCGGCCGCGCGCCTAACGCCCAGGAACTCTACGCCGACGGCGCGCACGCCGGCACCCAGAGCTTCGAGATCGGCGACGCCTCGCTCCGCGCCGAACGCTCCCTCAGCGCCGAGGTCAGCCTGCGCCGCCGCACCGGCTTCGTCACCGGCGCCGTCACCGCCTTCACGAATCGTTTCAACGGATACATCTTCGAACAACCCAGCGGCCTCGTCGCCGTCGCGCAAAACGACACGTGGGCCTTCCTCGACCCTGAATCCCCCGCGTTCGCCCAGCTCGATCACGAAGACGCTGCCGCCGCCCTCCCCGTTTACCGCTACATCCAGCGCGACGCCCGTTTTTGGGGCATCGAAGTCGAGACCGTCTGGCACCTCCACGACCGCCCCGACTGGCAACTCGACCTGCGCCTCACCGCCGATCTCACCCGCGCCCGCGAAGGCGGTCGCGATCTTCCGCGCATTCCCGCCACCCGCACCGGTGCCGGCCTCTTCTGGAGAACCGCCGCCTGGAGCGCCGGCCTCGAAAGCCAGTTCTACGGCGCGCAAAACCGCGTCGCGCCCAACGAAACCCCATCCGCCCGCTACGCCCTCGTGAGCGCCCACGTGAGCCGCACCGTCGACTTCGGCCACCTCCGCACCGAGATCTTCGTCCGCGGCACCAACCTCACGAACGCCGACGCCCGCCCGCACACGTCCTTCCTCAAGGACCTCGCCCCGCTCGCCGCCCGCGGTGTCGTCGTCGGCGTGCGCGCGAGTTTCTAGCGCACATCGCCTCCACGCCACCCACCGCTGTTCGTAGCGGAAACCGCAAGGTTTTCGCCGCCCCCGTCCCCCTCGCCCGCCCGAACTGCCCCGGCACTCGCGTCGGTAACAACTCTGTCACCGACGCTCCCTTGACGGCGACCCTCCCATGGGTCGCCTTTTTTGCGCTGAGTATTAACCAGCGCACTGCAGCGTATCTTTTCATCTTTA
>CALRZR010000291.1:0-8969 GCA_943372705.1 Opitutus sp. GAS368 | reverse complement strand
CGGTTGTTCCGTGATCGGGCGCCCCGCATGGGCGCCTTCCCCAAACACAAAATCGAGCGCCTCTGCGCCGTCGCGCGCGACCACGATGTGGTTTGCGATGTGCGCTTTCTTCAGGGCCCGCAGCGTCAGTTCCAAATCCTGCGGATCGTCTTCCACCAACAATAGTTCTACGGCATTCGGGTTGTTCATGGCGGAGGAGCGGCGCCGAGAGTGAAATAGAAAGTGGCGCCGCTTTCGAGCGCCGATTCCGCCCATACGCGCCCGCCGTGGCGATGCACCACGCGCTGCACGATCGCAAGGCCGACGCCCGTCCCTTCATAATCTTCGGCGCGGTGCAATCGCTGAAACACCCCGAACAGTTTGTGCGCATACCGCGGATCGAAACCGCTCCCGTTGTCGCGCACGAAAAACACCGTCTCGCCACCCTGTTCCACGCACCCGGTCTCGATCACGGCGTGCGCCCGCTTGCGGGTATATTTCAGCGCGTTCGAGAGCAAATTCACCCACACTTGTTTCAACAGCGCCGGGTCCGCCTCGGTCACCGGCATCGCCCCCGCCCGCAATTCGATCGCCCGGCCTGCGATCGGCCACCCCAGCTCCGCCAAGGCCTCGCGCACGATCGCCTCCGCATCCACGGCCCGCCGGTCCAGCGGCGTCCGGCTCAACCGCGAAAACGCCAGCAAGTCGTCGATCAGGCAGCCCATTCGCGACGCCCCGTCCCGCACTTTTTGCAGGAAACGTCGCCCTTCCTCGGGCAACAGCGCGCCGTAGTCTTCCTCCACCGCGAGGGAAAATCCGTTGATCGCGCGCAGCGGCGCCCGCAGGTCGTGCGATACCGTGTAGGAAAACGATTCCAGTTCCTTGTTGGCGGACTCGAGCTGCGCGGTGCGCTCGCGCACACGGAGTTCCAGTTCCGCATTCAGCCGTCGCACCGCTTCCTCGGTCTGCCGGCGTTCGGTCACGTCCAGTTCGATGCCCAGCATCCGTTCCGGTTGCCCGTCGGGTCCGCGCAGCACTTGCCCGCGCACGAACCCCCACCGCAGGCTCCCGTCTTGCCGCACGAAGCGCAATTCGGCCTGATAGCTGCCGCCCGGTTTCATCGCCTCGCGTTGCGCCTCGGCCAGTCGCTCCCGGTCATCCGGATGCACCAACGCCAAAAACGCCTCCAGCGTCCCCGGAAACGTCCCCGGCGCGAACCCCATCATCTCCTCCTGCCGGCGCGACCAGACGAGTTTTCCCGTTCGGTAGTTGGTCTCCCACGTGCCGAGACGGGCCGCGTCGATCGCCAGCCGCAGGCGCTCCTCCGATTCGCGCAGCGCCCCCTGCACCCGCTTCGCCTCCGTCACATCCCGCGCCACCTTCGACGCGCCCACCACTTTCCCCTCGCCGTCCCGGATTGGCGACACCGTGATCGATACGTCGAGCAAACGCCCGTCCGCGTGTTGGCGTTGCGTCTCGAAATGCCGCACCGGTTCGCCGCGCCGGATCCGTTCCAAAATCGTCTGCTCCTCGTGAATCCGCGCCGCCGGAATCAGTCGCGTGATCGGCCGCCCCACCATGTCGGCCGCCGCAAACCCAAACACCGCCTCCGCCCCCACGTTCCAACTCGTCACGATCCCGTCGAGGTCCTTGCCGATAATCGCGTCGCTCGACGATGCGACGATCGCCGCCAACCGCGCCGCCAGCTCGTCGCTCCGCTTCCGCGCCGTCACGTCCGCGATCGCCACCACCACCACGCGCTCCGCGCCATCCATTACCGGCCCGTAGGACACGGAAAAATGCCGGCTCGTCCCCGCCTCGTCCGCATTCGGCATGTGCAGCAGATATTCCACTTTCTCTCCGCCAAACGCCCGCTCCAGCCGCGGCCGGATCTGCGTCGCATAAACGCTGGGCAACACCTCGGCCACCGCGCGTCCTACCAGATCGAAGGTCGGCAGTTTCAAAATCTCGCAGTAGGTGCGATTCGCATACCGATACCGGTGCCGACCATCGACGATGACGAGCCCCACGTGCGCCGTGTCGGTCACCATTCGGAGTTCCGCCTCACGCTGCCGCAGCGTCGCCAACGCCGCCTCGAGATCATCTGTGCGCTCGCCCACGCGTTTCTCCAAATCCTTTTTCGCCGACCACCACCGCTCGTTGAACACCGCAAAGAGCACGCCCATCAGGACAAAAACCACCGTCTCGATCTCGAACCGCACGAAGTCTCCTCCCTCCGGCCTCATGAAAAACCACCACCCCACCGCCGTCGAAACCAACGTCGCCGCCAAGCCGCACCACAGCCCGCCAATCAGCGAACTGAAAAACACCGCCGGATAGAAAAACACCCAGACCAACGGCTTTACCTGCACCCACAGCAACGTCTGCAAACCCCACGCCACCAACGGCGCCAGCATCGCCAGCGCAGGACGTGAAAACCGGTTGGCGGGGAGGGTCGGCATGGGGTGGGCTTGGCGCAAAGCCCGGCGATCTCCCGGTCCGCGGTGACGACCTTTGCGATCCCCACCTTGCCGCCAACCCCGATGGCAACAAGCTCCAATCCCCTCCCATCGGCGGCTCTTCGGCGACTATTTCCCGTCTTGCTAACCCCGTTCACGACCTCTGTCCTCTGCCCTCTGTCTTCCGACACATGACCTCCGCGCAAATCCGCCAGTCCTTCCTCGATTTCTTCGCCTCGCAGGGCCACACGATCGTCCCGTCGGCATCCCTGATGCCGGATTCGCCCGGACTCCTCTTCACCAACGCCGGCATGAACCAGTTCGTGCCCATCTTCCTCGGTGACCGCGCCGCCGACGTCTCCAAGTGGGCCGGCGTCCGCCCCTCCAAAGACACCCGCGCTGCCGACACCCAGAAGTGCATCCGAGCTGGCGGTAAACACAACGACCTCGAGGACGTCGGCTTCGACACCTACCACCACACGCTCTTCGAAATGCTGGGCAACTGGTCCTTCGGCGACTACTTCAAGAAAGAGTCCATCAATTGGGGCTGGGAGCTCATCACCAAGGTCTGGGGCATCCCCGCCAAACGCCTCTTCGCCACCGTCTACTCGCCCGACAAATCCAAGGGCGACCCCTCCGAATTCGACCAAGAAGCCTACGACATCTGGGCCGAGATCTTCCGCAAAGCCGGCCTCGATCCCGCCGTCCACATCGTCCACGGCAACAAGAAGGATAATTTCTGGATGATGGGCGACACCGGCCCCTGCGGCCCGTGCTCGGAAATCCACTTCAACCTCCTGCCCTCCGACGACGAGGTCGCTGGCCGCGCCGGCGTCAACGCCTCCAGCCCCCGCTGCATCGAAATCTGGAATCACGTCTTCATCCAGTTCAACGCCAACGCCGACGGCACCTTCTCCCCACTCGCCGCCAAACACGTCGACACCGGCATGGGCTTCGAACGCGTCGCCGGCATCCACGCCGTCTCGAAAGGATTCACCGATTTCACCGCCGAGCCCTCGAACTACGAAGCCGACGTCTTCGCCCCGCTCTTCGCGAAGATCACCGAACTCTCGAAAAAAACCTACGGCCGCACCGTCCCCACGAAGCGCGAAGGCCTCACCGAGCAGGAGCAAACCGACGTCGCCTTCCGCGTCCTCGCCGACCACGCCCGCTGCGTGAGCTGCGCCATCGCCGACAACATTCTCCCCGGCAACGAAGGCCGCAACTACGTCATCCGCCGCATCCTCCGCCGCGGCATCCTCTACGGAAAGAAACTCGGCCTCACGACCGGCTTCTTCGAACAACTCGTCGCCCCCGTCGTCGAGTCCCTCGGCTCGGTTTTCCCTGAGCTGAAAGAACGCCAAGACATCGTCCGCCGCGTGATCCGCAGCGAAGAAGAAAGCTTCGGGCGGACGCTGGATCGCGGTCTGGCAATTTTCGAGAAGTCTGTTTCCGCCGCAGCTCCGCAATCTACGAGCGTTGGCGGAATTCCCATCGACATTGTTCCAGGAAAGTCGGCCGCTACCAAAGTTTCGGGAGCACTCGCCTTCGAACTCTACGACACCTACGGCTTCCCTCTCGACATGACGCAGCTCCTCGCCACCGAGCGCGGACTCACGGTCGACGCCGCTGGCTTCGAGGCCGCCATGGAAGCGCAACGCGAACGCGGCCGCGCTTCGCAGAAAAAGGAAATCGTCGTCGCTGCCACCGAGGGCGAAGCCACCGCTCTCGAAGCCACCAAGTTCCTCGGCTACGAGCACACGACCGCTCACGCCAAACTCATCGAGGTCATCAAGGCCGACAAAGACACCTTCCTCGTCTTCGACCAAACTCCCTTCTACGCCGAAATGGGCGGCCAGACCGGCGACATCGGCACCGCCCTCATCAACGGCAATCTCGTCCACATCACCGACTGCGTAAAAGACAAAGCCGGCCGCCATCTCCACAAAATCTCTGACGCTCCGACATTAGACATTAGTCATTCGTCATTAGTCATTGGCTCCGCCGCGGAGCTCTCCGTCGACCTCGCCACGCGTCGTGCAATCAACCGCCACCACAGCGCCGCACACTTGATTCACTGGGCTCTCCGCAAAGTCCTCGGCACGCATGTCCGCCAGGCCGGCACCTCCAAGACCGCCGACCGCATGCGCTTCGACTTCTCGCACTTCGAAGCCGTCACGCACGCGCAGCTCCTCGAGGTCGAGCAGCTCGTCAACGCCAAGGTCATCGACAACGCCAAGGTCGACACCTACGAGACCGAATTCGACAAAAAGCCCGAGGGCACCCTCGCCTTCTTCGGCGACAAATACGGCAAGTTCGTCCGCGTCGTCGACATCGGCGGCTACAGCCGCGAACTCTGCGGCGGCACGCACGTTTCCACGGCGGGCGAAATCGGCCTCATCAAAATCGTCGCCGAGATGGCCATCGCCGCCGGCACCCGCCGCATCGAAGCCGTCGCCGGCCAGCCCGCGTTCGAATTCGTCGCCGCGAAAGAAGCCGCTCTCGCGGCCGTCAGCGCCCACCTCGGCGGCGGCACCAGCGATGTCGTCAAGAAGCTCGAAGCCCTCCTCGCCCACCAAAAGGAAACCGAGAAGCAGCTCAAAGCCTTCCAGCAAAAAGCCCTCGCCGGCATGGCCGAGGAACTCGCCGCGAAAGCCACTGTGCGCGACGGCCTGAAATTCCTCTCCGCCGTCGTGAGCGTTTCCGACCAGGAAGTCCTCCGCAGCCTCGGCTCGCAGATCGCCGCCAAGCTCGGCGACGGCGTCGTTCAGCTCGGCGCCGTCCTCGGTGACAAGGCCAGCCTCGTCGCCTTCTGCACACCCGCGGCGGTCAAAGCCGGTCACCAAGCCGGCAAGATCATCCAAGGCCTCAGCGCCGCCATCGGCGGCAAAGGCGGCGGCAAACCCGACTTCGCGATGGGCGGCGGCAAAGACATCACCAAGCTCGCCGAAGTCCTCGGCGGTTAAGCGCCGACTCCTCCCCGCGTGGCCGACGCGCTGAAACACATGTTCGACGCGGCGCGCTACCGCCGCCTCGCCGACGACTTCGCCGCCGTCGCGCCGCGTTTCGACCGCAGCCGTTTTCTCGCCCTCACGCTCGACGGCCTTGACGAGCGCGCGTTGATGGATCGCCTGCGCCAAACCACGCTCGCCTGCGAAGCCGCGCTGCCTGGCACCTACGCCGAGAAACTCAGCACTCTCCGCGCCCTCGCCCCGCGCCTCGGCCACAATTTCGTCGGAATCTTCCTCTCCGATTTCGTCGCCACCCACGGCCTCGCCGACTTCGAGCTCTCCCTCGATGCGTTGAAATTTTTCACGCGTTTTGGCTCAGCCGAGTTCGCCATCCGCGCCTTTCTCGAACGCGACCTCGACCGCACGCTCGCCGTGATGACCGCCTGGGCGTCCGATCCCGACGAGCACGTGCGTCGCCTCGCCAGCGAAGGCAGCCGCCCGCGCCTCCCGTGGGGCCGCCGCCTCCCCGCTCTCGTCCGCGATCCGTCGCCGACCTTCGCCATCCTCACGCGCCTCTCCGCCGATCCGTCGCTCTACGTCCGCAAATCCGTCGCCAACCACCTCAACGACATTTCGAAGGACCACCCCGAGCGCATGCTCGCCCTCGTGGAATCGTGGGACCGCGCCCATGCGCCCACCGCGTGGATCGT
Organism: Opitutus sp. GAS368; assembly: GCA_943372705.1. Lineage (GTDB taxonomy): Bacteria > Verrucomicrobiota > Verrucomicrobiia > Opitutales > Opitutaceae > GAS368. The sequence continues at coordinate 2,870 of CALRZR010000291.1, read as the reverse complement.
CCGCCACGCCGCACGCACGCTCATCAAGAAGGGCCACCCGCGTGCCCTCCGCCTCGTCGGCGTCAGCGGCGCCGCGCGCGTAAACGTCACGGCCTTTTCCGTCGCGCCCGCCACGCTCAGTCTCGGCGAAACCCTCACCCTCACCGCACGCCTCACTTCGACCGCGAAGCAATCCCAGCGCCTCGTGATCGACTACGTGGTGCGCTACGCCAAAGCCGGCGGACGCGCCTCCGCGAAAGTCTTCAAGTGGACCGAAGCCGAGGTCGCACCCGGCGCGACGCTCACGCTCACAAAACGCCAGACGATCCGCGACTTTTCCACCCGCCGCCACTACGCCGGTCGCCACCCCGTCGATCTCCAGATCAACGGCCGAATCGTCGCCTCCGGTGCCTTTACGCTCCGCCTCGCCGCGCCGGCCGCTGGAGCCTTGCCAGCCCAACGCCGCCGCTCACCGTCTTCCTGATGCACCTCGCCGCCATCATCGCCGAACTCGCCGATCAGGCCGACGAATTCCTCAAGGGCGTCACCGACCGCGCCCAAGCCCGCGCCGCCATCGCCGAGCAGATCAATCTCGATTTCTTCGAACTCACCCCCGTCGACCGCAAGACCGTGATCGAGGGTGTCATCGCCACGCTCGAAGCCGAAGAGTTTTTCGGCATCGAATTCGTCGGCGATCCGTTTTCCGACGACGGCAGCGAGGAACATCTGTGATGTCCGCCGCTTCTGCACTGCCCGCCCTCGTGGCGATCTTCGCATTTAACGCGAGCAACCAACTCGCCGTGCGCCGACTCGGCTCCAAGGCCGGTTTGCCCTTCACGGGCACCGATCTTCCCATGGCGACCGCGCGCCTCGAATCGTCGTTTCGCGACCACACGGTGCCCGCCGAGTATTTCGCCGCCACCGCCGGCGGGCGTAACTATCGCGTTTTCTTCGCCCAAGTTTCCGGCCCGTCCGCGGACAGCGAAGTCGTCTTCCAATCGCTCGACGACCTCGCGGCGAATCCCGCGGCCCTCGCCCCGTCGCTCGGCGTGCTGCTCGGCCAGCTCGAGCCGCACATCGTCGAGATTCCCTACCTGCACCTCGGGGAAAACGATTTCATCTACAAGTTTCGCCCCGCGCAGGAGCGCAATACCGCAATCTACGCGCAGGACGCCGCCGCCGGCGCGCTCTACCAATCACAACTGTGCACTGCGATCAAAGCCCTCGCCCGCACGCATGAACGCAGCGCCGCCGCGCCCGTCACGCTCGATTTCGGCGCGGTCAGTTACGTCATCCCCAGCCATTTCGGTTTTTGCCTCGGCGTGAAAAACGCCATCGAGCGCGCCTACGAAACCCTCGCCGAGAATCCCGGCCGCCGCGTGTTCATGCTCTCGGAGCTGATCCACAATCCGTTTGTGAACGAGGACCTCCTCAGCCGCGGCCTGCGCTATCTCCAGACCGACAAAGGTCGGGCCTACACCGTCGACAACACGCCCGGTTCGCCCGCGCTGTGGGATACGCTGACGCCCGACGATATCGTGATCATCCCGGCCTTCGGCGCGACCGATGACGACAAGCGCCGCCTCATCCGCAAGGGCATCGCCGTTTGCCAATACGACGCCACCTGCATGCTCGTGGAAAAAGTCTGGAAGGCCGCCCGCGCCTACGGCCGCGAGGGCTACACCGTCGTCATCCACGGCAAACACGAGCACGAGGAAACGAAGGCCACGTTCTCCAACACCCGCCGCTACGCGCACGCCGTCATCGTGCGCAACCTCGACGAGGCCCGCCTCCTCGGCGAAATCATCGCCAGCGACGATCCCGCCGTGCGCGCAAAATTTTACGACACGTTCGCCGACCGTTTCACCCCGGGCTTCGACGTCGCCACCCACCTCGACCGCGTCGCCGTCGTGAATCAAACGACACTTCTGATGAACGAGACCCTCGGCATCATTGAACACCTGCGCGGCGTCTACCGCGCGAAATTCGGCGACGATACGCGCGTGGGTGGCAGCAGCCGGCGCGATACGCTCTGCTACGCCACGCAGGTCAATCAGGACGCCCTCAGCCGCGCCCTTGCCGAGCCCCTCGACGCCGCCTTCGTCATCGGCGGGAAAAATTCTTCGAACACCTACCAGCTTTTCCGGCTCTGCGAGGAACGCCTCGGCGACCGGGCATTTTTCATCCAGTCGGAAGCGAGCATCTGCTCGGTGGGCTCGGTCGACCACTATGTCTACGTCGGCGGCGGCACCGGCCGCACCGAGCCGCGTCCGCTTTGGCCCGGCACCCCTGAGACGCGACGTGTGCTCATCACCGGCGGTGCGAGTTGCCCGGATGGCATCATCCAGCAGGTGATCACGCGCATAAATTCCTTCTTCCCCGCCGAACGTCTCCGCCGCATCGAGGCCGTCTTGGCCGATCTGGGCGCGTAAATCCCGCGCGCCGCCGCACCGGTTACGGCGCGGTTTTGGGTTTCGTCGCCAGCACCAGCCAGCACCAGAAAATCGCGCTCACCACGAGCGCACCCGGCAACACCGTCACCGTCGCGCGCTGCAGATCGTTCCACCGGTCCGAGAGATGCCCGACGATCCGCGGCGACCAAAGATCGCCAAACATATGAATCGCGAAAATCGACCCGGCCATCGCCGTCGCCCGCATCGCCGTCGGCACGGTTTCCAAAATCAACGTGTTCACCGGCCCGGTGGAGAGAAAGATCAGGAACATCGACGCCGCGAGCGCGACCTTTGAGGTAAACGTATCCGTGGCCGAAAACGCCAGGTAGGCGGCCGGCGCCGTCAGCAGCGAACTGAGCGCCAGCATCCCCGCGTAGCCCCGGCCGGTGCGCCGCTGCCAGGCGGTCGCCAAAAAACCGCCGCCGAGCGTCGCAATCA
>CALRZR010000290.1:0-8990 GCA_943372705.1 Opitutus sp. GAS368 | reverse complement strand
CCAAACGCGCGATTTGCACTGGCAAATCGCGCGTTTTGCTTAAGGTGTGCCGCGTTCCCCGCGTGTTTGGGGAGCAAATAAAAACCATCAATCGATCCCTTTAACCCAACTACACCATGATTACACCCGCATATCTCGCACTGCTCGGCGGCGGCTCGTTTTTGTCGCCGGCCGTATTCATGATCCTGTTTGTCGTGATCATGATCCTGTCGCTCTACGCGCAATTCCGCGTGTCGAGTGTCTACAATAAGAACGCCAAGATTCCGTCGCGTGGTGGCATTACCGGTCGCGAAGCGGCCGAGGCTGTGATGGCCCGGGCCGGTATCAGCGATGTGGAAATTGCCGAAACCGACGGGCACCTGACCGACCACTACGACCCGATCAACAAACGCCTCGTCCTCTCGGAGGAAAACTACCGGGGCACGAGTTTGGCCGCGTTGGGAGTGGCGGCACACGAGGCGGGTCACGCCATCCAGCACAAAGTCGGATATTCGATGTTGCATTTCCGCATGGCGCTCGTGCCGGCGACCAACATCGTCACGAAGATTATCCCGATCCTGATGCTCGCGAGTTTTTTCCTCGTGAAGGGACTTACCGGGTTGATGCTTGACGTCGCCATCATCTGTTACGCGGTGCTCGCGTTCTTCCAGTTTGTCACACTTCCGGTGGAGTTCGACGCGAGTAATCGCGCGAAGGTTCAACTGGTTGAGCTCGGCATCATCGATCGAGATGAGATGCCGGGGGTAAAACAGACACTCGATGCGGCGGCTCTGACCTACGTCGCCGCGTTTGTGAGTTCGCTCTTCTACCTGTTTTATCTGCTCTCGCGTCGCGAGTGATGGCGGCAGGGGCGCGAAAAATTTGTGATTTCGGGGCGGGCTGCAAAGCCCGCCCTTCTTATTTTTGCGAGTCCGCGCGAGCGGCGATGGCGGCCTATTTTATCAGGATAGGCTTTGCCTCGACGGCGCTCTGCTCCCGAAGTTTCAGTGCTTTGGGCATCGCGTCCATGAGCTGGGTGATGCGTTCGGGATTGGACGGGTGGGTTGAGAGGAAGGCGGGCTGCGCGGGCTGATTGGCGGATTCAGCGTCGAGCTTATCAAGGACTCTTACGGACTCTTCCGGATTATAACCAGCGCGGGCCATATACATCAGCCCGATGTAGTCCGCTTCCTTTTCCTTCTTCCGGTCAAAGGCGAGTCCGGTCACTCCGGCGGTGAGGCCGTAGATGTTCATCAAGCCTTGGCTCGTCAAAACGTCGGCTCCGGTGCCCATCAAGGCAACTCCTCCCACCAGACCGCCGGTTTTGACCATCATTTGTTGCGACAGCTGTTCGTGCACGTGCTTCGCGGTGACGTGGGCAATTTCGTGCGCGATGACGGACGCAAGCTGGTCGTCATTTTCGACGATTTTGTAGAGGCCGCTGAAGATGCCGACCTTTCCGCCGCCCATGGCAAAGGCGTTGATTTGTTGCGGCACCTCGAACACGACGAATTCCCAATCCGCGTCGGGCATATCCCAAAAGACAACTTTCGAGATGCGGTCGCCGACGCGCTGCAATTGGGCGATGCGCTCCTTGTCGCGGGACAGGGGATATTGGCGTTTCATTTCATCGAACGCGGCGATGCTCATTTTGGTCACTTCCTTGTCATCGACCAAGTTGACGGCGTTTCGGCCGGTGACAGGAACCTGATAACAACCGGTCACAAAGGTGGCGTTAATGAGGAGGGCAACGACTGCCAATCCGGGAAACGATTTCATGGGTGTCGTGTGGGGGAGACGGGCGGCAGGGGAACGGTTAGTTTGGAAATTTCGCTTGGCAAGCGCCGGAGCCGATAATTCTCGCACGACAGCGCCGACCGCAGGTGCGCTTTCGCAAAAGCAGAAAGCCCTTTGCAATTTGGCACGAACAAAGCATGGTCTCGCCGCGCTGCCCCGGCGTCCTCCCGAACTGAACATTTTGCCGTATTGTTCGTCCAACTGTTCCACCCCATAGAAAACCGAAGCAAATTGATGCCTCCTCCCATGGCAGACGAAACCGACTCTTCGACCTCCAAGAAACGCCGCGTGATCCACTGGAATCCCGAAGCGGGGCGGGAGATGACTCAGCGCCGCTGGGGCTGGAAGCGGATCGCGCTCTGGTCTCTGGGCGGCCCCGTGGCGCTTCTGCTCGTGGCCGCCGTGGTGATTCGGGGAGTGAAGTTGGTTCTTGGTCCGCAGGTTTTTCAGAGCAGCGGTCCTGCAGTCGCGGTGGCGCCGACTCACGACGATGCGAAATCCGTGTTTGTCAGTCAGTCAAAGGCGGAACTGGCCCACGCCACCGCGACGAAAGCACTCAACGAATTGCGCCGGTTGCCTCAAGATCACCCCGTGCAATTGCAGCGGCTGATCCTGATCACAAAGTCGTTTCAGGAGGGTGAGACGCTGCTATCGTCGCATGAATGGGCGCGCGCGTTCTCCACGTTCGAAGCGCTCAATGCCGACATGGATGCCTTCAGTCGCAATGCGAAGGCGAAGCAGGAGGCTCAACAAGGCTACGATGCCATTTTGGTGCGGATCAAAGATCTTGAGCGGGCCCGCAGTCTCGCGCCGGGTTCGCTGGAGGCGGCTTTTGAAGCGGCCGGGGCCGGGCGAAAGATGCTTGAAGATGGAAATTTTTTGGGAGCGAAAAAGTCCTTTGACGAAGGGTTTGCGGAATTGAAAAAAGCCGAATCAGCCCTCCTCGCCAACGTGCAGGGAAGCTTGTTGAAGGGGCAGCAAGCCCTGAGCAAAGGTCTGAAGGACGCGGCCAAGGAGGCCTTTACGGCTGCACTGGAGATGTCGCCGGGCAACGAGCTTGCCTTGCAGGGCCTCAAGCGTGCGGAAAACATCGACCGCGTTCACGCATTGTTGCTGCAAGGCGAGGCCTTGGAGAAACAAACGCAGTATGCTCAGGCCGTAGAATCCTATCAAAAGGCCTTCGCCCTCGACGGATTTTCCGCGGCCGCCCAAGCGGGAAGGGCCCGAGCCGCACGACTTGAGAAAGAGACGAAGTTTGCGACGGCTTTAGCTGCGGCGCAGGCCGCCATGAAGCGCCGCGATTGGAGCAAAGCGATCGACGAGGCGCAGGGTGCGCTTCGCGTTTATCCCCAAAAAACTGATGTGCAGGCGATGCTGCGTTCGGCGCGTGAGAATGCCCATCGGGATGCGGTGCAGAAAGCGCTCACAAAAGGATACGCCTACGAAAACAAACACCAGTGGAAGGAAGCCCGCGACGCTTATGCGGAGACACTCAAGTTGGAGCCGGAGCAGCCTGATGCGAAGGAGGCATATATCCGGTGCGGCACGATGATCCGCACGCTTTTGGAATACGATCGCCTGATCGAAAACGCGAAGCAGTTGACCAACAACTCGGAGTTCCAAGCGGCGATCCGGGTTTTTAGCCGAGCGATGGCGATAAAGCCGGCGTATCCTTTGCCGAATGACGACACGATGCAGCAACTTCACACGGTGCTCACCGCGCAGAGCAAGCCGGTCGATGTGACCTTCAAATCCGACGGAAAAACCTACGTCTCCATCGCCAACTACCGACAGCCGACGCTGTCCGAGGATTTTACGGTCAAGATCCTCCCCGGGGACTACCAAGTGATCGGTCGCCGCAAAGGCTACAAAGATGTCCTGCTGCTGCTCCAAGTGCGCAACGGCACACCGCCGCCGGTTGTGACCGTGATTTGTAAGACAACTGCCGACCGTAGCTGAGTTTTACCATGCAAATCAGATCCCTGCTTTCAGCGGCTTTCGTATTGGCCTGTTTTCATGCAGGTTTGATGTGGGCCCAAGAGACGAAAAGCGGCTCGGGGGCAGCTTCCACGTCCTCGTCGCAACGCTCCGCGGCACGTCCTTCGCCGCGCGGACCATTGCCGGATCCTGCCCTTTTGGACGGATCGAGTCTTCCTGCCGAAAAGAAAACAGAATTTGGAATGATCGGCGATTTTGAACTTCCGGGGGATGAGAATGCCAAGGGCGACAAGGTCGGCGGGCCACCTTCCTCGGGAGCTTCGGGCGGCTCGGGGAAAGAGGACCCAAAGGCCGCAGCGAACGGTCCCGGGGGCGGTGGTGCCGACGGTAATTCACCCGGCGGGCAAAAACCGCCCGGTGGACCGGATAGTCGCGGCGGGCCCGGTGGTGGTCAAAATGACCCAAATGCCAAAGCAGAGGGAATCCGCGTCGCCGAACTGAAAACCGATGAAGCCGCAGGCCAGGGAAATTTGCCGGACACCGGAGTGCAGAAGCCCAAACAAATCGCGATCGGTGATCCCACCATGCAGATCAAGACTGCTCCGAATGCGCCCGGAGTTGTTGGGGCCCAGACGACTGCGGGCAAGACGCAGCAGATGGAAAAGGCCACCGGAGGCGGGGCTGGCAAAGCGCCTTCCGGCGATAACTCCAACCGTGGTGTCGAAAAAGGTCGGGCGATGCCCACCGGACTCTGAAAACCAATTTCCTCATGCTCTCCCCTGGCGCTGGTTTCTGTCGAATTTTGCGATTGGTCGCGATGTTGCTTCTCGGTGCCGTGATGGCACGGGCTTCGACCGTGGTTTATCCGGTCGAGGCGATTGACGACTTTTGGCAACTTTCGGCCGAGGAGTTCCGGCAAAAATACGCCGGGATAAACGCAACCGGCATCGGTCCCAGCGACGAAGGGTGGTATGTCCGTTATAAGCATGAAAATCTGACCTGTCTCTTCGGTCCGCTTGCGGACAATGAACTCGCGCGTAAGAAAAAATGGGAGTTGGAGGCGGTGCGTGATGCCGCGATTCGCAACCGGGCGAGCTTGGCTTCGAGCAAGGTCGACTACGTGAAGTTTACCTACACCGGTGCGTTTGGTCGGGGAGGTGGCGCAGAGGGCGGGCAGGGCGGTGGAGGCGCCGCCCGCATTTCAAAAGACGGTAAGAGCGGCCCCGATGGGGACCTTGATGGCGACGGAATCTCCAACGCGAAAGATGAGGACATGGATGGCGACGGGATTCCCAACGGGAGCGATACCGACAGCGACGGGGACGGAATTCCCAACGACAAAGACGATTACAAATTTGGCTCCGATCCCGATGGATCAGGCAAAGGAAACCTGGCGAAAAATGGGGATCAAGATGGCGCAGGAGCTGGGAATGGCAAAGACGGCAAGCTCGCCGGTGCGAATGGCGGGACCGGCGCCGGCAAGGACGGGACCGGTGACAAATCGGGTTCGCAGGCGGGGCAGTCGCGTGCGGATGGCACCGGCGCTCAAGCGAATGGTTCTGCTCAAAAAGTTGCTTCCGCGAAGGGTGGCAAATCAGGGACCTCCGCAGGTCAGTCAGGCAGCCAAACCGGCTCATCTGGACAACAGGCCGGCCAAACGGGCAACCAAGCCGGCTCCAGCGGTCAAAGTGCAGGGCAGACCGGTGGACAACAAGGTCAGGGCGGCCAGCCTGGACCTCCCGGCGGAGGGCAGGGCGGGGGCGGGAACCCGCTTCAGGTGATTGGAGCGCTCCTGAAAGCGATTCTCGGCCTGTAGTGCGCGGAGTCCCGAAGCAATTTCGGTAGTCTACTGGCTCAGAGATCTTGGACCGCGATGAACGCTCCGCCGTGGCGGTAGGCGATTTCACGCATGAGATTCGCGAATTTCACGCCGGTGTTTCCCATGGAAAATTGAAACTGGATCGTCGTCGGGAACCCAATCGCGTTGATCACCACTTTCCGGCGGCCGTTTTCGTCGGCGGGATTTAGTTCTTCGAGTCGGCGGAGGACCGGGTCCGCGGTCTCGGTAAATTCGTCCCCGAATACGTAGATGCCCATCTTCATGTTGGCGTCCTCTGGATTCAGGAGTGTGCGGATCGCCCGGTAAATTCCGGGCACGGGATTGCTGATGGTGTCGGCATCGTAGCGACGCAGCGTGCGCTTGATGGCGGCCCGCGTATCCGGGCTATCGGGCATCCAGCCGCCGTTGCGACCACCGTTCAGGATGAAGCGACCGTCTGCGTCGAGGACCTGAATGCCTTCAACCTGTGGGTATACGTCGAGCACCTCCTCGATTTTGCGAATCGCGATCGGCCAAAGGCCGTTGGTGTTGGGATCTCGCATCGAGCCGGAAGTGTCGATGACGAAGGCGATATGATTGCTGCCCACCGGGACTCCGACCGGCAGGGGTTTCACATCCTTCATTTCCATTTCGGGTTTCTTCTGGCGGGCGGCGATCTCCTTCTTGAGTTCGTCGATGTCGACCAAGAGCGCCTCCTGGCCCTTCTTCTCGTATTGCATCTTGCGAGTGAGGTCTTCGAGGAGGGATTGGATCGAGTCGTTGCGCAGCCGCGCATCGGTGACCAGCGTCGTGATCCGGGCGCTGCTGCGTTCGACGTCCTCCTTGCTCGTCTTGAGTCGGGCGATCTCCACGAGTTGTGCGGCCATGATTTTGCGCATCGCCTCGATCGCCTCCAGTTTCTCCTTTTGCCGCGAGTCGATCGTGAGCACGAAAATCAGGATGATCGCTCCGAAGCCGCAGCAGATGCAGTCGAGAAAAGAAAGACTGAAGGTTTGGGTGGAGCGGCGGCGGATCATGTGTCGGGCCAGGATTTCGCGGGGCTCACGAGCGCGCCGCGGGTGGCGTTGGCGAGTTCCCAAAACAGGGCGGGACCGGCGGGGTCGCCGCTCATGGGGAACATGATTGTGCTGACCGGAATGCGCGGCGGCAGCTGCTTGGTGGCGATTTTGAAAAAGCGGATACGGTCGTCCTGGCTGATTTCTCCCTCGATCGGCAACGAATCGCTCTTGGTCGGCAGGCCGTCGGTGAACAGCACGATACTGTCCGGCAACCGGGGCAGGAAGCGCACGGCGGTGAACGCTTTTTCAAGGTTTGCGCCACCTTTCGGCACGACGGCGTCGATTTGTTTAACGATCGTGTTGATCGTGTTCTTGTCGCGGGTGCTGAACCACTCGTCGGCCCGGTCCGGCAGCACCGGGGTAACTTCATCGTTGAAAAAGAGAATTTGGAAGCGGGTGTCTGGTGCCAGGGAAGAGATCATCCATTGCAGCGCATGCACCGTGCGCTGCCATTTCGGTGCCTCGCGTTTCTTGTCGTCCGAATCATCGAGTCGCGATGCCGCGGCGTCGATCGTTTCGTCGAGCATTGAGCCCGAGCTGCGGACAACAAACACGATGAACTCTCCGTTGAGCTTTACGCCCGTCAGATATTGGCGGCGGTCGATATTGGGGATGGGCACCGGCGCGACTTCTTCGGTCGGGAGTTTCTGCTTTTCGCCGAGCAACGCTGCCAGCGCATCTTTCAGGGCCCCCGTTTCCTGGAGCATCAGGAGCAATTGCTTCTGGCGTTCGCTCAGGCGGAGTTCATCGCGGGTGTTCTTCGCGTTGATGTCGGTGAGTTCCAGTTGCGCGGCGGCCAGCACCCGCGCGAGGCGGTCCAATTCCGCCTTGCTGACCGTGATCTCCTTTTCGACGGCTTGGGCGCGTTTGCGAAGATCTTCGATGTCAGTTTTGTCGAAGTTGGCTTTCTGCGAAATCGTTAGAATGAAAACGAGCAGCACGGCGCCAAAGCCGCAGCAAATGCAGTCGAGAAAGGAGAGACTGAAAACTTCGACTTCGCGGCGCTTTGAGGCAATCGACATGGCAGACGCGGGGCGGGCCCGTCAGACCGTTGGGCAGGCTGCGAAAAGCACCTCGGCGGTGTGCTGACCGGCTTTGATGGTGAGACGATCGCCGGCCTCCACGAGGATTTTGGCCCCGTCCTGATTCTCGACCGAGGCGTCGCTGAACCAGAGCCGTCCGCTTTGGCCATGCAGTGAGATGATACTGCCAGCATGTCCGAGGAATGTTTCCGGCAGGGCAAGATCCGGGCCGGCTGCAGCATTGCCGATGGTAAAGGTTTCGTGTCCGCCCAACGGCGAACCGATGCCGTCGAGAATCGCGTGGGTCGGCGCGCGCGACGCCGACGATCTGGGAGCTTTCGTGAGGCGGATTTCCCACGCGGTGGCGACGGTGCGGCGGGTGTCGCTGAGTGGCACGGCGGTCTCCACAGGCACATCGGTCAGATCTGTCGGGACGTTTAGGCGATTGGCGCCGATGCGGGCGGCACCTGCGGCGGCGGCACCGGCTGGCAAACGCAGTTGGCGCACGAAGCCGAGGCTGCGGAGCCGCGTTTCGATCCCAGGCAGCGCGGCGCTCCGATGAGTCAATGCGACGGTGCAATGGCCGGGGGCATGGCCCGCCTGGTCCACGAACGTCCCGAAGGATTGCAGCAGGCTGTCCGTAAACGGCTTGGCGTCGGCCGCGAGTTGATCGCGTTTCGCCACCATCTCGTAGGTGCGGCGGGAGGTGTTGATTTGGTAGCGGTGTTCGTCTGCTCCGGAGAGAAGGAAATCTTTGGTTTGGCGGAAGAACGCCTGCTCGATCCGGCCATCCTCCATCGTGTCAAACGCGGTGTGGCGGAGGAACCGGTTGCCCATGGTGGCAGTGAGGTGTTTGAGCAAACGCGCGTAGCCGGAATTCGGCAGCTGGAAATACGCTTTGCGTTCGAGGCGGTCGTGGATGGCGAGTTGGGTGAACTCCGCCTCCTCCAGGTGGAGGTCCAATACCATGATCGGCAGGGTGGGCGAAAAGCCCGGAGCGCGCGGATCGCAGAGCGCGGCACAGGCCATGTCGACGATGCCGGCCAAAGGGATTTTCAGGTCTGCCGCCATGCCCAAAAGCAGACCGATTTTCTCCTCTTCGGCGGCGGAGTTTTTCAGGTAGGCGCCGGGCACCGCCAGCACGACTTTTTCCATCGCGCCGTGGCTCGAGACGGTCCGCTGGGCGTATTCCCGGAGGAAAAAATAAGCGAGTTCGGAGAACGAGAGGAGTTTGCCGCTTTTTCCGACGGTCGAAGGCTCGTGGGCCAGTTTTGACCAAAAGGTGTGCACGACGCAGCGCGGATGGACGAACCAGTCGTCTTCACCGGCTCTGCCAAACACCAATTCGCCGTTCTG
>CALRZR010000289.1:0-9045 GCA_943372705.1 Opitutus sp. GAS368 | reverse complement strand
TCGACTACTTCCATCTGAACCAAAACAGCGTGATCGAAAACTTCGGCGCCGCCGCCGCCATCGACCGCGATGAAGTCGTCCTCGATCTCGCCACGCAGGCGGAGCTGGCCAAAGGCACACCGGTCGACCAGATCGACCTCGGTTCCGGCACTCCCAACTACCGCGGCTCCACCAAAGTCGTCCGCAATCCCGTTACCGCCGCCGACCGCGCCGCCTTCGCCGCCTACAACGCCCGCCAAGCCACCAACAACAGCCGCCGCGCCCCCGTGGGTTCCGTGATCAGCGTGATCGACGACTACCTGAATCTCAGCGGTCGCGATATCCAGGGCTACGAGTTCGGCGTGCAATGGCGCTCGCCCAAGACGCGCTTCGGCAATTTCTCCCTGAGCAGCGAGGCCACTCACTACGTGCTCCGCCGCTCCAAGGCTGATGAAAACTCGCCGATCCTCGACGAGCTCGATCGCAACGGCCGCGCCAGCTGGCGCGCCAACGCGTCCGTCTCGTGGCGCCAAGGTCCGTTGTCCGCCGGTTGGTTCACGAGCTACTTCGGCTCCTTCGTAGACACCTCCGCGGCGACCACCGAGCCCATCTACCGCGCGCTCGGTGGGCCGAGCTACATCAAGGTTTTCAACGACAACGGCATCACGCGCTATCTCCTGCGCGTCGACCCCTCGTTCAACCACAACGCGTGGCTGTCCTACCGCTTCGACAAGAACGCCCGCAAGTGGCTGCGCGGCGTCACCGTGCGCGGCGGCATCAACAACATTCTCGATCGCGCGCCTCAGCTCGGCGACGAGCAATACGGCTATTTCTCCGGCAGCGCCAACCCCCGCGGACGCCAGTTCACTCTCGATATTTCCCGTAAGTTCTAAACACGCGCGCCGCCACCGCGGCGCCGTTTGGTCCCAGTCCTCCATGCAACGTGATTCGGCCTTGGCCCGGCTTCGTGCCGGCTCGGAAACATTTGACCTGCTCGTCGTCGGCGGCGGCGCGAGCGGTCTCGGTGCGGCAGTCGACGCCGCCGCCCGCGGCCACCGCGTGGCGCTCATCGAACAGGGGGACTTTGCGAAAGGCACCTCCAGCCGTTCGACCAAGCTGGTGCACGGCGGCGTGCGCTATCTCGGCCAGGGCAATGTCGCGCTCGTAAAGTCCGCGCTCCGCGAGCGCGGGCTCCTGCTGCGCAACGCACCGCACCTCGCCCACTCGACGCCTTTTGTCATCCCCAACTACTCGTGGTGGGGCGGCCCCTACTACGCGTTTGGTCTCACGCTGTATGATCTGCTCGCCGGCCGCCTCTCGCTCGGCAGTTCCAAGTGGCTCTCCCGCGACGAGACCGTCGGTCACCTCCCCACGGTCGAGACCAAGGGCCTCGCCAGCGGCGTGCTCTATTACGACGGCCAGTTCGACGACGCTCGCCTCGCGGTAAATCTCGCGCAGACCGCCGTGGAGCGCGGTGCCGTGCTCGTGAATTACTGCGCCTGCGTCGGTCTCACGAAGAGCGCTGGTAAAGTCGACGGCGTGCTCGCCCGCGACACGGAAACCGGCGCCGAGTTTGCCATCAAAGCCCGCGCCGTGATCAACGCCACCGGCGTCTTCGTCGACGAATTGCGCCGTTTCGACGACGCCAAATCCTCGCCGATGGTCACCGTCAGCCAAGGCGTGCACCTCGTGTTGCCAAAGGAATTTCTCCCCGGCACCAGCGCGCTGATGATTCCCAAGACCGCGGACGGCCGCGTGCTCTTCGCGATTCCGTGGCACGACAAACTCGTCGTCGGCACAACCGACACGCCCAACGTCGCCGCCTCGCTCGAACCGCGCGCGCTGCCTGCGGAAGTTGAGTTTATTCTCGATCACGCCCGCCAATACCTCACGCGCGACCCATCCGAGAGCGATGTGTTGAGTGTCTTTGCCGGTCTCCGCCCGCTCGTGAAACGCGGCGCCGGCGGCAACACCGCCGCACTTTCGCGCGATCACACCATCGCCATTTCGCCCAGCCGCCTGATCACGCTCACCGGCGGCAAATGGACGACCTACCGCAAAATGGCGGAGGACGTGATCGACCAAGCCGAGCGGGTCGCCGGCCTCACCCACCAGCCGAGCCCGACCGCGGCGCTCGCCATTCACGGTGCCGGCGGCGCTTTGCCGTCCTCCAAGGCGCTGCAATTCTACGGCAGCGATGCCGCGTCGATTTCCGAGCTCATGGGCAGCGCACCGGCCCTCGCGGCGCCGATTCATCCGGCGTTGGCGATCCGCCCCGCCGAAGTCGTCTGGCACGCCCGCCACGAGATGGCACGCACCGTCGAGGACGTGCTCGCCCGCCGCACGCGTTCGCTCGTGCTCGATGCGCAGGCCTCCATCGAAGCCGCGCCCGCCGTTACCGACCTGCTCGCCCGCGAACTCAATCGCGACGCGGCGTGGTCGGCCCAGCAGGTGCGCTCCTTTACCGAGCTCGCCCGCGGCTGGTTGTTGCGCGCGCCGAAAGGCCCCGCCACCTCCGTTCGGTCGCCCGCCGTCGCGCAGGTTGCGTAACGCGGGCGCCCGGCCTTAGCTCCGCGCTCCGAACTCCTCTCCCCTGTGTTATCCCTTCTCAAGCCCGCCCCGGCCCTCCCACCGCTTCCCGCCGACCGCATCGACCCCGAGTATCGCCGCCTGCGCATCCAGGTGTTTGCCGGGATTTTTCTGGGCTACGCGGCGTTTTACCTCGTGCGAAAGAACTTCGCGCTGGCGATGCCGGACATCCTGAAGGAATACCCGCACTATTCGAAGGCCGCCCTCGGTTCGGCGATGACCGGGCTCTCCGTAGCGTATGGAGTTTCCAAGTTCATCATGGGCTCCGTATCGGATCGCAGCAATCCGCGCTGGTTCATGACACTCGGCCTGCTGCTTACCGCCGGTGTCACGTTCGCGTTCGGCACCATCCCGGCCATCTACGGCTCGCTCACCGCCATCGTCGTGCTGCAAACGCTCAACGGCTGGTTCAACGGCATGGGCTGGCCGCCGTGCGGCAAGACAATGGTGCACTGGTGGAGCACCAAAGAGCGCGGCGTGATCGTCTCCATTTGGAACGTCGCCCACAACGTCGGCGGCGGCCTCGTCGCGAAACTCGCCGCCCTCGGCGTGCTTATGTTTCACGACTGGGGTGCGAAATTCTACGTGCCCGCCGTCGTCGCAGCCCTCGCCGCGATTTTGATCGCGTGGCTCCTCCGCGACACCCCGCAGAGCTGCGGACTTCCGCCGATCGAAAAGCACCGCAACGACTATCCCGCCGACTACTCCGCCGCCCACGAGCAGACGCTCTCGTTTAAGGAAATTTTCTTCGGCTACGTGCTGAACAACAAATTTCTCTGGGCCATCGCGGTGGCCAACGCCTTTGTCTACTTCGTGCGTTACGGCGTCGTGGATTGGATTCCCACCTACCTGCAAACCGCCAAGGGTTTCTCATTCCAGCAATCAAGTTCCGCGTGGTTCGCCTTCGAATTCGCCGGCATTCCCGGCACGATTCTCTGCGGCTGGATGTCCGACAAAGTGTTTAAAGGCCGGCGCGCTCCCGCCACGATTCTCTTCATGGCACTCACGCTGGTCGGGCTGGTCGTCTACGGCCTGAATCGTAACGGCCCGCTCTGGATCGATGTCACCGCGCTCATCGCCATCGGGTTTTTCGTCTACGGTCCCATCATGATCATTGGCCTGCACGCCCTCGACCTCGTGCCGAAAAAAGCCGCCGGCACCGCCGCCGGTTTCACCGGATTTTTTGGCTATGTCTTTGGCTCAGCGATCGCCGGCACCGGCGTTGGCTGGATCGCCGATCACTGGGGCTGGGGCGGCGTCTTCGGCACCATGATCGTCTGCTGCCTCCTCACGATGGTGTTCAGCGCGATGACCCTCGGCAGCCGCACACACAGCAGCGCAATTTCCCCATGAAAACACTCCTGATCGCCACGACCCTCGCCCTCGCCTCGGCCCTGAGTCTCGCCGCCGAATCCGCCCGTCCCCTCGTCATCGCCCATCGCGGCGCCAGCGGCTATTTGCCCGAGCATACGCTCCCGGCCAAAGCCATGGCCCACGGTCTCGGCGCCGACTACATCGAACAGGATCTCGTGCTCACCAAGGACGATGTGCCCGTCGTGCTCCACGACATCTACCTCGATACCGTCTCGGACGTCGCGAAACGTTTCCCTGACCGCAAACGCGCCGATGGCCGCTACTACGCAATCGATCTCACGCTCGCCGAGCTGAAACAACTGCGCGTCTCAGAGCGCTTCAATGCCAAGACCGGCAAGCCCGTCTTCGCGAAACGCTTTCCCCTCGGCCTGTCCGAATTTCGCATTTCCACCCTCGAAGAAGAACTCCAGCTCCTCCAAGGCCTCAACCGCAGCACCGGCCGCAGCGTCGGCATCTACCCCGAAATCAAACAGCCCAAGTGGCACCGCGAACAAGGCCACGACATCAGCCGCGTCGTCCTCCCGATTCTCGCCCGCTACGGCTACGCGACCAAACAGGACGCCTGCTTCCTGCAGTGCTTCGAATTCACCGAAGTGAAACGCCTCCGCGGCGAACTCGGTTGGAAAGGCCGCCTCGTGATGCTCGTCAACGCCCGCGGTAAAGACGCCGACGGCGTCGACCATGACGCGCTGTGCACGCCCGAGGGCATCAAAGAGATCGCCCAAGTCGCCGACGGCATCGGCCCCGCCATCGGCCGCATCGTCACGTGGCCGACCGGCCCCGAGGCGAAGTTTTCCCCACTCGTGAAACTCGCCCACGCCGCCGGTCTCGTCGTGCATCCCTACACCATCCGCATCGACGAACTGCCGAAGAATTGCCCCTCGTCCGAAGCCCTGCACACCGCCCTATTTCGCACGGAGAAGGCCGACGGCGTCTTCACCGATTTCACCGACGTCACGCTGCGTTGGCTGAAGCCGTAGGGCTATTCGATCGCTCGATCCCAAACGATCTAACGCGTTCCATTGCCGAGCCACTCCCGCGCCGACGACAAATCCAGCGACGTGAACTGGTGGCTCGCCGGGATGAGTTTCACCGCGACCTCCGCCCCACCCGCCCGCAGCATTTCGGCGACGCGCGGCGGATGGTCGAGCGGCACGAGCGGGTCGACATTGCCGTTGAGCAAGAGCGCGCGTTTGCCCGCGAGCGAGCCCGGCGCGGCGGCTTGGTCGAGCACGACCATGCCTCGCAGGAGCACCGCCTGCGCGAGGATTTCCGGCCGCAAGAGCATCATCGTCGCAGAGATATTGGCTCCGTTCGAAAACCCCACGGCCGTGAGCCGGCCGGCGTCCAACGCATATCGCTTCGTCGCCGCGTTCACGAAATCCGCGAGCGCGTGCGTGCGCCGCACGATCTCCGCCGGATCAAACACGCCTTCGGCGATTCGCGCGAAAAACCGCGCCGCGCCGTTTTCGTTCACCGGCCCGCGCGGGCTGAGCAACGCCGAACCCGGCGACAACGCCCGCCCGAGCCGCAACAGGTCGTGCTCCGAGCCACCGGTGCCGTGCAGCAAGAGCAGCGGCGGCGCCGCGGGATTGGTTCCGGGTTCGAAGAGGTGCTGAAAGGCCAAAGGCATGTCAGCGTGAATGACGCCGCGCGCGGCGATAGGATGCACCCATCCACACCGTCACCCGCCTAAACTCCGCGACTCCGTCGAGTCCGCCTTAAACCGCGTCGATCTTGTTGATCCGCGCGAGGTGACGGCCGCCTTCAAACTCGGTCGCGAGCCACACGTTTACGAGGTGCAGCGCCTCGGCTTCGGTCACGGTGCGCTGGCCGAGGGAGATGACATTCGCGTCGTTGTGCGAGCGGTTCCAGATCGCGACTTGCTCGCTCCAGACGACACCGCAGCGGATGCCTTTTACGCGATTGGCGACGATCGCTTCTCCGTTGCCGGAGCCGCCGAGCACGATGCCGCGCTCAAACTCGCCGCGGGCCACTGCCTCCGCCACCGGGCGGATGAAATCCGGATAGTCGCAGCTCGCATCGGAATACGTGCCGAAATCGCGGACGACGTGCCCTTCGGCGAGCAACATGGCCTTGAGGGCCTCTTTGTAGGCAAAACCGGCGTGGTCTGAACCGATGGCGATAGTGAAGTGTTTCATGTGCGCGGTCGGCGAGTGAGGAAGGCCGTCCGCTGCGTGCCAATCAAAATTCCTGTCCGTCCCGCCGCGACGCCCCCGTGCCCCGGTTTACGTTTCAAACACCCGCCAGACCGCCGCCGTATCAGTGAGATCGGGCAACAACGCGTCCGGCCGGTGCGCCGCGAGCGCCTCCGCCGCGTGCCCTCCGGTCGCGACCGCAAGCACGCGCGCCCCGATCGCCCGCGCACAGGCGATATCGTGCGCCGTATCGCCGATGATCCACACGCGCCCGGGCGCAAACTCCGCCCCACAATGCGCGCTCGCCCGCCGCAGCGCGTGCGGTCCGAGTTCGTCGCGGATCTCGCTATCGTCACCAAATGCCCCGAACGCGAAAAAGTCCCACAGCCCGTGGTGCGCAAGTTTTGTCTGGGCGCCGCGGCGGACATTGCCCGTGAGCACACCTTGCGCGATGTCGCCGCGCGACGCGACCTCCGCGAGCAACGGGCGCACGCCGGCCAGCACGCGGGCGTGCGGATTCGCGAGCTCGCCCGGCAGCTCCGTCAGATAGGCGTCGAGACAGTGCGCAAAATTTTCCTCCGTCGCCGGCACGGCGAACTTTTTGAAAATCTGGCGCACGATCCAGCGGTCCGTGCGCCCCGCGAAATCGATATCGTCCAGCGAGCCGTCGATCCCGAACGCGCGTCGCAGCCCCGTGCGCAGCGCCCGGGCGCCCGCGCCGCCGGAATTCAGCAGCGTGCCGTCGATGTCCCAAAGAAGCAGTGTGGTCGGTGGCAAAGTGCGCGGACGCTCGGCGCGGCCGTTGGCGGTGGCGAATCTTTTTCTTCTGCCGCCCGCCCGCTTGCGTTGCCGCGCCCGGACTGTTTCCGTCGGGCCAATGCCAGTTTGGCTCACCGAAAACTTCGACTACCTCTGTTTCTGTGCGATCGGCGCCGCCGTGTTCGTCGGTTTGGAATTGTGGCTGCGCCGTCGCCCCCATCCCGGTCACCTGCCGCGCTGGGTCTGGCCGGGCGTCCTCGCGTTGCTGGCGGGAGGCTGGTTTTTGGTCGCCGATGCCGGCGAGGCTGAGGGCCGCCGCATCCGCAGTTTCCTGCAAGGCGTCGCCCCTACCTACGCGCAGGAATTGGCGCGGCTCGGCCATGCCCGCCTCACGTTAACCACACCCGCCGACGACCCGGCCTACCTCGGGATGCTCGATGCCTTGGTGCGTTGGCAAAACGTCAACCCCACCATCGCCGACATCTACACCTACCGGCTCGTCGAGGGAAAAGTCCGTCTGATCGTCGACGCCGAGACCGACTACAACCGCGACGGAAAAATCTCGGGCGACCGTGAACAACGCGTCCCGATCGGCCGCGAATATCCGTCGGCCGACGAGGCCATGCTCCAAGCCCTCCGCGGCACCGCGACGTTTTCTTCCGAACCGGTGCGCGACGACTGGGGCGTGTGGGTCAGCGCCCAGGTGCCGTTGCGTGACGCCGCGGGCCATGTCGAAGCCGCGCTCGGCGTCGACTACCCGGCCGCCGCCTGGCTCGAAGCCATCGCGCTCGGCCGCCAGCGCATGACGGGGCTGTTGTCGATTCCGCTGCTGATTTTGGGATTTGCCGCCGCCATCTCCGGCGCCCTGCGCGCCGAACTCGCCGCGCGCCGCGCCGTCGAACTGCGCCTGCTCGAGAGCGAAGCCCGCCTGCGCACCGCCATCGACCATCTCCCGTGCGATGTGTGGATGATGGACCGCTCGCTGCGCTACACCGTGTTCAACGCCGCCTCGCGCGATCACTGGGGCGACCACACCGGCCGCAGCCTCAACGATCTGAAAATCGCCCAGGCGACGCGCACCGAGTGGGCCGAGGTGAACCGCCGCGCCTTCGCCGGCGAGGTCGTCACCCACGAGGTCGCATATGAATTCGACGGACGCCTCCGGCACTTCTCCAGCGTCGTCGCGCCCGTGCGGGTCGAGGGCAACATCATCGCCGTGCTCGGTGTGAATTTCGACATTACCGAGCGCGTCGAAGCCGAGGCCGCCCTGCGCGAATCCGAGGAGAAACTCGCGCTCCATGTGCGCCAGACGCCCCTCGCCGTCATCGAGTGGAATCTCGCCTTCCGCGTCACGTCGTGGAATCCCGCCGCCGAGCGGATCTTCGGCTACACCGCCGCCGAGGCCATGGGTCGTCACGCCGTCGGCCTCGTCGTCGATGAGCGCGCCCGCTCCCAGGTTGAGCGCGTCTGGGCCGCCCTCCTCACCCACCAAGGCGGCACCCGCAGCACCAACGAAAACCTCACCAAGGGCGGCCGCACCATCCACTGCGAATGGTATAACGCCCCGCTCGTCGATGCCTCCGGCGCCGTCATCGCCATCGCGTCCACTGTGCAGGATGTCACCGACCGCGACGCGTTGGAGAAACAACTGCGCCGCGCGCAAAAGATGGAGTCGATCGGCCAGCTCGCCGGCGGCGTCGCGCACGAGTTCAACAATCTCCTCACGCCGATGCTCGTGCAGACCGACCTGATCGCGTTCCACTACGCGCAGGACGTGAAGCTGCAGGCGTTTCTCCGCCCCGTGCAGGAGGCGATCCAGCAGGCCGCGCAGCTCAACCAACGCATCCTCGCCGTCGGCCGCCGCGCCACCGAGCAACGCGAATTGCTCCCGCTCGGGCCGATGGTGGAAAACGCCCTCGCCCTCGTGCGTCCGTCGCTCGATCGCCGCATCGAGCTCTCCGTCTACCTCGAGCCCGGCCTCCCGCCGCTCCTCCTCGAACGCGCCAATATCGTGCAGATCGTGATGAATCTCGTGCTCAACGCGCGCGACACGCTCCTCGAGAAAATCGCCCGCGGCTCGCCCCCCGGCTGGGTGCCGCGGCTCTCCCTCGCCACCGGCACCGCCAGCTCCGCCGATCGCCGCCACGACACATCGTCCACGCCGTTTGCCGTGCCGTGCCAGCGC
>CALRZR010000288.1:0-9058 GCA_943372705.1 Opitutus sp. GAS368 | reverse complement strand
CCCCAGACTTGCACGAGGTCGGCGGCGAGGGGATCGGCGGCGCCTTGGACGACGAGGGTGTCGGTGGGGGTCGTCGTGCCGAAGAAGGACGCGAGGGTGTCGCCGGGGACGATTTCAAAGGCGGCGCCGGCGGTCGTGCCGGTTTCGAGCGAGAGCGTGGTGAGATCGAGGCCGTCGGTGACGAGGGTGAGGCGGGTCGCGGTGTTGGCGGTGGTGGAGACTTGGAACACGCGGCCGGTGTGGGCGCCGCTCGTGAGGCGCACGAAGTAGGGCGCGGCGGGAGATGAAAATGCGCCGGGGGTCCAGGCGGCGGCGGAGTTTTCGACGTAGTTGGTGCCGACGGCGGTGACGCGGCCGACGGCGCCGGCTTGCGAGGTGAGGTCGGCGTCGAAGGGGACCGAGAACGAGCGCGTCTGGCCGGCGGGGATCGTTTGCACGAGGTAGCCGACCGGGCGCGACGTGGCGGGTTGGGCGCGGAGAGTTAGAGTGAAAGGGAAAGTGAGAGTGAAAAGGAGAGTGAGAAGGGTGCGGTGCATGGCGGGGAGAGGGCGGGTCAGAGACCCTGCCCTACTTTAATTGCCGGAGTGGGAGTAGGTGCGGAGGAAGAGCTCGATGTCTTTCACCGAGGCGACGAAACGGTTGAGGCCGTCCTGCGTGTTGCTGTGGAGGGTCTTCGCGGGGATTACGATCTTCCAACCGCTGTTCCACACGCTGCGGCCGACGAGGCGCGAGTTGGTGAACTCGCCGGGGACGGAGCTGTAGAAGAACACGGCATCCTGCACCGGGCGGAAGGCTTGGTGTTTGCGCAAGATCCACGGGGCTTCGCTGAGCGTGCCGTTGGCGTTGAAGAACTGCGTCGAGGAGAACGAGGTCGCACCGAGGTTAAACGGCAGCGGCAGGGCCTGATCTTTCACGCTCCACCCGCGCACGGCACCGGTGTCGCCAAGCGGCGGGGCGAGCATGTAATCGGTGCCGGTGGGAATGAGGTAAACGTAGGGCGTGGCACTGAGGGCGTTGGTGGCGGTGGAGCTCGGCGCGGCGGCGTTTTGCACGCCTTGGCGGTAGGGGTCCATGCCGACGTAGCCGGGGAGCACGAGGCCGATCGAGTAGATCTTGGTGGAGAAATTCGAGGGAGAGAACGTGTGGTCGCCGGAAGCGAGTGGGAGACCGAAGAAATTCAGCTTATCCTGAATCGTCGTGCTGAAGGGGATCACGATGCCGGGGACGGGCGAGCCGTCGGCGTTGCGGAGGTTGCGGGCTTGGGCGGCGACATCGGGATCGGCCATCACGTCGGACATGATGTGCTGCTCAAGCGTCTGCTGCCACGCGGCATCGTCGTCCGTGAGGGCGGGATCATCGAGGAGGCGGAAGAGCTCGCGGCGGAGCGAGAAGAGCGTGCCGTTGGTGTCGGGATTGTTAATACCGAGGCGGCCCTTCGCGACGGACCAATCGGCCTGCATGCGGGCCATGGTGCCGGCGAGGCCGGCGTCGCCCAAGGTGCTGACGGTGGCCTGCGGGTTGCCACCGGTGAGATCGCCGAGGGCGCGGGAGGCGACGATGCCGTTGACGACCGACTGGCCAGCGGTGGAGCCGAGGAGGCCGGTCTCGTAATCGTAGCTCTTGGCGGCGAGGTAGGTGTAGCGCGAAGCGAGGTCGAAGAGGGAACGGTATTGCTCGAGGGCCTCGTTGCGGAAGGCGCGGAACGTGAGGTCCTTTGTCCGGTAGCCCTGAATAAGGCCGGCAGCGCGCTGGCGGAAGACCTCGCGCTCGGCCTTGATGCGGTCGGCCTCGGCGACAAGGTTGCGGAAGCGCTCGACCTTGCGCTGCAGGTCGGTGGCGGCCTGCGCGATCTCGTAGTGGCTCTGGAGGACCTCCTGGTAGAGAAGCTCGTATTCAAAGACGGACTGGGCCTTCTCGTAACCGAAGGCGATCTCGACGAGTTTACCCTCGGAGTCGGCCATGCGCTTCTCCATCCGGGCGTCCATGCCGGCGGCTTGGTTTTCAGCAACAGTGGAGAGATTTTGAAGGGCGAAGCCCACGATGCCACCAGCGGCCTTGATGGCGGCGCGCAGAGCGGAGGTGGCGTCGTTGGCGAGACCGACACTCTTAGGTGGGGCTTCGGAAAGGCCCTCGGCGCGGTCTTTGATCTGCTGCGCCTTGTCGGCCATGAACTTCGCGCCGGCATTCAGCCCGGCCTGGATGATCTTCATCAACTGCACGTCGAAGTCCGCGGAGTCCTCTTCTTCGACGCGGGCGAGATAGGCTCCAACCATTTCCTGATAGAGCAAATTGCGCTGGAGCAGCGTGTGGGTGCGGCCCTGGACCTTGGCGACGAGGGCCTGGAGGGCGGTGCGGCCCTGCTCGACCTCGCTAAGAGCGGACTGAATAGTGCCGGTGACATTGCGGCTGCCGAGGGTGCCGGTGCCCCAGGTGTCGGCGAACTGGGCATATTGGTTCATCGCGATCGAGACGGTCTTGGTGGTCGTCTGCGCGGTGTAGGCCCGCACCAGATCATCCATGACGAGACCGGTGTAGCTGTTGACGCCGGTGGGGACAGTGACGGTGACCTTGACCGGCGCGGCGGTGTCGACGAGGTCGGTCGGGCGGTCGACGACGAACCAGTTGATCTCGTCGGGGCCGGTGTAGCCTTGGGCATAGGTTTTGCCGGCACCGATATCGCCGGGGTAAGGCGTGCCGTAGAACTCGATCAGCTGGCGGACGTAGGCCTTTTCCTGGTCGACGATGTTCTGGTTGGTGACGTCGAGGGAGTTTTCCTGATTGCGCAGGGAGCGGGTCATCTTGGCGGCTTGGTCGAAGGCGCCCTTGGCGTTGAGCACGGCGCGGAGGGAGCGCTCGTAGATTTGCTCGTAGTGGGATTTGCCGGACTTGAGTTCGGCGGGGGAGATATCGAAGGCGATGGCGCCGGGGCTAAGGCCGAGGGGATTGAGGTGGGCGTTGGCGTTGTCGATCCGCGTCTGGAAATCACCGGCGGCGATCGCCAGCTCCTTGAGCGCGGGCACGGTGGTGCGGTCGATCACCTGGACGCCGGTGTGATTCGGGTTGGTGTCCTTGTCGGGCAGCAGTGCATTGCCGACGACCCAGTGGTAGAGGGCGCCCTGTGTGGCGCGGGAGGTCCACTCGTCGAGACCCCACTGGCGCGCGGCGCCGGTGCTGTTGTTCATTTTGCCGTCGCGGAAATGGGCCCAGCCGGAGGAGGGATTGTCTTTGTAGCTCTGGCGGTGCGTCAGGGCGAGGACCTGTGCGGCGGTGCTCGCGAGGCTGGCGGCGCTGGTGGCGAATTTGCGCTCGTCGAAGTAGTCCACCTGCACGGCCTGACCGAGCACGGTCACGGTCTCGGCGCGGGGCGTCCACGTGAAGTTGGTGTTGGTGAGGAGGCGATAGTAGCCCTTAAGTGCGGTGAGGTAGTGGCCGTAAGCATCGCCGTGGCCCTGCGGGAACATGAGCTGGGCGTCGGCAGCGTCGACCTTGCCGTTGGCGGTCGCGGTGCCGGCAATTTCGCGGATGTTGTAGTTTACCGCGTAGAGGGCTTCGCCGGAATTGATGCCGCGCGTGTAATTCCAATACAGGCGATTGTAAGCGGGCGCGACGGTGATGCCGGGCGCGAGGAAATCATCGCGGCCGCGGAGGAGCGCGAGTTCCTCGTCGAGGACGGTGCTGACCTGGCCCTCGAAGGAGAAGCGCGAGGTGTTCACCTCGGTGACCGTCGTGCTGTCGTCGACGGAGATCGTGGGATTCGCGGCGTCGGCGTAGGCTTCATTGCCGAGGATCGTGTAGAGATCGCTGAGGTAGCCGGCGGCGAGGAGGAGCGCATCGTTGGCGGGGCCGTAGTCGTAGCCGGCGTCGATGCTGATGTTCTTCGCGCGGTTGAGGAGGGTCTCGTAAATTTCGATCAGGCCGAAGTCATTGATGCTCCCGAGACTGAGGGCGACGTTGCCCTCCCAGCGTTTGCCGGCCTGGGTGAGGAGGCTGACGTTGGTGTTAACGGCGTTGTTGGAGAGATCGCTGATGCGTTGGTTGAAGGGATTGATGCCGGCGAGGACGCGCTTGATCCAACCCTCGAGGAGCTTGGGCGCCATCCAGCGGGACCAGCCAGTGCCGGCGACGCTGTTGGCGGAGGCCTTCGGGCGGTAACGCATCGTGAAGTAATTGTCGGACATCACGAGCAGGGGGCTGCCGAGCGGTGCGGTGGGCGAACCGCCAACGGTGATGATGTTCGAGAAGGTGCCGGTGGGCTGTTGCCACGGCGTGCCGACGGCGGCGACGAGATCGGTCTCGGCGGAGGCGTGGAGTTGGAAATCCACCGGCGTGGAGGCCCCGACATCGGCAGTAGAGAAGAGCGCCAACTCGAGGCGGTTCACACCCTGCTGGAAGTAACTGCCATCGACCGTGAATTGCTTGGGCAGGCCGCCACTGACGAGGCCAGTGCTCGCCGCGAGGTTCGTGAAGCCGGCGGGTGCCTGATGGGCGAGTGCGGCGGTGCCGTTGACGTAAAGCACGAATCCGGTGAGCGCGGAAACATCGGCTCCGAGGATAATCTTGGCGGGGACGCCGGCACTGAAATCAACACCCGCGCTCGAACGCAGCACGAGACCGGGTTTCGTGGAGCCGCCGACGTGGGTGGCGTTGTTCACAATCGCCGAGCGCGGGAGGGAGACGTCCGCGCCGGCAGCGAGCTCGGCGGCGGTGGGCAACGCACCGGCGGGATTCGCCACCTGGCGCCACGACGTGCCGAGCCGCGAGGTGAGTGTGTAGCTGTAGACGCCGGGGGCGACGCCGTCCTGCGGCGCAGCGTAGCGCCATTCGAATTCGTAGTCCTCGGGCTTGGCGGCGAAATCGCCGCTGTGGCGGAGCGTGACCTGCTCGTCGAGCGGGTTGTTCGAGGGAAGCACCTTGAGATCGCCGACGTAGAGACGCGGAGCCACCTTGAAGATCTGCATGGCGACAGGGTCGCCCTGCGGAGTGAAGGCTTTACCGTTGCCGAAGAGCATCGTGACCCAGCCCTGACCGGCACCGGTCGCGGTGACCGCGTATTTCACGACCGCGGTGTCGGAGTTGGAAATCGTCGCGAGCGAGGTGGCGCCGACATCGACGGGCGAGCCGTTGGACTTGTAGGTGCCGACCTTGGCCGGATCTTCGATGAACGTCTCGACGCGGGTGGTGAGGGCGTTGACGGCGCTGGCCCAGAGGCCGGCGTTGACGTCCGCATTGGAAGGGAGTGCATCCAGCACCGCCTTGTCGGCGGCGGAGAGGACGTTGAGGTTCACGTAGTTTTCGCCGGCCGGCTCGTTGACGAAGGTGCCGATGAGGACGAGCGAGCCCTTGGTGCCGCGGTTGGGATCGAAGTAGAACCGAGTCTGGAGGTGCGGAGGCAGGCGCTGGAAATACGTCTTGCCCTGATACTGCGTGGTGAGGACGGAGGTCGGGAGCGAGGCGAGTTGGCCAGCGCCGCCGAGCGCGAAGACTTTTTCGCGGATCGGATCATGGAGCACGACGCTGTTTTGCGCGGTGCCGCCCTGCGCGACGGACTGCTGATAGAGCACGAGCGCACTTGCCTGCGGATAGACGGCCGGGAGGCCGAACTTCGGGAGCGTGAGCGTCTCGGCGACGCGGAGCTCGGGAGCATTCTCGGGCCACACCGGGCGGTAGATGACGGTGAGCGAGGTGCCGTTGACGGGATCGCCGACGGGCGTGCCGGAGTTGAGCGGACGCAGATACGGCAGGGGAGTGCCGGCGGCGGGCTGACTCGCGAGGCCGGGAATCCAGAAACCGTCGCGCATCGGATAGTAGAACTGCATGCCGAGGGTGGGCGTGCCGTTGGCATGCGGCCCGCGGTAGACCCAGTCGTAGCCTTTGCGATCCTTGAACGTGAAGTTGGTGTAGAGCGTCGGGCCTTGGTGCGCAGTGTCGGGCGTGCCGGGAACCTCGAGGTTTTTGACGGCGCCGTTGGCATCGACCGGCAGCGGGAGGATCGGCAGAGGCATGGGGCCCTGCAGAATCGTGCCGGCGGTGACGGGGTAGTTGAAGAGAACGTCGTTGGCATCGCCGGGCAGATCGAGTTCACGCAGGACCTTGAACGCGTGCATCGCGGGGCGTTGGTCGGTGGGCGACGTGTAGCTGATGAGCACGAAGGGCTCGGAGGTATACTCGGCGGGATTCGTCGACGTGTTGTTCAGATCGTCGCGCAGAGCGTAGGCGCGGCCGGCGATCAGGATCGCGTGCTCTTCGTTGGGATTGAAGCCGGGGAGCGCGCGATTGTTTTGAATGTAGAGGCTGCCCGCGACTTCCGAGGGCGAGAGATCGCCGGTGCCGGCGTTGGAGGCCATGACGATCGTGTCGGGATTGGCCGGGTAGGACACGGTGTAGCGGCCAATCTTCGCGGGAATGTAGAAGGGCGAAAACGCGGGACTGGGCGGACTCACTTTTTCGAACCACCAAATCTTGAGCTGATTGTCTCCGGGGTTCGCGTTGACGGGGATGATGGCGCCGAGCTCGGCGGTGGTGACGCCGACGGCGAAGGGATTGCGATAGGCCACCGGGTTGTAGCCGGTGCCGCCCGCGATGTAGCCGGCCGGAGAGTAGCCGCTGGGCGGGTTGATGCGCTGACCGACCGTGGCGGTGGAGTTGATGGCGGGGAGGCCGTCGATTTCCTGGAAGCCGTCGCGAGCCTCGGCCTGCGTGTAAACGCGGACATACCAGACCTCGTTGCCACTGGAGAATTTCAACAGAGAGCGGTTGAGGCCGTCGGCGGAGAGCGAGACGACCATGCGCTGCGAGTCGGTGTCGATCTTGGTCTCGGTCTGCGCGGGATCGTCCTGGAAAATAATCTGCGGCAGGAGGCCGCCGCCAAACTGCACGCCGGTCGCGGGAGCGCTGCCACCGGCGACGGTCGTGTAGTGTGCGTGGAAGCCCGCAGGGCCGCTCGGCCAAACCTGAGCGTAATGGTTTTTCAGCACGGGCCAATAAATCGCGAGGTTGGGCGTGGCGGGAGGCGTGAGGAAGCTGATCGCGGCGTCGGATTTCTCGAGCCAGTAGAAGACGACGCGGTCGGGGTTGTCGTTCTCCAGCTCGGCGTAGAAGACTTGGCGGCCGTCGGCGCGGACGTTGGTGCCGTAATACTGTTTGCCGTCAGGGGAGGAATTGAGGACGGGAGAGCCGAGGAATTCCTGACTGTTATCGAGCGGCATGAGGCGGCCGGCACTGTCGCGAGGCGTGAGCTGATCACCGAGCTTAACAGTGACATTCACGGCGGGCGCGGCGCGAACGACCTCGACGATGTCGGCTCCGAGGAAGACGTGGCTGGAAACGGAGCCCGGCTTCAGGGGCCCGAGATACTCGACGAAAATGCGGCCTTCGACGTTGTAGGCGCGGAGTTCACCGATGCCGGCGGTTTTCTGAAACCAAATGGTGCGTTTTTCTTCCGGCGGTTTGGCTGAGACATCCGCACTGACCGAGATGCCCACGGGTTGATATTCCGACGCAACGGTCGCCGGGAAATTTGCGCTGTAGACGGGGTTAACGGTTTCGATGCTGCCGGTGGGAATGGAGATCGTCGGGCCGTTGAAGCTGCGCTCGGTCCAATACATGGTGCGAGTCGGCTTCTGCGTGGCGGCGGAGACATTGAACGTGTCTTCCTTGTAGCGGTAGCGCTGGCGTCCATCTCCGGGGACGGCGACTGGAACGCGGGACACCCAGGTGACGTTCACGCGACCGCTCTGTTTGGCAAAGACCCGCTCGGCGTGAGGGCTGTAGTAAAAACTGGGCGTAGTGCCGACGGCGACAGGCGGCGAAGCATCGGCGGGACCTTCGGGATGGGAGAAAGTCTCGCCAGGCCGGACAGGCTCGACGCGCCAGTAACTCGCGGCGGCGACCGTCACACCGTCGAACTCGGTCTGCGGGGCCTCGATAACATCGCCAAGAAAGTAGCGCGGCACGCCTCCCGCGAAAACATTACCAAACCGCGCACGCACCGCGACGATGCCTTGGCCGGTCGCGACGCCGGTGCCGGGATCGACGAAGGCAGCGGAGGGATATTGCTGGAGGAGCGTGCCGGTGTCCGTGAGTGGACCGGCGACGGCGGCCGTGGTGCCGAGGCCGGCATACTGTGGCTGACTGGAGATCAGCGGCGGAGTATCCGGATTGGCGACGGGTTTTCCCTGGCCGTAGAGGTTGTTGCCCGGAGCGGTCCGCATCTCGTATTGAGCGCGGAGCGAAGCGGCCAAACCGAGCGCCAGCAGGGCGCCGAGCAAGGACCGGAAGAGGGTGGTGCGCGTGTGCATCGCAGCGAGCGGGTGGGCCCGGGGTGGTTGCGATTATTCGCGGGGGGCGTTGGCGGCGAGTCCGCGCGTGGAGAGTTGGTCGAGACGGCGCTCGAGGGCGGAGAGGCGGTCGACCGCTTTGGTCGAGGTGGCCTGAAGCTCGCGGACCTGTTGCTCGAGAGCGGCGATCTTGGCGTCGCGAGCGGCGAAGCCGGCGTCTTTTTCGGCGCGGAGTTCGCGGAGGGCTTGGACGGTGACTGACTCGAAGCCGGAGAAGCTGATAGCCTTCAGGCCGTCGCTATCCTCCGTCACCCACTGCGGAAACACCTTTTCCATTTCCTGCGCGATAAAGCCTGTCTGGACACCCTTGGCGTATTTCTTCTGGTCCTTGTAGAGGAAATTCACACTGCGCAGTTGCATGAGTTTTTCCAAAGCCCCGGTGAAATCGCGCACGTCCGTTTTTAGCCGGATATCCGAAGTCGTCGCCCAGCTGCCGCCGCCGGGTTTGAAGCAGCCATACGTGGTAAAGGCGGCCATCTCGCTGTTGTCGGATTTCGCCACCTTAAGAATGACGTTGTTGCCGTTCACATCGGCAGTCACCTGCTTGAACAGGTAGGAAATAAACGGGTCGCCGTTTAGGATGCCAAAACCCATGCGGCCATCCTTTTCGATACGCTGGCGGATCTGGCTGTTAGTGCCGAAATCGAGGAAGCGGTTGGCGGTGTCGAAAACGTAGGCAGAGGCAGTGTTGGTGCCAACGTAGAGGCCCTTGTCGACCGCAT
>CALRZR010000287.1:0-9061 GCA_943372705.1 Opitutus sp. GAS368 | reverse complement strand
TACGCACCTATGCGTATTCCGCGCCCCCGCCTCCTCGACTACGCTGACGCCCGATGCGCCTCCACTTCCACACCCTCGTCCGTCACCTCGCGCGCTCCCTCGTCGCGCTGCTCTGTGCTCTCCTGTCCCTCGTAGCGGTCAGCTCCACCCACGCCCAGCAAAACTGGCGCTGGGCCAACTCCCTCCCCGCCTCCGTGCAATGGAAGGACGTCGCTTTCGGCAATGGCCTCTACGTCGCCGTCGGTGCTGACACCACCGTCGCCACGAGCCCCGACGGCGCCACGTGGACCATCCGCCGCATGGGCAACGGGCAGGGGGTCTTCAACGGCATCGAATTCGCCAACGGCCAGTTTGTCGCCGTCGGCATGGGCTCGCCCACCCGCACCGGCGCCGCCCTCATTATGACGAGCCCCGACGGCGCCAACTGGTCCATCGTCGATTCCGTCGCCGCCACGGTCAACGCCCAGCTTCGCGACATCGCTTACGGCGGCGGCACGTGGGTCGCCGTCGGCTTCGGCGGCGCCAAAGTTCTCAGCAGCACCGACGCCCGCACCTGGACCATTCGCGGCACGCCCGGCATCGCCATCCCCGCCAAAGTCACCTACGGCGCCGGCCGCTTCGTCGCCTCCGGCAGCGGTAACACCGCTCTCACTTCCACCGACGGCATCACGTGGACCAACCCCACCGTTACCGCCTCCACCAACACTTTGATCGAAGGCGCCGCCTTCGGCTCCGGCAAATTCGTCCTCGTCGGCCGCGATTCCAATTTCAACGCCGCCGCCTTCACCTCCACCGACGGCACCACGTGGACACCCGCCAACCCCATCGCCGGCACCGCTAACAGCACGGGGTTCATCGCCGTCGGCGCCTCCGCCACCGGCTTCGTCGCTGCCGGAGGCAATCTCGTTTACTCCAGCGTCGACGGCGTCACATGGACCGCCCGCACCTCCGCCCTCCCGTCGGCGCCCCGCCAACTCAGCCCCATCAACGAGGGCGTCAGCAGCGCCACCTTCGCCGGCACGCTGTTTTTCGTCCTCGGTAATTACGGATCCATCACCACCTCCACCGACGGCACCACCTGGGCGCGCCGCTCCACCGGCACCGTCGCCGATCTCGGCGCCGTGCTCCACGACGGCACGCGCTTCGTCGCGTCGGGCTCGGGCGGCACCGTCCTCACCAGCGCTGACGGCTCCGCCTGGACCCAACTCGCCACCGGATCCACCGCCGACTTTCACGAACTCGCTTACAACGGCACCCGCTACGTCACCGCCGGTTTCAACGGCATCTACCACTCCACCAATCTCACCACATGGACCGCCGTGCCCGGCACCACCTCCGACCGTTGGACCGCCGCAGCCTACGGCGGTGGCCGTTTTGTGGCCGCCAATTCCGCCACCACGCTCGGCGTCCGCACCAGCACCGACGGCGCCACCTGGTCCACCGCCATCGGCATCCCCGGCGCCGGCGGCAATACCAACCGCCTCGTCTACGGTGGGAATATCTTCGTCCTCACGTCCACCGGTTTCGGCGGCGCTCCGGGCAAGATCTACACCAGCACCGATGGCACCGGCTGGACGCAGCGCGCCGCCACGCTGCTCTCCTCCTCGACCCAAATCTTCACGATCGACTACGGCGCCGGCCGCTTCGTTGCACTTACCGGCGATCAGCGCTCCCTCACCAGCACCGACGGCATCACGTGGACCTCCACCGCGCTCTCCCCGCTTCCAAGCCTCAACGGCGTCCGCTTCATCGGCGGCCAATTTTTCGCCACCGCCAACTCCTACGGCAGCCCCGCCTACGCGAGCACCGACGGCATCACGTGGACCTTGGTCGGCGATTCGGCCGGCTCCGGCTTCGTCGACAACGGCTCCAGCGGCGGCGCCAAATTCGCCGCCGCCAACGGTGCCGTCGTCTTCGTCGGCCCCTCCGGCATGATCCTCCGCGGCGACCTCCCCGTCGCCTCCGCCGCCGGCCGCCTGATTAACCTCTCGGTCCTCACCGACATCGCCGCGCCCGGCGACAGCTTCACCCTCGGCTACGTCGTCGGCGGCACCGCCACCACCGGCAGTAAACCGCTCGTCATCCGCGCCGCCGGCCCGTCGCTCGGCGCCCTCGGCGTCGGCGGCACCCTCGACGACCCGAAACTCGAAACCTTCGCCGGCTCCACCAGCACCGGCGTCAACGACAACTGGGGCGGCTCCGCCCCACTCACCGCCGCCCTCGCCGCTGTCGGCGCCTTCCCCTACACCGGACCCACCTCCCGCGACTCCGCTGTATCCGCCAATATAACTACACGCGACAACTCCGTCGCCGTTTCCGCCGCCGGCGCCGGCACCGGCACCGTGATCGCCGAAATCTACGACGCCACCCCCGCCGCCAATTTCACCGCCACCACGCCGCGCCTGCTCAACGTCTCCGTCCGCAAACACCTCGGCACCAGCCTCACCGCCGGTTTCGTCCTCGGCGGCGGCTCGCCGACCAAGGTTCTGATCCGCGCGGTCGGCCCCGGCCTCGCCGCCTTCGGTGTCGAGGGCACCGTCGTCGATCCGCAGCTCACGCTCTTCAATTCCAGCTCCGTGCGCATCGACTCCAACGACAACTGGGGCGGCTCCGCCGCGCTCACCGCCGCCTTCAACAGCGTCGGCGCCTTCGCCCTCCCCGGTGCCACCTCCCGCGATGCCGCCCTCCTCGTGACGCTGCCCCCCGGCCTCTACAGCGTCGAAGTCACCGGCGTCGCCAACACCACCGGCACCGCCCTCGTCGAAGTCTACGAAGTCCCCTGATCGAGGTGGAGCGCGTTGACCCCAACGCGCTTTCCCCGCCGCGCGTTCTCGGTGCCCCGCCCACCCGCGGGGCACTTTTTTTTCGCGGCACCACACAATCCCGTCCGCCACGCCGACCACTCCGCTACCCCACCTCAACCCGCTCTACGCAAGCATGCGTATTCTCCCTGCATCCTGATTTCGGTTACAATGAGGACATCCCATGAACTCCCTCAATCCACTCCCCCCCGCCCTCTTGCTCGTCCGGCCCGTCCCCGCCCTCCCTGGCCTCCGCGGCTTGATCGTCTCACTCCTCACGTTGTCTCTCTTCGCGGCCAGCAGCCACGCCGCGCTCATCACCGTCACCGCCACCGGCCGCATCGTCTTGCTGTCGCATCCGTTCACGACGCAGTTCGCCGTGGGGCAGACGTTCACCTACACGTTCACCTACGAGTCGACTGCCACGCCCACCGTCCAACAAGGCACGATCCGCACGATCCCGATGCAGACCGCCGCCCTCACGATCAACGGCTCGCCCGTCTGGCAAAACGGCCCCGTCACCGCCCTCGCGTTAAGCGTGAACAACGGCAACGGCACGCAGACCGACCGCATCGCCACCACCTCCAGGCCCGCCGGCCCCAACGTCAACGGCACCGGCGCCCTCGCCGGCACCTACGTCCCCCTCTTGATGGGGATGGAACTCTATGCACCTTCCACCCGCCTAACCACGACGGATATCCCCACGTCCTTCGCCCTCAGCGATTGGAATCCCTACGCGCTCGTCGCCGGCTCCAACGTCTTCCTGCAACTCCAACCCTCCGGCGGCGGCATCTCCACCGTGCGTGGCGAGATTCTCACGCTCACGTCCACCGGCGGCCCCATCCCCGGCGCTCCCCTCATCGCCACCCAGCCCACCGCACGGACCGCTGTCGAAGGCTCCTCCACCACGTTCAGCATCGCCGCCACCGGCACCGGCCTCACGTATCAATGGCTCAAAGACAACACTGCCATCGCTGGCGCCACCGCCGCCACCTACACCGTGTCCGCCGTCACCGCCGCCAGTGCGGGCACCTACACCGTCGTCGTCACCAATTCCGCCGGTAACGTCACCAGCGCCGCCGCCGCGCTGACCGTCGCGACCGCGAGCAACGCCGGCCGCCTGATTAACCTCTCGGTCCTCACCGACATCGCCGCGCCCGGCGACAGCTTCACCCTCGGCTACGTCGTCGGCGGCACCGCCACCACCGGCAGTAAACCGCTTGTCATCCGCGCCGCCGGCCCGTCGCTCGGCGCCCTCGGCGTCGGCGGCACCCTCGACGACCCGAAACTCGAACCCTTCGCCGGCTCCACCAGCACCGGCGTCAACGACAACTGGGGCGGCTCCACCCAACTCACCGCCGCCCTCGCCGCTGTCGGCGCCTTCCCCTACACGGGCCCCACCTCCCGCGACGCCGCCGTCTCCGCCAGCATCACCACGCGCGACAACTCCGTCGCCGTTTCCGCCGCCGGCGCCGGCACCGGCACCGTGATCGCCGAAATCTACGACGCCACCCCTGCCGCCAATTTCACCGCCACCACGCCGCGTCTCCTCAACGTCTCCGTCCGCAAACACCTCGGCACCAGCCTCACCGCCGGCTTTGTCCTCGGCGGCGGCTCGCCCACCAAGGTCCTGATCCGCGCCGTCGGCCCAGGCCTCGCCGCCTTCGGTGTCGAAGGCACCGTCGTCGATCCGCAGCTCACGCTCTTCAATTCCAGCTCCGTGCGCATCGACTCTAACGACAACTGGGGCGGCTCCGCCGCGCTCACCGCCGCCTTCGCCAGTGTCGGCGCCTTCGCCCTCCCCGGCGCCACCTCGCGCGACGCCGCCCTCCTCGTGACCCTGCCCCCGGGCGGCTACTCCGTCCAAGTCACCGGCGTCGCCAACACCACCGGCACCGCCCTCGTCGAGGTCTACGAAGTCCCGTAGGTGGGCGGGCGCGTCCCCGCGCCCGCATTCCCGCCCCCTCTTTCCCAGTCATCGCCGTAGCGCCCGGCATCCCTCCCCCGCCCCCTCGTTTTCTGTTTTCGCAAGCCCTTGCTGGGGACGCGACGCCCCCGTCGCGTCGCGCGCCCGCGCCGTCCATCTACGCACCTATGCGTATCCCCCTCCGCGCAGACTCCCGCTATGCTCCGTCCGTTAGCGCTGCAACTTCACCGCTTCAGATCCACTCCATGAAACCCAACCGCTTCCCCTCGCTCCTCACCCGTCTGCTCCCGCGTGGCGCGCTGCTCACCGCGCTCGCGTTCCTCACTGCCGCCACCGTCCACGCCCAAGCCCAATTCGCCGGCACCTACATCGGAACGATTAACACGCGCGTCACCGCGCCCGTGATCGGCACGATCGAATCCGCCTCCGGCGCCTACATCGCCACCGTCTCGGCCGACGGCACCATCTCCCTCGCCGGCATTCTCACCGGCACCGTCTCCGCCACCGGAGCGGTTTCGTTCACCGGCGGCCCCGGCATCGCCTCCCTCGGCATCCGCAGCGCCACGATCGCCAACAACCAGCTCTCCTCCAACTACGGCGACGTCCTCGGCAACGGCACCACCCAGTTCCGCCTCAACGGCTCCACGTCCTTCACCGCCGCACCCGGCGGCGGCACCGGTGGCGGTGGCACGGGCGGTGGCGGCACCGGCGGAGGTGGCACCGGCGGCGGCACCACCACCGGCGGCGAACTCCTCGCCTATTACTCCTTCAATAACCCCACCAACCCCTACAACGACGACTCCGGCCGCGGCTTCCACCTCACGCCCGTCGGCGGCACCGTCACCTCCGTCACCGGCCGCGCCGCCTCCGCGATCGCCACCAACGGCGTCCGCCTCCGCGTCCCCGTCAACTCCACCTTCAGCGTCAGCGCCTACACGATTTCCTACTTCGTGAAAGTCCAGGGCCCCGGCAATTGGAACCCCCGCGTCGTCGCCGTCCAGATCCCCGGCACGTCCAGCCACTACTACGGCACTTACATCAACGGCGCCACCACCGCCGCCCGCCAGTTCGCCTCGTATCATATTTCTGGAGGTTCCGCCCGCATCGTCCTCTCCGGCTCCAACGCGACCCACCCCACCAACACCACTTCGGACTGGCAACACGTCGCCGTCACCAACACCGGCTCCACCGTCACGATCTATCTCAACGGCAACGCCGTCGCCACCCAGGCCAACACCGGCGCGCTCAACTCCTTCGCCAACGCCATGCTCATGATCGGCGGCTCCGACAACGGTCTCGATCTCTTCCAGGGCCAGCTCGACGAGGTGCGCATCTACAATCGCGCCGTCACCGCTGCCGAGGTCACCACCCTCAGCACCGGCGCGTCGCTCGGCACCGCCGCCACCGGCACCAACACCGCCGTCGCCCTCGCCGCCGATGTCATCGCCGTCCCCGCCAACCTCACCGGCTACCGCAGCCGCGTCGGCCAGTCCTTCCAGTTTCTCCTCACCGGCGTCGCCCGCGGCGCCGTCTGGGGCACCGATGTCTACACCGATGACTCCAGTGTCGCCGCCGCCGCCGTTCACGCCGGTGTGCTCGCCGCCGGCGAAACCAAAGCCGTCACCGTCTCCATCCTCCCCGGCCAAGCCAGCTACGCCGCCTCCACGCGCAACGGCGTCTCCTCCGCCTCATGGGGCGGTTGGTCCGGCAGCTTCTCCTTCGCCGGCGCCGGCGCCGTGAACACCGTGCCCGCCGCCACCGCGCGCCCTGCCGCCGCGCCCGGCTTTGTCGCCACGACCACGTCCCTCGTCTCCGGCGGACGCCTCGTATGCCCCGTCACCGTCACCGGCGGCGGCACCTACACCTACCGCTGGTATCTCAACGGCGTGCTCATCCCCGGCGCCACGGTAAATCCCTACATCGTCGAGCGCCTCACCGCCGGCAACGCCGGCACTTACTCCGCCGACGTGACCAATTCCCTCGGCACCACGCGCATCACCGCCGGCACCGTCACCGTCGCCAACGCCGGTGCGCCCGCCTTCGCCGTGCAGCCGTTCAACAAAGTCGTCGCCCCCGGCGATACCTTCGCCCTCGGCACCGTCGCCACCGGCACCGGTGTCGCGTATCAGTGGTTCCGTAACAACGTCGCCCTCTCCGGCGAAACCGGCTCCATCCTCCTCCGCAACACCGCCAACGCCGGCGACGCCGGTCTCTACACGGTGCGCGCGTCCAACAGCTCCGGCTCCGTCACCTCCGCACCCGCCACCGTCTCCCTCAGCCCCACCGCGTCCACGCTGCGCAACATCTCCGTCCGCACCAACCTCGAAGCCGGCGGCGAAGTCACCCCTGGTTTCGTCATCCGCGGCAGCGGCACCAAACGCGTCCTCGTCCGCGCCATCGGCCCCGGCCTCACTCAGCTCGGTGTCCCCGGCGCCAGCGCCGATCCGAAGTTCGAAGTCTTCCGCGGCAGCACCAAAATCGCTGAAAACGACACCTGGGACGCCTCCCTCGCCGCGGTCTTCCCCGCCGTCGGCGCGTTTGCGCTCCCCGCCGGCAGCCGCGATGCCGCCGCCCTCGTCACGCTCAACGCCTCCGCCGCCGGTGAAAATTACAGCGTCCGCGTCAGCGGCGTCGGTAGCGCCGCCGGCATTACACTCGTCGAAGTCTACGATGCCGACACCGCGCCCACCTCCAAACTCGTCAACGTCTCCGTCCTCGGCCAATCCGGCGTCGCCGACGATGTTCTCATCCTCGGTCTCGCGCTCCAAGGCACCGGCCAGCGCACGCTCCTCGTGCGCGGCGTCGGCCCGACCATCGGCAGCCTCTTCGGCGTCCCCGGCGCTCTCGGCGATCCCCAGCTCACCGTCTACGACAAAGACACCCGCGCCGTCATCGCCAACGACGACTGGAACGGCGCCGACTTCGTCTCCGAGCTCCTGCAAGCCAGCACCTACGTCGGCGCCTTCGCGCTCCCCGGCGGCAGTGCCGACGCCGCGACGCTCAGCCTCCTCGACCCCGGCACCTACACGATCCAGGTGAAAGGTTCCGCCGAGTCCACCGGCCGCGCCATCATCGAAGTCTACGAAGTCCCCTAATCCCCGCACCCGCGGTTCCCCAACCGCCGTCCGGTAGCCGCGTCGCTTACGACGCGGTCCGTTCTCCATGGTGGGCGGGCACGTCCCTGTGCCCGCATTCCTTTCGGCCCCGCCCTCAGCCAGCGGGACCGAGGTCTGAAGCAACTGGCCGTCGACGCCTCACCGCGTCGCCGGCCTTTTATTTCCGCCGCGCGCCTTCCCCCCACGTCCCATTGGCCACTCACTTCGCGACCACCATCGCCTCCGTCCGCGCCTCACGCGTCACCCGCGCCACCTCATCCCAGCGCAACAACACGAGCCGCGTCCGCTGCCGCCACTGCGGATCGGTCACCGTCCACTTGCCGTCCCGAATTACGCGCGGCCCGGTCAGCTCAAACGATCGCGCCTGCAGCTCCACGCCTCCGACCCACACGCTCGACGAAGTATCACCGTTGATCGTCAACAGCCGCCCTGCCTCGCGATCAATCCCGTAGTAGGCCGGTCGCCGCCAGCGCCCCAAATTATACTCGCTCAAATAGTCCCAAGGTTGCGGTCGCGTGTCCACGATCTGGATCACCGCCCCGCGCCCCTCACGCTCCGCGACGTCGACCACCCGCACCCCACGCCCACCACTAGCCGACCGTGCTCCGGCGATCAGCGGCACGTCCAACCACTCCGCGGGCCGCACCACGCGCACATGCGCTTTCACCGTCAGATTCGGCGCCGTGCTCCGCAATTTTGCCCCCACCGATGCCGCCACCTTTGCCGTCGCGAGCACGGTCGGCTCTTCGCCTTTGGGCCGCCGCCCGAGTGGGCTCGCGCTCTTTCGTTTCTCGTCCTGCTCTTTTTGCTTCGCCGCCTCCCAGGCCACCGTTTCCGCATCGCTTTTCTCTAGCGGCAGCCGAAACGCCTCGCGCACCCAACGCATACCCACCGGATACCCAAGCCCATCGCTCACCACAGTATTTCCGTCGGACCATGTCCACCCGTGCTGAGCCCCGACGATATCGACCGCCAACCCCGCTGGCACACCCGCGACGGTCATCCATGAATTTACCGTCGCCCCCTTTTCCTGCCGCGGCGTATCCACCACGGTCGTCTCCCGCCAGGTCAGTTTAACGTCGCGCGCCTGCTCTACGTTCGCCTCCGTCCACGCCTGTTGCGTCGATCTTCCGGCCATCGTTACCAACGCCCAACCCGCCACCGCGACGACCGCCGCCATCCCGCCACCCATCCCGCGAGATACCCGCCGCTGCAAC
>CALRZR010000286.1:0-9292 GCA_943372705.1 Opitutus sp. GAS368 | reverse complement strand
CGCCGCCGCGGGGAGGGCGGGGGGTTCGCTGATCGCGAACGAGGGGCGCCTGAGGGCGGGCGCCCGGGGCGGGGCAGGACGTTTTATTTCGCGCCGGCTTTTTTGAGGACTTCGGCGATCGTGACGGGGGCGCCACCGCGGCGTTTGCTTTCGTCGGCGGCTTCCATGAAGGCGATGAGTTCGAGCGTGGTTTCGGGTGCGACGGGCGAGATGCCGGTCTGGAGGAACTTCATGATTTCGACGGTGAGGCCGTTATAGTTTTGTTTGTCGCCGCCGGTGGCGACGCCCTTGGTGCCGACGACGGTGACACCGTAGCCCTTGAAGGTTTTGCGATTGCCCTGCGCGATGCCGACGCGGCCGTCGGACCAAACTCCGGTGATGATGTCGGTATTGGCGGTGTGGGTGCGTTGGACAGACACGCAACCGGGCCCGAGGACGGTGAAGAGGGCTTCGACGCAGTGGATGCCATACCAGAAGAAATCGGGATGATGCGGCTCGAACTCGGCGGGGCCGATGGAGTAGGCGGAGGTGATGTCGCCGATCTTGGCGAAGCGCGAGGCGAAGGACTCCGGGGGATAGCGGAGCGAGGAGGAGCTGAAGATCGGGACCTTGTGCTCGCGGGAGAGGCGGACGATCTCAACGGCGTCTTTCAGGGAGCCGGCGAGGGGTTTGTCGATGTAGACGGGTTTCTTCGCGGCGAGGGTCTTGCGGAATTGATCGAGGTGCGGGCGGCCATCGACGCTCTCGATGAGGATCGCGTCGACGTTCTGGGAGAGTTCCTCGATGGTGTTGTAGAGTTTGACGCCGTATTTCTCGACGAGGTCCTTGGTGTAGCCTTCGATGCGGGAAGCGCTGGACTCGATGTCGGGACTGCCGCCTTTGAACGCGGCGACGACTTTGCCGCCGGGGACATGGTTGGGCGCGGTGGGATCGTTGTAGGTTTTGGTGAACGCGATGACGTGCGAAGTATCCAGTCCGATGAGACCGAGGCGGAGCGGGGGCTTTTCGGCGGCGCACAAGGTGACGGCGGTGAAGAGGGCGAGGAGGGCGGCGAGGTGGGAGCGCATGGGAAGACGGCGAGAAAGAGAGGCTGAGAGAGCGGGCGACGGGGAAATTAGGCGAGAAGAGAGGCGGCGGCGGTGTCGACGTAGAGCGTGGCGTCGGCGTGGAGCCGGAGAATGGAGGCGGGGCACGCGGTGGTGATCGGGCCCTGCACGGTGGCGCGGACGGCGTCGGCTTTGCGCGGACCGGGGACGTGGATGCTAAGGCGTTTGGCCTGGCGGAAAACGGAAACGGTGAGCGTGAACGCATGCAACGGGACGTCGGCGAGGGTGGGGAAGCAGCCATCGTTGACCTGCTGCTGGCGGCACGTGAGGTCGAGCTCGACGACCTTCACGAGGGCGGGGTCTTCGAAATCAGCGACGGGCGGATCGTTGAAGGCGATGTGGCCGTTTTCGCCGATGCCCATACAAATGAGATCGATGGGTTTCTCGCGCAGCAGGGCGGAGTAGCGCGCGGCGACGGCGGCGGCATCCGGCTCCTCGGCGGGCAAGGGATGGAAGCGGCCGACGCTGACGTGGCGCAGCAGATGTTGTTGAAGGTAGTGACGAAAACTCTGCGGGTGCGCGGCGGTGAGGCCGACGTAATCGTCCATATGAAAGGCGGTAATGCGCGACCAATCGAGGGCGATGCCGCATTGGGCGGGGTCGACGAGCGCGGCGAGAAACTGATCCTGTGACGGGGCGCAGGCGAAGATGACGCGGGCCTCGCCTTCGCGGGCGATGACGCCGTGGAGGTGGGCGGCGACGGCGCGGGCGGCGGCGCGGCCGAGCGCGGGACGGTCAGCGTGGACTTCGACGGCGAGGCGGCCGGAGGTCAGGTAGTGGGGAGCGGTGAGGGCGGGCATGGGAGAATGGGAAAAGGACCAAGGTTCAAGGTCCAAGGACCAAGTTGTCGGAATTAGAGAGGTGGCAGGGTGAGGCCGAAGGCGGCGGCGGGGGCGGTGGACCAGAGGGCGTGGGCGGATTCGGGCGAGAGGCCGAGGAACGTGGTGAGGTTGCGGACGCCCTCGTCGGGCGTGAGCGTGGAGCCGGCGAAACCTTGGCCGCCGGGTTGGCGCGCGATGCGGTCGGCGCCGACGTCGATCTCGTGAGGGCC
Organism: Opitutus sp. GAS368; assembly: GCA_943372705.1. Lineage (GTDB taxonomy): Bacteria > Verrucomicrobiota > Verrucomicrobiia > Opitutales > Opitutaceae > GAS368. The sequence goes on along the minus strand of CALRZR010000286.1, from coordinate 7,135 downwards.
GATGGTGTAGCGCCCGGTGGGGGCGCCGGCGCCGGCCATGGCGTCGGTGGTGAAAAGAATGCGGCCGGCGGGTTTGGCGCGGACGAGATTGCGGAGGACGAAGGGAGGGAGGTGGACGCCGTCGGGAATGAAGCACGCGGTGAGGTCGTCGCGCGCAAGGAGGCGTTGCACGATGTTATCGTGGCGGTGGAGCTGGAGCGGACAGCCGTTGCCGAGATGGGTGACGAAGCGGGCTCCGGCGCGGACGGCGGCGTCGATCTGCGCGTCGGTGGCGTCGGTGTGTCCAAGGGAAACATGGACGCCATTGCGAGTGAGCGCGGCGATGAACTCGGGGCTGCCCGGCCATTCGGGGGCGAGCGTGACGAGGCGGATGCGACCGTTGGCGGCGGATTGGAGACGATCGAATTCTGCGAGGGACGGCGCGTGCATCGGCGCGGCCGGATGGGCGCCGCGGTAGCCGGGAGTGGGGCAGAGCCAGGGGCCTTCGAGGTGATAGCCGAGGACGGCGGTGGCGGACGCGGGGGAGGCGGCGCAGAGTTTTTCAAACGCGGCGAAACGGCGGGCGAGCGCGTCGAGCTCGTCGGTGATCAAGGTAACAAAAATGCCGCTGGTGCCGTGGTGGCGAAGGGTGGCGATGGCGTGGTCGAATTGCGCGACGGTGAGATCGTCGCGTTGGAAATCGACGCCGCCAAAGCCGTTGACTTGAAAATCGAAGAGGCCGCTGGGGGGCATGAGGACGAGAGGCGGAGAAGAAGGAGCGGTGAGTCGGAGGGACGAGACCGTGGCGAAGCCGGAAGAGGGAAGTCGGACGGGCGGCGGCTCAAGCGAGCCAACGGTGGACGTTGACTGCCACAAAGTCGTCGTCGACGAGCCACGGGTAGGCGCGGGCGACGCGGGTGATCTCGGCGGCTTGGCCGGGGGAGAGTTTCTCGTGGGGATCGAGGCAGGCGGTGGTGGCGAGGAGGCCCTGGCGGCGGAGGACTTCGTGGATGCCGGGCAGGCAGCCGGCGAAGTTGTGCGCGAAGTCGAAAATGGCGGCGTTCATGTCGGTGAGCGCGGCGTTGCGGTCGAGCCACGTGGCATCGAGGCGAGGACGGGAACGGGCGCGTTTCACGTCGGCGAAGAGGCGGACGGCGGCGTGGGTCCAGACGCCCCATTGCCCGAGGAGACCTCCGTCGATGTGGCGCGTGCGACCGGCGAAGGTGAACGGCGTGAGGAGATCGGCGAGGATGTTGTCGTCGTTGCCGGTATAGAGTGCGACATCGTCGCGGCCGGCTTCGAGGACGGCGCGGATGACGTCGAGGGTGCGGTAGCGGTTGAACGGGGCGATCTTGATGGCGACGAGATCGGGAATCTCGGCGAAGGCGCGCCAAAATTTGTAACTGAACACGCGGCCGCCGACGGCGGGTTGCAGATAAAAACCGATGAGCGGAATCTCGCGGGCGACGGCGCGGCAGTGGGCGAGGATTTTGGCCTCGGTGTCGGCGGGGGCGGTCCACGCGCCGAGACTGAGGAGGCCGGCGTGGTAGCCGAGATCGCGAGCGATGCGGGCTTCGGCGACGGCTTGCGGCGTTCGGCCGCAGAGGCCGGCGATGAGGACGAGCGGGCGGGGTTTGGGCGCGAGCCACGCGGAGGCGGTCTCAGCGGCGAGGCGGAGGACGGGGGCGTAGAGGGCTATTTTCGGATCGCGAATCGCGAACTGCGTCGAGTGCACGCCGACGGCGAGCCCGCCGACGCCGGAGTCGAGATAGTAGCGGACGAGTGCGCGTTGGTGGGGCTCGTCCCAGCGACGATTGCGCTGCAAGGCGAGCGGCAGCGCGGGGATGACCTGGCCGGCGCGCAGGTGGGGGCGAAGGGCGAGAATGGCCACGGCGAGAGACGTTGAGCGGAGGAAAAAGGGTGAGCGGAAGGCGAACTCAGTAACGGCCGTCGCGGCGTTCGAAGCCGGTGGGTTTGCCCCACGTCTCGCCGCCGGAGCGCAACCACGCGACGATCCAATGCATCATGGTATCAACGGTGGTGAGGGGCGCACCGAAAAGGCGGTGCGAGTGGGCGGCGTTGTTGAGCCAGGCCGTCGGGGCTTCGGTGCCCGTCAGCACGACGGGGACCTCGGCGATGGCGCCAAAACGATGGGCGAGATCGCGGACCGAGAGCGTATCGGGGCCGGTGATATTGACAGGAACGGCCGGGGAACCGGCGAGTTCTAGCGATTGAATCGTATGCGCGACGGCATCGGTCTGCCAGATGACGTTGACGTAGCCCATGGTGACATCGAGGGGCTCGCGGGAGAGCACGCGTTGGGCGATGTCAACGAGGAGGCCGTAGCGGAACTCGACGGAATAGTTCAGGCGGATCAGGGCAACGGGATTGCCATGCTGGATCGCGGCGGCGGCGAAGGCTTCTTCACGGGCGAGGCAAGAGGCGGCGTAGTCTCCGACGGGCGCCGGGGAAGTTTGCTCGGTGGCGCCGCGCGATTCGGGTGCGACGAACGGGTAGATACAACCCGAGGAAAATGCGATGATCCGTGAGTGTTTGAAACGGGTGGCGACGCGCTGCGGCATCTCGACATTGAGGGCGTGGAGGAGACCGGGGGCGGAGGCAGTGCCGAATTTGACCCCGGCGAGAAAAAACACGGTGGGTGCATCGGGGAGCGCGGCGAGCTCGGCCGGGTTGGCGAGGTCGCAGGCCAGCGATTCGATGCCGCGCGAGTCGAACTCGGCGCGGTCGCGGAGCGTGCTGAAGCGCGAAACGGCAATGACCCGGTCGGTGCGGCCGAGGTGCGCGAGGCCCCGGCGGATCATGATGGCGAGGTGGAGGCCGATCTTGCCTCCGGCGCCCAGCACCAGGAACGGGCCCGGCGTGCGCGCGAGCACCTCGAGCACGCGCGGCGTGGGCTCGCCGATGAAATCGTCGACCGCGTCGGCTTTGCAGGGGAGCGACAAGGCCATGGGCGACGGTGAAGGCGAGGATAGGGCGGTCATGAAGTAACCGATTGGTGCGGGGCAGCGGAGTTTGGCGAAAGAAAATGTGCGAGCGAAAATTCGCCCGTCCGCGGGGAACTGTTCGGCTTCACCGGGGAAGGTGCGAACAGAAAAATCGGTTGAAGGATCGGATCGCGCGGGAGGCGTGGTCCCTCGTTGATTCTCGAAGTTAGCCGGGAGAGCGGCTTTGCCCGCCTCCGCCGCCAAATCCCTGAAAACGGCAAGGGCGGAATGGCTGGGTGGCGGCCGTGGAGACGGGACGTTTCAGCCGTTCTGTTCCGCGTAAGTTGGTGCCCGGGGCGGGACTCGAACCCGCACGCTCTTACGAACAAGGGATTTTAAGTCCCTAGTGTCTACCATTCCACCACCCGGGCAGCACCGGAGGGACGTTGGTAACCGTCGAAAGCAAATGCGAGCCAAACCACTTTTGGTCGGCGGAACGACGAGTGGACGGAAACGGTCGGACGGGCGCAATTGAGCCTTGCCCGTGCCGAAAGGCGTGACCACGGTGCGCGCCGGTGAAAATTGGATTTCTCGGCGGGAGTTTCGATCCCGTTCATTTTGGCCACCTGATGGCCGCGCAGGACGCTTACGAGCAACACAAGCTCGACCGCCTCATCTTGGTTCCGGCGGCGCAAGCCCCGCTCAAACCCAACGATGTGCAATCCTCGTCGGAGGATCGGCTCGCGATGCTGCGCGCCGCGGTGGAGTGGGATCGACGTTTCGAAATATCCGACGTCGAACTGCAGCGTGGCGGGGTGAGCTACACGATCGACTCGGCCCGTTATTTCCGCGCGCTTTATCCGCATGATGAACTCTACTGGGTGATCGGCGGCGACCAGTTGCCCAAATTGCACCTGTGGAAGAATATTTCGGAACTGGTGGGATTGGTGGAGTTCATTTTCTTGGAACGGCCGGGCTTTCCGGTCCGGGCGCATCCCGAGATCCCGGGGCTCCGTCTCCATCGGTGCGACGGGCATTTGCTGGCCATCAATTCGACCGAGTTGCGTGAGCGCACCCGGCGCGGCCTGTCGTTGGACTATTTTGTCCCGCACAAGGCCATTGTTTATATCAAGGAAATGGGATTGTATCGGACCACTGCATGAAATCGAAGAAACAGGTTACGCTGGAATTGGTTAAACTGTGCTGCCGCGCACTCGACGACAAAAAGGCGGGGGATCTGCGGGTGCTGGATGTGAGCGCACAATCGTCGATCACCGATTTTCTGGTCATTGCCACGGCGACCTCGGACCCGCACTTGCGGGCGTTGCGCGTCGAATTGGAGAAGGTAATCGATGCCACGAAGACCAAGATTGTGGGTATCGAAACCGCCCAGGAGAGCGGATGGACGGTGATCGATGCGTTTGACCTGATGATCCATCTGTTCTCGGCGGAACGGCGGGAGCAATACGGCCTGGAAAATCTCTGGAAGGACGCGACCGAAGTATCGGTTCCCAAGCTGCTCGCAGTGGCCAAGCCGAAGGCAGCTCCGAAGAAGGTCGCTGCGCCGCGGAAGAAACCGACCAAGAAAGCATAGTGCGGCGTTTGCACGCCGGGATTGTCGTGGGTGTAAATACGATACGAGTTTCCACGCAGTGCGCTGACCGGCTTTACAGGATTTTGACCTTGAGTGATCGCAGCCCCTCGGGTTGAGTATTTCCACTGCTCGCATTTGAGCGTATATCATCCATACATCGATAGTTTGTTACGCACATGAAAAATAACTCATCCAAGGGTTTCACCCTCGTCGAAATCATGATCGTCGTCGTCATCATCGGCCTCTTGGCCGCGATGGCTATTCCGGCCTTCCAAAAGGTCCGCCAGTCCTCCCAGGACAAGGCCGTCCTCAACAACGCCCGCCAGCTTGCTGCCGCGGCTGACCAATACTTCCTCGAGAACGGTGTGTCGTCCGTGTCGGTTAGCAACCTCGTCGGTGCTACCAACTACGTGAAGGCCCTGAACCTCGTCGCGAGCGAGTCCTATCCCACGACCTACGCGCAGGCCGTCACGATCACGGTTGCTGGTATCGCCGGCGCCCGCACGATCACCTACTCGCCCTAATCGCGAGTTGGTTTTGTAACTTTCAAGCCGCCTGTTTTTCAGGCGGCTTTTTTGTGCCTGGCTTCTCCCGGTGGCATGGCCAGACATTGCCAAGGCTGAATTTCGCGAGACCGAATCACCTCCATCCGGGCGCACTCCGTAACGGGCTTTCTATTTCTCCCCAGACCCCACACAGTTCTCTTTTTTCATGAACCGTCTTTCTTTGGCCTCCATTCTTAGCGACCGGCGGTTGTGGCTGTTTCTGCTCGCGGCGATTTTGGCGGTGGTTCTCGGGTTTGTCGCGATTCCCGACTATGCCGCCATCGTGTTCGTTTCGAAGGCCGGCTTCTGGTTCGTCCTGGTTGCGTTCGTGCTGTTCCTGCAGGCGGTATGGCAGTCATTTCGAGACGAGATTTTGGTCTGGCGAATCAGGTCGGTTGATTGGGTTTCGATGGGTATCATCGCATTTGGGGGAACAGTGCTGCTCGTCCACGAAGCCTATGGTTTCAAGATCATCATGGACGAGATCATGCTCCTCGGCACATCGATGAGCATGCACCTCGACAAGACGGTGCTCACGCCGCTACGGGGGAGCGATATTCAGGGAGCGTTCGTCATTCTCGACGGGATGATGGACAAGCGACCGCTGTTTTTTTCGTTCCTGGTTTCTTTGTTGCACGATCTGACGGGGTATCGCCCGGCCAACGCCTTCATCCTGAACAGCGTGCTCACTTTCGTGCTTCTTGGTTTGATCAATGCGGTGGGTCGCGCGTTAGCCGGCCCTTGGGCGGGGCGGCTTGGGGTGATCCTCTTTTCCGGTCTGCCGCTCTTGGCGCACAACGCGACCGGGGGTGGCTTTGAACTGCTGAATCTCGTGATGATCGTTACGACGATGCAGTTGGGCGCCCGTTGGGTGGCGAAGCGAGACGCCCCCGCTTTGACCGCCTTTTGCTACAGCGCATTGTTGCTGGCCCAAGTTCGCTACGAATCGGTCATTTGGTTGCTGCCGGTTGCGCTCATGGTCGGGTGGATTTGGCTGCGCGAAGGACGCGCGATTTTTTCATGGCCGGTCCTGTTCGCGCCGTTGTTGATGATCCATTACCCCTTGCAGCATCGGATATTTGATCTGCGTTCATCGGCATGGGAACTTGGCAGCAAGCCGGGGGCGACGACACCGTTTGCCCTGAGTTATATCCCGGACAATCTTTCCCATGCGCTAAACTATTTCTTCGGCAAAGCGGCCGAACAACCCAACTCGCTGGTGCTCTCGGCGTTTGGTTTTGTGGCGGTGCCGTTCTTCCTGTTGCTCGTGGTCAAACGGCTGCGCGCGCTGGCGGCGGAGCCGCCGGTCGTGGTGGCTACGACGTTCTTTGCGCTCGGCTTCGTTCTGCAGTTCCTGTTGCTGATGGGTTACTTTTTCGGGCAGTTCGACGACATCATCATCCGCCGCCTCAGTTTGCCAACGCAGCTGGGCATGGTCGTGGCCGTGCTGGCGGTCTTGCCGCAGTTCACCAATCCCGCCGTGGTGCGCGGTCTCATCTTGGTGGCGGCTGCCGGGTTGTTGTCGCGCAGTGTGCCGTCGATGGCGGCCCACGCGTATTCGCAAGAATACCTGCCGGGCAAAGAGATTGCGTGGCGCCGCCAGTTTATCGCGGCGCAGGACCGCCAGGACTACCTGGTGATCGACAACGACACGGTCTTTTGGATCGCGCACAAAATTTCGGCGACGCCGGTCTTGCAGGCGAAAGGAGCCCGGCGATTCGCGCTGATTTTCCTCATGCGGAATCGTGCGTTTTCGGACATCTACGTTTTTCAACGCTTCAATATCGATCCCGAGACCGGCAAGAAAACGCTGCGCGAAGGGGACGACCTAGGGCCTGATTTTGTGCTCGAAACGGTGCGGGAAGAGCGGCTCCAGACATTGACGCTCACGCGCTTCAGCCGCCTCAAGGAGATCCGCGAGGGTGCCGTATCGGTGACGGCTCCCGATGCAGTCGAGCCGGTCGTTCCGAAAAACCGTGCCGAGATCGAACGGCTCCGGCGCGCCTATCTGGAGAATTTTGTGAAGATGCTGCCCTAGCGTTTTCCGATGTGTGCACGGCTCCAACGGCTCT
>CALRZR010000285.1:0-9360 GCA_943372705.1 Opitutus sp. GAS368 | reverse complement strand
ATTCACCGCGTAAATCCGGTCGAGGTCCGCCGCCGTCGTCGTCACGACATCGCCCACGTGCGCGATACCCGCGTTATTCACGAGCACATCGAGCCGCTCGAGCGATGCGAACGCCGCCGCCATTGCCTCCGTATTCGAAACATCCGCCGCGATCACCCGAGCCGACCCGCCCTGCCCTGAGCCTGCCGAACGGGCCGCCGCCACAAGTTCCGCGACCGTCCCCTCCCCCGCCTCCGCGCTGCGCTCGAGCACCGCGACCTGCGCGCCCTCGGCCGCCAACCGCACCGCGATCGCACGTCCAATGCCCGAGCCGCCACCGGTCACGAGCGCGTGTTTGCCTGCGAAACGAGGAAGAGAAGGGGTCATGCCGGGAAGGTAGGAGCCTGCTTGCAGGCGATTCGAGATATTATTTTGCGCCCGCCTACCGCGCCAACGTTGCCGCCATGAGTCCGATCACGACCTCGTTTGCGAGTGCCCGCACCGTGAGCGATTTCAACTCCTTGTCTCGATTCAGCGGCAGCTCCAGCACCGTCGCCGCGCCACCGGGCACCTTCCCTCCCCTGCCCTTGAACGTCGTCGCCTCGAGCACGCGCACCGCGCCCGTCTTCAAATCCACGCGCACCGGCAGCGGCGCCTCCACGCGAAACTGAAAATCGTCAATGAAGTAGTCCTGCTCGATCGGCCACCACGTCGTCGGATTCTCCAGCGCCAACCGCTCCGTCGAACCATCCGCGTAAGTCACCACCACCTCGCCATTGTCGAAGCGGCTCTGCATGTGATTCGTCGATCCCGCCATCAGCAAACTCACGCGACTCGCCCGCCCCGTGAGCGGCACCGTCGACTCCCGCGGGTAGTTGTCCCACTGCGAAACGAAAATCACGTTCTTCGCCTCCGCCGCGCTCGGCGTCGCAAACACCACGCCACCCGGCAGGGTAATTTTACCGCCACCCTTGGCCGCCGCCGCGCGCAAACCCGCGTCATCGATCTCCGCCGTCTCATTCACGTGCCCCGCCCACGCGCCGATGCCCTGCTTCGGCATCGCCAACGAGACAAACGGCGAACGCGGCGAGCGATACTCGTTTTTGAAAATCTGCGTGACGCGGTCGTTGAAGTGCGGCGCGAGATCGACGGTCGCCCAATACCAGCGCGGATCGGCCGTCTGCCCCGCGACGACGCGTCGGTAGAAACCACTCGCGTCTATACTACGCACGGGTGCCGCCACCTCCCCCGCCCATTCCAACACCACCGCCGCATCTTTGGTCGCAGTCGCCCTGATTTCGAAACTCACCGCGCCGTCCGCACCGAGTCGCCGTTCCGCCGCGACCGCCCGGCCGTTCACTGTCGCCTGCACGCTAGCGCCACGCGCCGCCACCCGAAGGCGCACCGGCTGCGGTTTGGCGAAACGTTGCGCGATTCCATACCGGTCTACGTTTCCTTTCCGCGAAAATTCCAGCGCCACATCCGGATGACGAAGCGCCGCGTGGGCCCACTCCGCCGGCCAGCCCGGCGCGACCACCATCTCGCCCGCCAGCGCATTCGGTCGCACGCCAAACAATCCCTCGATCAGTGCCCGCGACAACACGCCCGAGCCATCCGCGAAATCCCGCTGCGACTCGCGCCGATACACATCGAGATAGCTCATCGAACCCACGTTCCCCGGCGTAATCCCCATAAACATCGCCGCGACCAGCGAGCCCTTCGCGATGCGCCACGCTTCGTCCGCGCGGCCCGCCTGCCAAAAACCCAACGCCGTGTGCACGGCCTCTGCCATGACCACGTTGTTGATGGACCACGTATAAGGCATCCAGTTACTCGACGCCACCGTGTGCAGCCCCACCGGCACGCCCGGCCCGCGCACCGGAATCCGCGGAATCTGCGTCTCGATCTGCCGCGTCATCGACCACGCCTCCGCCGGCGTCGGCACCTCGGAATCCATCGTGTGATAAAAACTCCACACCGCCGCACTCGGGTGCACGCGCTGCAAGCCGAGCAGATCCTTGTATTCCGCAAACCATTCGCCGTCCGCGTCCTTCACCCACAACAGCTCGCGCATCCCACGTGCGATCAGCTCCGCCTCGCGTTCGTAGTAAGCCGCCACCTCGCCGCGCCCGATCAACTTCGCCAGCCGCGCCGCCTCGCGGTGGTGGAAATAATTATACGCCGACGCGTGCGCTGTGCCACCGCCATGATACTGCAAATCGTCACTCGCCCAGATCGCCGCGTAGGCTTCGTAGAGCGGCAGCTTCTCCGCGCCCACCGCGAACTCGCGCCGAAACAACCGCCGCTCCCACGCGAGATGCCGTTCAATCGTCGGCCACATCTTTTTCGCGAACTCCAGATCGCCCGTCCAACGCAGGTGACGGAACAGCGCGTCGATGAACACGAGGTTCATGTCGTAGTGCGAATTCGACAGGTCGCCGTTTGAGTGCAACCCCACCTCATTGCGCGCAAGGTTCGTCTTCTCCTCGGGCGGAGGAATCTTGTCCGGAATCGCGGACGTGTTTTGCCGGCCCGCCCAATACTCGAAATTCTTCCGCGCGCGGTCGTGCCACCCGAGCGCATCGAGCGAATACGGCCCGCGCCATCCCAGCAGTTTGGTGCGCCACGCGATGGCTCCATGCATGATAGCTTCCTGCGGCCCATCCCACACCGCGTCCGCCGCCACATTCAGCGCGCCGACCGCCGCGTTGAGAAACGCATCCGGCGTTTCGACGCTCACGCGCGAGCGCAACGCGGCGAAATATTTTTCCGTCTCCGCAAACCGCCGCGGCAACTCCTCGGCCGCATACGCCGCCGGCAACACGATTTTCGGGGCCTCCCGCTTCGTCCCCGCCTGCGGCGCCGTCACCGCTTGATAGGTGCCGAGATCCTCATTCGCCACCGCCGTGGACGTCACGCGCTGCAACGAGATCAGCCGGGCCTGCCCGTTCACCAGCGCGACCCGCCCCACCACCACCGGCTGCGTCGGCGTCGCCGGAGCGGTCGAAGTCAGCAGCGCCCCCGCGTCATGCCACTGCGCCGCGTCGGCAATCCGCAGCGTCGCCCCCGCCGGCATGAGCCCGACGATCATCGCCGCCTTGGCGCCGAGCGTAAATCGCTCGGTCCCGAGCGTAATCACATTTTCCCGACAAAACTCCGGCTTGAGCTGAAACCATTCGCTGATCGGCACGCGCTCCGTGCCGATGTCGCCATCGCGGGCGCCACGCTGGCCATTCACCCCACCATACGCCCAGATCAACTCGACGCCCGCCGCGACGCCCTCGCCGGTCGCGCGCACGATCAGCCCCTCGGTTTCATGATACGCGAGCGCCTCGATGCGCAGCACGCCCTCCGCTCCAAGCAACGGATCGCGAAGCTCGTAGCGCAACTGCCCCGGCCGGTAACGCGTCTCGATTTTTGCCGCATCGTGCAGCCACTTCGCCTCGCCCGCCGCGCTGCAAATTCCCAACCGCAAATTTCCGCCGCGCCCCGGCAGATACAATACGAACTCGGGCTTGTCGCCGCCATCGACGCGGAACGCCGTGTTCCCGCCGTAGAGCGACCGGTTGAAAAACTCCGCGCCGTTCTCGATCACGAAGTCCGCGCCATCGGGCCGATAGCGCAACGGCCGCTCGATGTTGCTCTCCAGATTGGGCGCGAGTTTTTGCGCCCCGGGCACCTGCGCCCCGAACGCCACTGCGGCCCCCGCGACGAAAAACAACCAAGCGATCAATCGGCTCATGGCGCGAGCGTGCCGCGCCGCTCCACCGTTTCGAGCCTCGTCCGGTCAGACCGTCCGCCGCGGCGGGCGTGGGCGCTGGCGTCTCACCAGCGCGTCGCCTTAAATTTCCAGCCCGGCACTTTCTTTTGCATCTCCGGCTCGTCGTTCCGCTCGGTAAATCCGCAGCGCCGGTAGTTCTCCGCCGCCTTCGCGAGCGCGACTCGATCCAACTCGACGCCGAGGCCCGCGCCCGTCGGCAACGTCACGCAGCCCCCTTCGATCTTCATACGCCCACCGACGATGATGTCTTCCCATTGCCACGGGTAGTGCGTGTCGAGCGCGTAGCTCAGATTTGGCATCGCCGCTCCGAGATGCGTCATCGCAGCGAGCGAGATGCCGCCGTGGTTGTTCGAGTGCATCGAGACCCCGCGGCTGAAAGTCCGGCAATGCGCCGCCAATTCCATCGAAGCGCGCAGCCCGCCCCAGTAGTGGTGATCCGTCAAAATAATATCTTCCGACGCGTGCTTCGCACTGCCCGGCAAGTCGTCAAACGACGTCGTGCACATGTTCGTCGCGAGCGGCGTTTTCAGCGCCCGCCGCACCGCCGCCATGCCTTCCTGCGTGCGACACGGATCTTCGAGGTATTCGAGAATCCCCTCCATCTCGCGGCCGTATTGGATCGAAGTCTCGACTGTCCACAGCGCGTTCGGATCGAGCCGCAGCGGCACGCCCGGGCCAAACGCCGCGTGCAACGCCTTCATCGCCGCGACCTCCTGCGCCGGCTCAAACACGCCGCCCTTCAGCTTGATCGATTCGAAACCGAACTCCTTCACCATCGCCCGCGCCTGCGCGACGATGCCCTCGGGATCGAGCGCCGCCGCCTGCCGCGCTGCATCCCAACCGGTCGCGTTCGGATCGGTGCCGAACGCCAGTTCGCCGCCCGCTCCTTCGTATTTGTAGAACAAGTAGGCCGAATACGGCACGCGCTCGCGCACCACGCCGCCGAGGAGATTCGCCACCGGCACACCGTAGGCCTTGCCCTGGATATCGAGACACGCGACATCGAGCGCGCTGTAAACCTGCACGCGCGTGCGCCCGTCCCACGGCTTGTCACCGCGAGACACCGAGGTTTCCGGCGAGCAGCGCTCCGCAAGTTTCGCGCGCAGTGCGTGCCAATTCCGGGGATCGGCTCCGATCACCACATCGCGCACCGCCGCCAGCGCCGCATCGACCGCCACGCTGCCCGGCACCTCCGCGAGCCCTGTGAGTCCGTTATCGGTTACGAGCTCCACCACCGTGCGCAGACAATAGGGCGCATGCAGCCCGGCGGCGTTGAGAAGCGGCGGATCGCCGAGCGCGATCGGCGTGATGTGCATGTCGGTGATTTTCATAAAAGAATCTTAGGTAGGAGCCTGCGTGCAGGCGATTCAAGGTGTGGAGGTAGGTTCACGTCAGCCATCGCCTGCAAGCAGGCTCCTACCTCAGACGCTTACTTCCCGCGCAACGTGTTCAAAATCGACATCAACCCCGCGCGCACGCTGCCGCCGTCGCTGCCGAGCGCGACAAACGTGTAGCCGAGCTCGCGACATTTCGCGACGAGCGCCGGGTTGTGCACCAAAATGCCCGCGGCCTTGCCGTGAGCCTTCGCGGCACCGCTCACTTTCTCCAGCGCCGCGATGAACTGCGGGTGATCGAGTTGGTCGCGAATGCCCATGTTGTAACTCAGATCGGTCGGGCCGACGAAGAGCACGTCCACACCGTCGACCGCGGCGATCGCTTCGCAATTTTCGACCGCCTCCGGCGTTTCGATTTGCGTCACGGTGAGCAGCCACTTGTGCGCGTTGAGGTAGTAGTCTTCGAAGCCACCGCCAAAGCCCGCCGAGCGCTGAATCTTCGCGACGCCCCGCACGCCCAGCGGCGGGTAACGCATCGCCGCGACCGCCGCGCGCGCCTCGGCCGCCGTGCTCACCCACGGCGCCATGATGCCGTGCGCTCCCATGTCGAGCGCGCGCTTGAAGCGCGGCGTCTCGTTGGCTGCGATCCGCACGATCGGCACGGCGTTCGTGCCGCCGACCGCCTGCAGCTGGTGCAACAACGTGTCTTCGCCGCCCGGGCCGTGCTCGTGGTCGATCAGCAGCCAGTCGAAGCCGCAGTCGCCGGCCATCTCCGCCGTGATCGGCGAGCCGAGGTTGATAAATGTGCCGACGACCCATTCACGGGCGAGCACCCGAGCGCGAAAATTTCCGGTGAGTTTCATGGAGGGGAGAAAGTTGAGACCTGAAAGTTGAGGGATAAGAGCAGGAAACCGCGGAGGTCTGAGCTTGGCTCTCAGCTCTGAGTTCTCCGCTCTTGGCTAGCGCCACTTGTCAGAGTGAAACATACAGCCGATACAGCGCCTGCGTGCCGCAATCTTCCCAGCCTTTCGCCGCGACTTGTTCGTAGAGTTTCTTCGCGTTGGCGAGGCCCGGCAGGTCGAGCTTCAGCTCGGCCGCGCTGTCGAGTGCGATCTTCATATCCTTGATGATGTGCTTCACGTAGAAGCCCGGAGCAAAATTCTCCGCGAGGGCCCGCGGGGCGAGATTCGTGAGCGCCCAGCTTCCGGCCGCGCCGCCGCTGATGCTCGCGTGCACCGCCGCCGGATCGAGCCCGGCTTTTTTCGCGTAGGCCAGCGCCTCGACCCACGCCACCATGCCCACCGCGACGGAAATCTGGTTGGCCATCTTGCAATATTGCCCCGCGCCCGCCCCACCGAGCAGCGCGATATTCTGGCCCATGATTTCGAAGAGCGGCTTCGCCCGCGCAAACGCCGCCGCGTCGCCGCCGACCATGATCACGAGCCGCGCTTCCTTCGCGCCGAGATCCCCGCCCGAGACCGGCGCATCCAGCGACGCGAGGCCGCGTTGCGCCGCGGCGTCCGCGATCTTCCGCGCGAGCACCGGGCTCGACGTCGTCATGTCGATCAGCAGCGCGCCGGGCTTCGCGCGTTCCACGATTCCACCCGCGCCGAGGTAACTCGTCTCCACGTCCACCGGAAAACCGAGCATCGTGATCACCACATCGGCCGCCGCCGCCGCGGCCCCGGCCGAATCGTGCCACGTCGCGCCGGCTTCGAGCAGCGCGGCCGCTTTGTCTTTCGTGCGGTTGTATACGTGCAGCGTGTGACCTGCCTTCTGCAGATGGCCGGCCATGCTGCGGCCCATGACGCCGGTGCCGATGAATGCGATGGAGAGAGATGCGGACATAATGAAAAATTTTCGGGGGTCGAAAAACGCCCCGACAACGAAAGGCCTCCCCGCACCCCGCGCGAACCAATTCTCCGCGAAATGCGCCGTCGCCTCACTCGCCCTGTTCTCCCCACGTTCCACAGTTGCCAAAGCGCCCGCTTCGCGCGTGTTTTCCGTTGTGACTGTGTCCCGCTTTCTCACTGCCGCCCTCGCCCTCGCGATGCTCGGTGCCCCGCTTTCCCGCGCCGCCGACGGCGCCGAGGTCTTCGCGACGCACTGCACCTCCTGCCACGGCCTCGACGGCAAGGCCCGCACGCCCGCCGGCAAAAAGCTCAACGCCCGCGATCTCTCCGAGAGCAAACTCACCGATGCCGAGATCGCGCACCAGATCCTCGAGGGCGTGAAAGACAAGAAGGGCGCGCAGCGTATGCCGGCCTTCAAAGAGAAAGTCGCACCCGCCGATGTCGCCGCCCTCGTAACCCACGTGAAGACCTTCCGTCGTTAACCCAACTCCTCCACCTCCTCATGAAATCATCCCGCCGAGACTTCCTCAAAACCTCCCTCGCCGTTTCCGCCGCATCCGCTGCTGCGCTCGCGACCGGCCCCACGGCCTCCGCCGCCGACCAAGCCGCCTCTGCCCGCGACTACTACGAGGTCCGCGCCTACCGCCTCAAGCCCGGCGCCTCGGCCGACCTGCTCCACGCCTATCTCGAAAAAGCCCTCCTCCCCGCACTCTCCGCCCGCGGCCTTGGCGCCGTCGGCGTCTTCACCGAGGTCGAGGTCGACAAAAAAGCCGTCACTTCGAAACCCAAAGTCGGCACGCCCGAGGCACCCGTTTCCGTGTGGGTGATCATCACGCACCCGACCCTCGAGTCGTTCGTCAGCGTCAGCGCCGATCTCAACACCGACCCGAGGGTCCAGGCCGCCGGCGCCGCCTACCTCACCACGCCGAAAGCCACGCCCGCCTACGAGCGCATCGACACGTGGGTCCTCCGCGCCTTCGCCGGCTATCCGCGCACCGTCGTGCCGGCCTTTTCGAAATCCAAAACGCCCACCCGCATTTTTGAGATGCGCGACTACGAGAGTCACAGCGAGGAGCGCGCGATCAGCAAAATGGAGATGTTCAACAACGGCGAAATCCAGGTCATGAAAGACCTCGGCATGTCGCCCGTGTTCTTCGGCCAAGCCATCGCCGGCCCCAATCTCCCGCACCTCCGCTACATCACCTGCGGACCCGACCTCGCCACCCATCTCGATAATTGGAAGAAATTCGGCCCGCACCCCGTTTGGGTAAAAATGAAGGACGATCCCCAATATAAGAATAACACGTCGAAGAACACCGCGCGCTTCCTCGTGCCGACGGCCTATTCGCAGATCTGAGCCCGGCCGCCCGCCCCTCCGGGCGGGCACGTTTTCACGTCGGCGGTCGCGCATTGCCGGCGCACCGCCGCCCCAAAGATAGCCCGGCACTCCCTCGCTCGACGCCGGTCTAACCCTCCCACCATGAAACCCCGACTCCGGCAGTTCCTCGGCCTCCTGCTCGTCGCCCCCGCGCTGGCCGTTGCGCAAACCCCGCCGCCGACGCCCGCCGCTTCCGCGTCGTCCGCGACCGTCGTCGAACTTTTCACGGAGCAACAACTCGACGATCTACTCGGCCCGATCGCCCTCTACCCGGACGCCCTCATCGGGCTGATTTTGCCCGCATCCACTTCGCCCACGGAAATCGTGCTAGCCGCGCGTTTTCTCAAGATGGGCAACGCTCCCTCCCGCGCCGATAGCGAGCCCTGGGACGACTCCGTCCGCGCCCTCGCCCGTTACCCCGACACCGTCCGCTGGATGGACGAAAATCTCGCGTGGACCAAACAGCTCGGCGAAGCCTTCCTCGCCCAGCCCGACGATGTGATGAACGCCATCCAGCGCCTCCGCGCCCGCGCACTCGCCGCCGGCAATCTATTTTCCACGCCGCAACAGCAGGTCGTCTCCGAGGGCGGCTACATCCGGATTCTCCCCGCGCAGCCCGAGGTCATTTTTGTTCCCTACTACAACCCGCAGCTCATCTACCTCGCGCGCCCAACCTACCCGCCGTGGGATGCGCCGCTGCTCGCCTTCGGCACCGGCTTTTCCGGCGGTTGGTGGCTCGCCTACAATCTCGACTGGCCCGCGCGCCGCATCGTGGTGATCAACCGTTCTGATCGCGAACGCTACTGGCGCGACCACCGCGACTGGCGCCCCGGCGCGCCACCGCCTCCCGGCCGCCCCGCCCACGTGGGCCCGCCGCCGTGGCACGCGTGGCGTCCGTCGGTAGATCGTCCCCGGCCTCCCGCGCCACCCAACGCTCTCCCGCGCCCGCATCCGCACGTCGCGCAACCCGCGCCCTACTCCGGCGCCCCGCGTTTCGCCCGCCCCGGCACTCCACCCGCCGCAGGCCAACCTCCG
>CALRZR010000284.1:0-9371 GCA_943372705.1 Opitutus sp. GAS368 | reverse complement strand
GCCCGCGCCCAGCGACTCGTGCCCCGGCTCGAAGCCGGCGCGGTGTTTATCAACGACCTCGTCCGCTCTTCTCCGGAGCTGCCGTTTGGCGGCACAAAGCAGAGCGGCTACGGCCGCGAACTCGGTGCTTGGGGCCTCCGGGCGTTCGTGAACGTGAAGACGGTGGTCGGGTAACGGTGTCGTTCGTCACAAATTTGGCGACGTTCGTCACAGAGGGGTCGCGCCGCGCAGACCACCCGCCGTGATGTTCGGCGCATGCCTCCGACCGAACTCAGAACGTTTACCGAGCTCTTTTGTGAGCAAAACGGTGTGCCCGCGGCCGAGTTTCCCCGAGCATTGGTGGAACACGCGCTGCCGCCCGAGGCCCACGCGCTCCGCCGACTGCTGCAGCTGATGCCCGGCGACTATTTCGCCGACGACCTTGAGTTTGCCCGCAACATCGGACGCCTGACCCGCCCCGAAGATTTCGCGTGGGAGGTGGCCGAATTTCACGACCACCCGTCCAATCGGCGCACGTTGCGGCGCCAATTGCGCGTGCGCCTCTCGATTCCACGCCTGCGCCGGATCGTCCAGCGGACGTTTGCCGAAAGCGAACTCACCCACGAGGTCGCCTACGTGGCCTGAGGTGTCCGCGCGCAGTCCGAATGCGGTGTTACAATCTCGTAACACCCGGGGAAAAAGTTCGTGACCCCGCTTCGGCCGGCTAGTCTCTTGGCCATCCACGCATGGCCTCCCGCTCGTCCAAAATTTCCGCGGCCGCACCCGCCCCCCGCTACTTCAATCGGGAACTCAGCTGGCTGGCGTTCAACCGCCGGGTGCTGGAGCAGGCCCAGAGCGATCGGCACCCGCTGATCGAGCGCGTGCGCTATCTCGCCATCACCGGCAGCAATCTCGACGAGTTCTTCCAAATTCGTGTCGCCGGGCTCATGCAGCAGCGCGACGACGGTGTCACCGAGCCCGGTCCCGACGGCCTCAACCCGGCCGAGCAGTTGAAACGCATCCGGCCCGTCGTCGATGCGCTGATCGAAGAACAATTTCGGTGTTGGCGTGAACAACTCGCGCCGGCGCTCGCCGCCGAGGGCATCCATTTCAAGCAGGGCCCCGAACTCACCGCCCGCGAGACCGCGTGGGTGCGCGCTTATTTTCGGGAGCAAGTATACCCGGTGCTCACGCCGCTGGCGCTCGATCAATCGCACCCCTTTCCGCAGTTGGGCAACAAGGAGCTCAACGTGGTCGTCACGCTCGACAACCCCGCCACCGCCGTCGTCGAACAGTTGATCGCCATCCTGCCCGTCCCTCGGATTTTGCCGCGGATCGTGACCATTGCGCCCGGCCGGCGCGGCCCGCAGCGGATGATTTTTCTCAGCGAGATCATCAAGTTGTGCGCCGGCGAACTGTTTCCCGGCTACGTCCTCACTGCGGCGCATGCATTCCGCGTCACGCGCAACAGCGACCTCTACATCGACGAGGAAGAGGCGGCTAATCTCCTCGTAAAAATCGAAGAGGAACTCCGCAACCTCCGCCGCGGTGCGGCCGTGCGGCTCGAAATCGAAGACGGCGTCGATCCCACGCTCTTCGCGACGCTCTGCCACGAACTCGCGCTGCCGCCCGACCACGTCTTTCGCCTCAAGGGGCCGATCAATCTGCTCCGCCTGCAGAGCATCGGTGACCTCGACCGGCCCGACCTGAAATTCCCCAATTTCACTCCCGTCAACGCCTCACCGCTGAGTGATCCGACCAAGATTTTCGAGACGCTGAGCAAGCAGGACGTGCTCCTGCACCATCCCTACGATTCATTTCAACCGGTCGTTGATTTCGTCGAACAGGCGGCGCGTGATCCGCAGGTATTTGCGATCAAGCAGACGTTCTACCGCACAAGCGGCGATTCCCCACTCGTGCGCGCGCTCATCGAGGCCTCGCAAAACGGCAAACAAGTGACCGCGCTCGTCGAACTCAAAGCGCGCTTCGACGAAGCCAACAACATCCAATGGGCGAAACAATTGGAGGAGGCCGGCGTCCACGTCGTCTACGGGCTCATCGGCCATAAAACCCACTGCAAGATGTGCCTCGTTGTGCGGCGCGAGGGCCGGCGCATGCACCACTACGTGCACCTCGGCACCGGCAATTACAACCCGCGCACCGCCCGCTACTACACGGATCTCAGTCTGTTTACCTCCCGCCGCGAACTCACGGGTGACGTCGCGCACTTGTTTAATTCGCTCACCGGATTCGGCCGCTCGCCCAAGTTCCGCAATTTGCTCGTCGCTCCGTTCAGCCTCCATCGGCGCATCAACGCCCTCATCGCCAACGAAGCGCGGCACGCCAAAGCCGGCCGCCCAGCCCGCATCATCGCGAAGATGAACTCGCTTGTGGACCAGGCGACCATCGATTCGCTCTACGCCGCATCGCAAGCCGGGGTGAAGATCGATTTGATCGTGCGCGGCACGTGTTGTCTGGTCCCCGGCGTGCCCGGCCTTTCCGAAAACATCCGGGTGCGCAGCCTCGTGGGCCGCTTTCTCGAACACACCCGCGCCTGTTATTTCGAAAACGCCGGCGGCGAGCCCATCATTTTGGCCGGCAGTGCGGATTGGATGCCGCGCAACTTCTTCCGCCGGGTCGAAGTCATCTTCCCGATCCGCGACCCGGCGCTGCGCCGCTGGGTGGTGGACGAGCTGTTTGGCAGCGAACTGCGCGACAACGTAAACGCCCGCCTGCTCACTCCCGGCGGAGACTACGTGTCGGTGCACAAGACTGCGACTACGCGCACCTTTTCGACCCATGCCTACCTGATGGCGGCGGCGACGCGCCGAGCCCGACTGTGAACGCAGCCCGCAGCCGACGCTGCGAAGTAAAAATGGCGGAGAGGATAGGATTTGAACCTACGGTGGAGTTTCCCCCACTCCTGATTTCGAGTCAGGTGCGATAGACCACTCTGCCACCTCTCCGTTGAGGGGACGGCAAGCAGTAGGGTGCGGAGCGAAAAACGGAAGCCGAAAATGTAGTTCTGCAGAACCGACCGAAGATGATCTCGAAAGTGAGCGGCGAGAACCGCATTTCCGGTCGATTTTCAGTCCAAAAGTGCGGGCCAGACGCCGGATCACCGGAGCCTTCAGTGCGGGCAAGAGGGCATGGAGTTTGTATCGGCATCCGCAAACGGCGCGTGGGTCAATCCAAGCGCAAGAAAGCCACCTGCTGGCGGGCAGGTGGCTTTTGAATGAAAGAACGCGGCCTTTACGGAGCGTAGGTGATGGTGCGGGCACCGGCGATACCCGCGATCGTGATTGTCACGGCCTGAGCGTAGGTTGTCGGGTAAGATTCGCTCGCAACGAGGTTCAAAGCCTTCACGTAGTTGGCAGAACCCACGAGATTGCCCAAGGACACGGAGGAAACACCGTTTTCGAGGAAGTATTGATCCGCAGCAGCAGCGAGCTGGCGGGCGTTATTCAGCACAGTTTTGTCCTGTGATGATTGGCGGACCTTTTGAAATGCCGGGATAGCCATGGAGGCCAAGAGGCCGATGATCACCACGACGATCATGATCTCGACGAGGGTGAAGCCGCTTGTTGGGCCAGATGACTTTTTCATAGTTTTCATAGTGCAGGAGCACCATGCGGGCAACCTTCCGTCACTAGCAAGGTCCGCCTGAGCCGACTAAGTAAAGGCCGCGTGAATCACCGCATTTGCGGCGCCCCTTGCCTTTTTTCGATCACCCAGCCCGAAGTCCCTGACGCCAGCTCAGGGCAGCCTCACACGTTGTCATCTTCGCCAGCCCGCCCCTTGCCACCGTTGGCCGGCAGGTGATGGGGGAACAACAGGTAGTAATTCATCAGCCACCAGCTGCGCGAGGACCGGTAAAAGACGACCGGAAATCCGATCGCACCGACGCCTGCCAACACGATCGCCGTGGTGACGCCGATCACGCTATAAAAAGCCAGCAACATGACGGGCACCAAGTAGAGCGTGATGGTCATCCCAAAATTCAGCGACGCCGATCCGAGGTAAAAGCCTTCGTCGTTTTCCCGTTCGATCACAAACGCGCACGCCGAGCACTGCTTGTTCACTTTGAACAGCGAGCCGGGCACAAACAGCGTGCGTTCCCCGCAATTGGTGCAACAATTCGTGAGGCCGCGGGCGACGATCTGGACGCGAGTGACTTTCATGTGGCTAAAAAAAAAGCGCTTCGCCCAGTGAGCGAAGCGCCGTAGTGAGTGGCAACCGGTTTCGCGATCAGGCCCCGAGTTGGTAACGCGAGAAACGGCGGATAACAATATTCTCCCCAGTCTTGGCGATCTGGGCGGCGAGCAGTTCCTTGATGGATTTCTCGTTCTGTTTAACGAACGGCTGGTCCATAAGGCAAATGGTCGAGAAATAGTTCTCGAGCTTGCCGTCGACGATCTTCTGCACCACCGCCGGCGGCTTGCCGGCGACGGAGGCGGCCGCGATCTCGCGCTCCTTGGCCAAATCGGCCTCGGGGACTTGGTCGCGGGTGACGTATAGCGGATTTGCAGCGGCGATCTGCAGACAGATGTCGTTCACGAAGGCGCGGAAATCGTCGTTGCGGGCAACAAAGTCAGTCTCGCAGTTAACCTCGATGAGGACGCCGACTTTGCCGCCGACGTGGATATAACTGTGAATCAGGCCTTCCTTTGTCGTGCGGGTGGAGAGCTTGTCGAGCTTGTTGCCCAGTTTCTTGCGCAGGATCGTCGTCGCCTCGGCAATGTTACCATTGGCTTCGGTGAGAGCTTTCTTGCAGTCAAGCAGGCCGGCGCCAGTCACGCCGCGGAGCTCGTTGACCATTTGAGCGGTGATAGGAGTGCTCATGCTAAGGGAGATTATTTGATGAGTGTGAAACTTACTCGGCCTTCACAGCGGCCTTCTTGGCGCGCGAAGGTTTCTTGGCGACGACGCCCGGCTCGACTTCGCCCTCAACAACGGCGGCGATCTCAGACGGGATCTCGACCTTTGAGAGATCGATCGCATCGGCGCTGATCGGAGCGGCGGCAGTCTGCGCGCCCTTGAGATCGGCGGCGCCGCGCTGGGCGCGACGGGTATCACGTTGGGCGAGACCGCTCTGGATGGCGGCGGTCACGGCCTCGACGATGATCCGGATGGATTTGACGGCGTCGTCGTTGCCCGGGACCGGGTGCGAGACGGAAGTCGGGTCCGAATTCGTGTCCACGAGACCGACGCAGGGCACGCCCGCGCGGGCCGCCTCGGCGACGGCGATCTTATGGTGGTTCACGTCGACGACGAACATCGCGGAGGGCAGGCCGCCCATGTCGCTGATGCCGTTGAAATTCTTCTGCATGCGGGTCATCTCGCGCTTGATGGCGGACTCTTCCTTGCGGGGAAGTTTCGACATCTCGCCGCTGGTCTCCATCGCCTGATATTTCTTAAACTTGGCGACGGACTTCTTGACGGTCTCGTAATTGGTGAGCGTGCCACCGAGCCAGCGATCAACGCACATGGGCATGTTGACCGAGGTCGCGGCCTCGCGGACGATTTCCTTCGCCTGGCGCTTGGTGCCGACGAAGAGGACGTTACCGCCGTTGGCGACGGTGTCTTCGAGGAACGTGCAGGCCTTCGTGAGGGCTTCGTGGGTTTTACCCAAGTCGATGATCGAGACACCCTGGCGGTGGTCGAAAATGAACGGCTTGGAGCGCGGATTCCAGCGTTTGGTCTGGTGTCCGAAGTGAACGCCTGCGTCGAGCAGGTCTTTGGGCGTGATGCTGAGGCTCATGTTGATCTGATGTGTCTTGCGAAACACAGGTCGGCCGAAGGGCCGCCTTGCGATCGTAGTGGTTGGTTATTGGTTTTAACGTTTGTTCTCTAACAGAGTTGTCCAAAACAGAGAACGCCCTCCCCGCTGGCAAGAGCGAATTCTCGGGAATTCTGACGGCGGGGTTGACCCGCCATCCGCCCACACCGCAGCGCCGGGCCACCCGACTGGTCGTCGGGCGGCCCCCCACCACAGCCCGCTCACGCTTCCTTGGTGTCGTTATCCGGACCGGCCATGGCGGGCGCGAGCGCGATGCCCTTGAGCATGATCCCGGCGAGTTTTTTCACGATAAACTCGGCTTCGCCTTCCGCTACATCCACGAGCGTGTGGCGCTGGTGAATATCGAGCGCACCGACCGCATTGGCCGGCAAACGCGTGACACCCGCAATCTTCCCGACGATATCGGCCGGCGTCACCAACTGCTTGCGGCCCACGTTGAGAAAAATCGTCTTCATGCCCGGCTCACGCCCGGTGCGGGCCGGCCGTTCGTATTTCGATTTGCGCGGGCGT
This sequence comes from Opitutus sp. GAS368, assembly GCA_943372705.1. Classification (GTDB taxonomy): domain Bacteria; phylum Verrucomicrobiota; class Verrucomicrobiia; order Opitutales; family Opitutaceae; genus GAS368. The sequence goes on along the minus strand of CALRZR010000284.1, from coordinate 3,082 downwards.
AAATCGTCCTGGTCATCGCCCTCCGCCGGCGCGGTAGGAGCCACCGCAATTGGTGGCCTCGTGATCACCGCCGGGGCCGCGACATCCTCCGCCGGCTTCGGTTTCGCCACCGCCGCGATCGCCGGCTTCGGTTTCACGTAGGCCACCGGCTTGGCCCACTCCGGCGCCGCCTTCGCCGGTTTTGATGCCGGCGCAATCGCCGGAGCTGCCACGGGCGAGCTCGCCGGCCGCACCGCCTTCGCCGGACTCGATGGGGCACTGGCGGCACCACCGCCAGGACCGCCTCCGGTCGCACCTTGCAACATGCTGATCAACGCCGAGCATATGTCCGTGCTCGCGTAGCCTTGATCGAGCAGTCGGTCGATCATGCGGTCGTGCGGCTTGAATTTCTTTTCATCCAACGTGCTGCGGATCTTTTCGAAAAACACGCTCGTGCGCGCCTCCTCCACTTCGTCGAGCGAAGGAATTTTTCCGCGGGCGATATCCAGCTTCGCCCAGCGCACCATGCTCTGGAGTTTGTAGATTTCCTGCCCGCTGACGAAGGTGAACGCCTGTCCCTTTCGCCCCGCGCGCCCCGTGCGTCCGACGCGGTGCGTGTAATCTTCGGCGTCGTTCGGCAGGTCAAAGTTGAACACCACTTCGAGGTCGTCGACGTCGAGCCCGCGCGCCGCGACATCGGTCGCCACGAGAAACTCGAATCCGCGCCGGCGAAACTTGTCCATCACGCGGTCGCGCTGCGCCTGTGAGATGTCACCGTGCAAGCGGTCCGTCATGTAGCCGCGCGAGTGCAGATGCTCGTCGAGATCGTCGACCATGATCTTGGTGCTGCAAAAAATGATACCGTAGCGAAAATCGTTTACGTCGATCAACCGCGTGAGTGCCTCGATCTTCGAGCGGCGGTCCACCTCGAAATACGTCTGGACGACCTGCGGTTTGTTCTGCGCGACCGACTCGATTTTGATCCACGCCGGGTCTTTCGAGTAGCGGCCGATCAGGTCCTGAATCGCGCGCGGAATCGTCGCCGAGAAGAACAACAGCTGTCGTGTCGCCGGCACCGATTTCAAAATGTGCTCGATGTCGTCGCGGAAACCCATGTCGAGCATGCGGTCCGTCTCGTCGAGGATCACGATCTTGAGCTTATCCAGTTTCATCGAGCCGCGTTCCATGTGGTCCATCACGCGCCCCGGCGTCCCGATCACGACCTGCGCGCCGGCGTCGAGCGCGCGAAACTGCCGCTCATAGCTTTGCCCGCCGTAGATCGGCACACCCATCACGCCGCGTTTGAACAGCGCGATCTTCCCCGTCTCCTCCGCCACCTGCACCGCGAGTTCGCGCGTCGGACACAATATCAACACCTGCACCGCCCGGATCTTCGGATCGACTTTTTCGATCGCCGGAATGGCAAACGCGACTGTCTTGCCCGAGCCGGTCGACGATTGCCCGACCACATCGCGCCCCTGCATGATCGTCGGAATCACGGCCGATTGGATCGGCGAAGCCTCCTCGAATCCCATCTTGTCGACGGCCTTGAGGATATCGGCCGAAAGGCCCAATTCGGTGAAGCGGAGTTTTTCCATACCGCACCGTGCCGGACGCGCTGCGAAAAGGAGAGACAAAACCGCACCGCCGACCGCACGCCTCGCCCACAGGCCCGCGAAACTCGCCCAAAATTCCCGATGCCGCACGAGGAATTGCAGTCATCCGCGCCAACTGCCGCGAGTTACGCGCCCTACGTAGTCACGGGTATTGAATAACCCGGCACGCTCCGCATCTTCCCGTCTCGTTCTTTGGATACGCACGCCTAAGAGACGCCGCTTCCTCGGCGTTTTCACGGGGGACCCAACATTCCGGCGCACGCTCTCGCGCGCCGGACGGGGCGAACGGCCACACGCAAGTGCGGCCCAGGTGACTTCCTAGCACCGAGCCCGTCAGCTAACCTCGTCGGCAATGGGAAGGGTGATCCACTGCGCGCCGGCTCGGGCCGTCGCGACACGGTCGCTCCACACGCAACCGCACCGTCGTGCGCGCCCGGGCCCACCGTGCGCGCGTGGCGGGGCATTTCGGAGTCCTCCATCATGTCCGCTTCGTTCGCCACGTCCCTTGCTTCCGCGGGTGCGCTCTGCGCGCTCCTGCTCGCCGTCGGCTTGAGCCTCGTGCTCAAGGGCCTCGCCCTCCAACCGCGCTCGCTCGCCTCACGCCTCGCTCTCGGCGGCGCCGCGCTTGCCCTCCTGCTCACGGCTTTCGTTGCCGCCTCGGGTTGGCCCGAGCGCGCAGTGTTGTTCGGCTTCGGCGCCATCTCCGCACCCCTGCTCCTCGGCCTCGTCGTCATCCGCGAGGACCAAGTCGGCGTCGTCATCAAGAAATTCGCCCGCCGCAACCTTCCGCCCGGCGAACTCATCGCTCTCCACGGCGAAGCCGGCTACCAGGCCGACACGCTCCCTCCCGGCCTGCACTTTGGCTACGGCTTCTGGCAATTCCGCATCGCCAAATACCCTCTGGTCATCGTGCCACCCGGGGAGATCGCCTGCGTCGTCTCCGCCGCGGGCACTCAGATCCCGCCCGAGCGTCTCCTCGCGAAAGTCATCGCGTGCGACAATTTCCAGGACGCCCGTGCCTTCCTCACCACAGGCGGCGAGAAGGGTCGCCAGCTTGGCATTCTCACCGCCGGCAGCTACCGCATCAACCCGGCTCTCTTCACCGTCATCACGGCAGACCGCGCCCACGATCACGGCATGTTGCCCGAGCAACTCGCCGTCACCCGCATCCAGCCCGACATGGTCGGCATCGTCACCACGCTCGACGGCCGCCCCATCGACCCGGGCGACATCGCCGGCCCGCTGGTCCACGATCACGACAATTTCCAAAACGCCCAATCCTGGATCGCCGACGGCGGCCGCCGCGGCCTCCAGGAACAGGTCCTCCTCTCCGGCGCGTGGAATCTCAACCCGTGGTTCGTCTCCGTCGAATCCGTCCCGATGCTCAACATCCCCATCGGCTCCGTCGGCGTCGTCATCTCCTTCGTCGGCCTGGCCCACGAGGATATCAGCGGCGCCGCCTTCAAACACGGCGACCTGGTCAACGT
>CALRZR010000283.1:0-9418 GCA_943372705.1 Opitutus sp. GAS368 | reverse complement strand
TTCGTCGTCGCATCGGGGGCGATCAGCAGCGGCGCCTTCGACCCGGCGGCTGCCGGCCCGCCTTTGCCAAAGCTCCCGCGGTTGTCGTGGTCAAAATTCCATTGCCCGCCCTCCGGCTCGCCTTGCGCATCGAGCAACACGCCATGTTTCCGCCGCATCTCCCGGTAAAAAAACTCCATCCTCAGCTGTTTTCGCCCCAGGGTGTGCACGCGAAAATCTTCGCGCGTCGCGAAAAAATGCCGGTCCGTCCGCACCTCAAGCTCCACGCCGTTCTCCTCCGCCATCATCTCCAACGCCTGCGCGACGCGCCACTCGCCGGGTTCCGTGACAATCACCTTCTCGGGCCGCAATTCCGACACCGCCCGTGCAAACTCACCCGCGAGCGACTGCGTGTTTCCTTTGTCCTCCAATTCGCCGTAACGCACCGAGCGACCGCGCGCCCGCTGCGCGTCGCGAAAATGCCGCATTGCCGCCAGAAACACCGCGATTCGCGGCTTGCTCGTCCAGACGTGTTCGGATTCCGCCGCGACCTCGGCCATCACGATCACGTCGCGCGCCTCCTCAAAACCGTCGAACGCCGAGGACTCCGCGTCGAGTTGATCCCCGAGCACGAGCACCAGGTGCCGCACCGGCCGCTGCACGGCGGCCTTCATTCGCGCACGACGACGTCGCCGCCGCGCAGCTGCTTGAACGCCGCGAGCGCTTCCGCCCGCGCCTTCGCGTGATCGACGATCGGCAACGGATAGCTGCCCTTCGAGCCCAAACGCACGCCCGCGCTCGCGAGCACGTGCATCGGTGCTTCCCACGGCGCGTGGAGGTGCTCCGTCGGCAGCTTCGCCAACTCCGGCACCCAGCGCCGCACGTAGTCGCCGTTCACATCGAATTTCACGCCCTGCAACACCGGTGCAAACACGCGGAAATACGGCGCCGCATCCGCCCCGCACCCCGCGCTCCACTGCCAGCCGAGCGTATTATTCGCGAGATCCGCGTCCACCAGCGTATCCCAAAACCACGCCGCCCCGTGTGTCCACGAGAGGCGCAGGTGCTTCACCAAAAACGACGCCACCACCATCCGCACGCGGTTGTGCATCCAGCCCGTGTGCCAGAGTTGCCGCATGCCCGCATCGACGATCGGGTAACCCGTCTGCCCACGTTGCCATGCGCGCAACTTCCCGCCCCCCACGTCTTCCGCCCACGGAAATTTTTCGAAGTCCTCTCTCAAGGGTCGCTCCGGCGTGTGTGGAAAATGAAACATCAGGTGGTGGGCAAATTCTCGCCAGCCGACCTCGCTCAGGAAAACCCGCGCCCCGTTGCTCGGTGGAAACACGCCCGAGTCCTTCGACTTCGCCTGCACTGCCGCCCACACCTGCCGCGGCGACAGTTCGCCGGTGTGGAGCCACGGCGACAGCATCGAGGTGCCGTCCCGGTCCGGCAAGTTCCGCCGGTCCGCATACTCGTCCATCGCACCCGCCGCGAACTGCCGCAGGCGCTTGGCCGCGCCCGCCTCCCCCGGCTGCCACATTTCGCCAAATCCCGCGTCCCACTTGATCTTCGGAAGCAGCGCCAACTCCGCCAACTCCAGCGAACGCGGCCATTTCGCGGGCGCCACGAACCGCTGAGCCGCCAACGTCACCGGTGCTGTCACCGGCAGCGTCAGGCAATGCCGCCAATACGGCGTGAACACCTGAAACGGCCCGCCCGACTTGTTCGTGATCGTGTGCGGCTCGTTGAGCAGCGCGCCGTTGAAGCTCTTCGCCTCCACGCCGGCCGCCGTAAACTCGGCCTTGATCGCCCGGTCGCGTGCAATCGCCGCCGGCTCGTAACGTCGGTTCCAGAAGAGCGCCCCGGCCCCGGTCGCCTTCAGCGCACTCCGCAGCACGTCGGCGGAGTTTCCCCGGGCTAGCACCAAACGGGAGCCAAGTTCACGCAGGGACGCATCGAGCGATGCGAGTGCGTGGTGCAACCACCAGCGCGAAGCCCCGCCCATCGGCCAACGCCCTTCGCCCTCATCATCGAGAATGTAGATCGGCACGATCGCCGCGCCACGCGCAAGCGCCGCCTCCAGGGCGAGATTATCCTGCAAACGCAGGTCCTGACGAAACCAGAGAAGTGAGGGCGAAGCGGACACGCCCAGACGCAAGCCTGCCACCTGTGCTTTGCAAGCAACCCACGCGGTTGTATCCGCCGACTACGCAATCCCCGCGCCCCTGCCGCCGCGCCTTACAACGACTCGCGATAAAGGTTTTCGTAGCCCGCCGCCGCGACTTCCCAACTGAAATCCCGCGCCATGCCGCGTTGCTGCACTGCGGCATAGCGCGGTTTGTCGGCGTAAAGCACCAGCGCACGTTGCAGGGCGTCGCGCAGACTTTCCGAGTTGGGCTCGCACATCAGCCCCGTCCCACTGGCCGGCAATTCGTCGGCATCGCTCACCGTATCGGCGAGTCCGCCCACGCGGCTCACGATCGGCACCGTCCCGTAAACCTGCGAATACATCTGGTTCAGCCCGCACGGTTCAAAGAGCGACGGCATCACGAAGAAATCGCTGCCCGCCTCGATCAGATGGCTCATGCCTTCGTCGAGCTTCGCGGTGAGCGAGATCTTGCCCGGCGCCGCCGCAGCCAGCGCGCGCATCTCTTCTTCCATGCGTTTGTCACCCGCGCCGAGCACGACAAACCGACAATCGTGCGCGAGGAAGAAATCCCGGTTCGCCAGAACCAGATCCACGCCTTTCTGCTCCGCAAACCGACAGATCATGCCGAAGACCGGCCCGTTGAAATTCCCGGCGAACCCGCAGCGCTTCATCAGCTCCGCCCGGCAAACCGCCTTGCCCGCCAAATCCGCCCGCGAATACCTCGCCGGCAGCAATGCGTCCACCGTCGGATTCCAAATCGACGTATCAACGCCGTTCAGCAATCCGACGATGTCTTCCGACCGCGTCTGGGCGACACCGTCAAGTCCGCACCCAAATTCCGGCGTCTGAATTTCCTGGGCGTAGCGCGGGCTCACCGTCGTCACCCGATCGGCGAAGAGAATCCCTCCCTTCATAAAATTCACCTGCGCGTAATACTCCAAGCCGTCGATATGGTAGAGTTCGTCCGGCAGATTCGTGCGACCAAACGTCGTCGCCGGGAACAGCCCCTGATACGCGATATTGTGAATCGTAAACACGGTCTTCAGCGCGAGCGTTACGCGATGGCGCCGTTCGGCTTCGCGCAACAGCAGCGGCAGCAGCGCCGCCTGCCAGTCGTGGCAATGCACGACATCGGCCTGGATATCCGCCAGCCGCAGTGTTTCCACCACGCCTTTGCAGAAGAAAATAAACCGGTCGGCGTTGTCCTCAAAATCCCGCTCGCCATTCCCATACGGCGCCCGCCGGTCAAAGTATTCTTCCCGGCAAATCAGATAAACTTTCAGATTTTTCCGCGGGGAAAACACTCGCACGTCACCCGAGACAAACTGGTCGCCCAACTCGATCTTCAGCCGCAATTTCCGCTCCGCCCGCGCCGCGTCCTTGTGCTCCACCACCGCGCGGTAGCCAGGCAAAAACACCGAAACCACGTGGCCGTTGTCGGCCAGCGAACCCGCCAACGCCGCGACAGCGTCGGCCAAGCCGCCGGTTTTCATGTAAGGGAAGAGCTCGCTCGCCGCGTGCACGATTTTCATCGCCCGGAGTTAGGCCGGACTCTTTCCTGAGGCCAATCCCAAAGCACGGCCCGCGCGCCGTGATCCGATATTACTACATGAACTTACGTGCCCGTCTGCTCGCCCACTTGCGCGAGCCCAGCTACCAGCCCGCCAACGAATTTGAGCTCTCCGGCCGCCTCGGCTTGAACAAAAAACAACGCGCCATGCTCGCCCACGAGGTGCGCCTTGCGCTCAAGAGCGGCAACTTTGTCCGCGCCGCCAATGGCCGCATCGCCCCACGCGGCGCCAAAGCCGCCGAACAGCGCGGACCCGAAAAACGCCCGGTCTTCACACCAACGCGTCGCGGTCCCGCCATGCCGCCGCCGGACCAACCGCCGACTTTTCTCGCGCCAGCCCCGAAATCCGGCCGCGAATCGTTTTCCCCGACCCCGCGCCCTACCCGGGAACCCGTTGCCTCCCGCAAATCGACGCCCGCTCCCGCGCATGCACCGGCGCCGTCCGCACCCGCCGAGCCCGCCCCGCTCAAACTCGCCAAAGGCGAAATCGTCGGTCGCATCCAGTTTCGCGCTGGCGGCTCCGCCTTTGTTGTGCGCGACGCCGTCCTCGACGAAGACGCCCAGCCCGCGCTCCAAATTTTTCCCGAGGATACCGGGGTCGCCCTCCCCGGCGACCGCGTGCTCGCCCGCGAGTATCCCGGCCGCAAAGGTCGCCGACCCGGCGAGAAAATCGGCGCCATCGTGCGCGTCCTCGAACGCGACCGCGACACCATCGTCGGCAATCTCCGCAAAGGTCGCCGCGAATACGTCGTGCAGCCCGACGATCCCCGCTTCAGCTACGAGATCATGGTTGGCGACCCCGCCAAGAGCGGCCTGAATCCCGTCCCGAAGGAAGGCGACAAGGTCGTGGTGAAACTCGGCGAATGGAACCGCCGTTCCGACAACCTCACCGGCACGCTCACCTCGCGCCTCGGCCGCACCCACGAGCCCCGCGCCGAGCTCCTCGGCATCTTCCTCAAACACAATCTCGCCACCGAATTTCCCGCCGACGTCGAGCGCGAGGCCGCGCAGATTCCCGACCGCGTCCTCCCATCCGAACTTCCCGGCCGCCTCGATTATCGCGACAAGGTCGTCTTTACCATCGATCCCGACGACGCCAAAGATTTCGACGACGCCCTCTCCTATGAGCCACTCGACGGTGGCGAGGTTCGCGTCGGCATCCACATCGCCGACGTCTCCACCTACGTGCATCCTGGCACCGCCCTCGACCGCGAGGCCCAGCGCCGCGGCAATTCCACTTACCTCGTCGGCGTGGTGATCCCGATGCTCCCGGAGAAACTTTCCAACGGACTCTGCTCCCTCGTCGAAGCCCAAGATCGCCTCTGCAAGGCCGTCTTTCTCACCTTCGCTAAAAACGGCCGCCTCCGCGAGACGACCTACGCCAATACCGTCATCCGCAGCCGCAAGCGCCTCACTTACAAACAGGCCTACGCCTTCATGTTCGAGGACGACCTGGCAAAAATCCGCGCCCTGCCGCTGCCCGCCAAGCACCAGACCGGCTCGACCGGCCGCGCGCTCCGCGATCTCAGCGACGCCGAGCTGCACGACCTCCAGACGTGGTGCCGCGCCCTCTGGAAAATCGCCGCGCGCCTCCGCAAAGACCGCATGGCCCACGGCAGCCTCGACCTCGACATGCCTGAGACGAAAATTTTCGTCGACGAACAGGGCTACGCCGACCGCCTCGAAAAAATCGAACACGACGAGAGCCACCAGCTCATCGAAGAGTTCATGCTCGCCGCCAACGAGGCCGTCGCCCGCCTCACTCGCACACATCAGCTCGCCGCCCTCTACCGCGTCCACGACGAACCCGACGCCGAGAAACTCGAGGAATTCCGTGACCTCCTCGGCTCGTTCAACATTCCCGTCGGCGACCTCACCCTCCGCGAGGAGATCGTCAAACTCCTCGTCATCCTTGCGAAGCATCCTCAGGGCTACACGCTCCGCACGCAGCTGTTGCGCAGCCTGAAAAAAGCCGCCTACCGCGCCACGCCCGACGGGCACTACGGCCTGCACAAGAAAGACTACACCCACTTCACCTCGCCGATCCGCCGCTATTCCGACCTCGTGGTGCACCGCGTTTTCGACACCTACCTCGAAAAACACCAGGGCCACGCCATCCCCGCTGCACGCAATGCCCGCTACGACCTCGTGCGCATCCAAGCCCTCGGCGAGCACCTCAGCCAGACCGAGATCACGAGTGCCGAAGCCGAACGTGAGAGCGTGAAAATCAAGCTGCTCGAATTCTTCGAACGCGAACTCGAAAAATCCCCGCGCACGCGTTTCGCCGCCGTCATCACCGACGTCCGCCCCAACGGCTTCTTCATCGAGCTCGTCGAGTCGATGACCTTCGGTTTCATCAGCGCGAACGCCCTCGGCGACGACCGCTATTTCCCCGCCGACGACGGCACCGCCCTTGTCGGCCGCAAATCCAAGAAACGCTACGCCCTCAACGGCCGCCTCGATGTCGTCGTCGACAAAGTTGACCGCTTCAAGCGCTTGATCGATTTTCGCCCCGCCGCCTCCTGATTCCTTCGAAGCGCCCGCCATGAAACACTACGACTTCGCCCGCCGCTTCCACGCCCTCTTCGAACAAGCCGTTGCCCGTTATTCGAGTGGACGACGCGGCGTGGAGAAATTCTTCACACCTGAAGAAATCGCCTGGCTCTCCGCCAACGGCATGACGGCCCAGCACCTCTACGACTACGCCGAGGACCGCAATAACTACGGCGAGCCCGACTCCGCGACGGCCCTCGCCATCGAATCCGTGCGCCGCGATTATTTTCTCAATGTCCAAGGCGGACGCGCCCTCGCCGTCGTCCTTGACGATTCGACCTTGCCGCCAAAATCCGCCGCCGTGAACGGTATCGCCTGGCTGCCTCGCCTGCTTCCCAAAGCCCGTGCGAAACTCCGCGGCGAGTTGCCCGCTTCGCTCATGTATGGCTGCGGCGGCGATCGAGCTTTTTTCCAACAGCACGACATTTACCCCGCCGAGTTTCTCTCGGCGGTTTGGCGTCTCGGCAACGACGACGCCGTTGTCGAGTGGGTGGCGCGACGCATCGCCGCCAAATAGTGCCGGGCTGCTCAAACAATTTTCCGCACACCCGTTGACCGCGGGTCCCTTTTTACTACGGTCCGCCCCTTCGTTACCCCCGTTTTGATCTCCCGTCCCCTGATTATTTCATGAGTAAATACACCCTCAACGTTAACGGCCAGTCCCGCACCGTGGACGTGGCACCCGACACCCCGCTGCTGTGGGTGCTTCGCGACTCGCTCGAACTCGTCGGCACCAAATTCGGTTGTGGCGTCGGCATGTGCGGCGCCTGCACCGTGCACCTCAACGGCGTGCCCGCCCGCGCCTGCATGACGCCCGTCTCCACCGTCGGTCGGATGAAGGTCACCACGATCGAGGGCCTCGCGACCGAAGCGAACAAACTTCATCCCGTGCAACAGGCCTGGGCCGACCTCGATGTCGCCCAATGCGGTTACTGCCAGAGCGGTCAGATCATGACCGCCGCTGCTCTCCTCAAAGATAACCCCAAGCCCTCCGATGAAGACATCGACGGTGCCATGGCCGGCAATCTCTGCCGCTGTGCCACCTACATGCGCATCCGCGATGGCATCAAACGCGCCGCTGGCATCGCCAACGGCGGAAAGGAGACTGCCAAATGAGCACACCCACTCTCGCCGCGCCGGTCAGCCGTCGCGATTTCCTCAAACTCACCGGCCTCGCCGGCGGCGGCCTCGCACTTGCGTTTTACATCAGGTCGGCCGACCAAGCCTCCGCCGCCGATGCGGCGGCCGGTGATTTCGCACCCAACGCCTTTATCCGCATCACCCCGGCCGGCGCGGTCACGATCGTTTCGAAACAACCCGAGATGGGCCAAGGCGTAAAAACGTCGCTGCCTATGATCATCGCCGAGCAACTCGAGGTGCCGTGGAAAGAAATCACCATCGAGCAGGGCGATTTCGACGAAAAGAAATACGGCAGCCAAAGTGCCGGCGGCAGCACCTCGACGCCGAACAAGTACGATAACTTCCACCTCCTCGGCGCCACCGCCCGCACGATGTTGGTGCAGGCCGCCGCCCAGACCTGGGGCGTGCCCGCCGCGGAATGCCGCGCGGAAAATGCGACGGTTATTCACTCGTCCGGCAAGTCGCTCAAATACGGCGCTCTCGTTACCAAAGCCGCCGCTCTCCCCGTGCCGGCCAAGACCGACGTCGTTCTCAAGCAACCGAAGGACTTCAAACTCCTTGGTCAGCGTATCGCCCAATTCGACACACCGAAAATCGTCACCGGCAAACCGCTCTTCGGCATCGACGTAAAGCTGCCCGGCATGCTCTACGCGGTGTATGAAAAGTGCCCCGCTTTCGCGGGCAAAGTCGTCAGCGCCAACCTTGATTTCATCAAGACACTGCCCGGCGTGAAGGACGCCTTCATCCTCGAAGGCAACGGCAAGGTGAAAGAACTCGTCCCCGGTGTCGCGATTCTCGCGGAAACCACGTGGGCCGCGTTCAGCGCCCGCAAGCAACTCAAGGTCGTATGGGACGAAGGCAAAGTCGCCAACGAGAGCTGGGACACCTTTGTCGCGCAGGCCAAAGCAAAGGCCAGCCAACCGGGCACCCGCATGCTCCGCAAGGACGGTGACGTCGACGCGGCGCTCGCCGGTGCCGCGAAAACCGTGCAGGCCGAATACCTCTACCCGTTCATCTCGCACGCCAATCTCGAGCCCCAGAACACGACCGCGCACTGGCACGACGGCATCATGGAAATCTGGTCGCCAACGCAAATTCCGAGCATCGGCACCGGCATGGTTAACCGCGTGCTCGGCATCGCACCCGACAAGATCAAACTCCACATCACCCGCGCCGGCGGCGGCTTTGGTCGCCGCATCGGAGCCGACTACCTGATCGAAGCCGCGGCCATCGCGCACAAAATCAAGGTGCCCGTGAAGCTCACCTGGTCGCGCGAAGACGATCTGCGCCACGATCAATATCGCCCCGGCGGACTCCACTTCCTCAAGGGTGGCATCGATGCTCAGGGCAAAGTCGTCGCCTGGAAGAACCACTTCTTCACCTTCGGCGAAGGCGGCAACCCCGGCAGTGGCGGCGGCCTCAACGGCGACGAGTTTCCCGGCCGTTGGATCGCCAACTACCAAGCCGAACAAACCATGTTCGACACCGGCTGGCCCATGGGTCCGTGGCGCGCGCCCGGCAGCTGCGTGTTCGCCTGGGTCATGCACAGCTTCATCGACGAACTCGCCCACGCCGGCGGTCGCGATCCACTGGAGCTACGCCTGGAAATCCTTGGCGACAAAGACGAAATGCCTGCCGGCGGCGGTGGCACCACCAAGGGCAAGCAAGGCGCCGCCGGTTACAATGTCGCGCGCATGCGCAATGTCCTGAAGTTCACCGCCGAGAAGGCCGGCTGGGGCAAAAAGAAATTCGCCAAAGGCTCCGGCGCCGGCATCGCGTTTCACTTCAGCCACCGTGGCTACATCGCGCAGATCGCTGAAGTCACCGTGACCAAGGAAGGCCAGCTCAAGGTCGACCGTTTCGTGACCGGTGCCGACATCGGCGCACAGGTCGTCAACCTTAGCGGTGCGGAAAACCAAGTCGAAGGGTCCGTGATCGACGGTCTCGGCGTGCTCATGACGCAGGAGATCCACATCGAGCGCGGCCGCGTCGTGCAGAGCAACTTCACCGACTATCCGTTGATC
>CALRZR010000282.1:0-9487 GCA_943372705.1 Opitutus sp. GAS368 | reverse complement strand
GCCGCCGCGCGGCGGCACGGTGAACTCGGTCGATCCGATCGGGCTGTTGCGGGGGGCGCCGCACCGAGAAGTGGCAGAGAAGTTTATCGAATACACGCTGACGCTCGACGCGCAAAAGCTCTGGAATTTCAAAGTGGGCACCGCGGGCGGGCCGGAGCGGTTTGCGCTGCGGCGGATGCCGGTGCGGCGGGATTTTTACACGCAGGAGGAATGGAAATCGTTGCGCAGCGATCCGGACGGGGCGCCGTTCGCCGATCCGAATCCACTGGTGTATCGACCGGAGTGGACGGGGCATTTGGTCCGGGAGTTGGCGTTTGTAGTGCGCGTGATGTGCCTCGACAGTCACGAAGAACTGAAAGCGGCGATGCGGGCGATCAACGAAGCGGCGGCGCGTGAGCCGGCGCGGGCGGAGGCGGCGAGGGCGAAATTGGCGGATGTGCGTGCGGTCGACTATGCGCAGGTCAACGGGCGGATTCGGCAGACGCTGAACGCGAAGAACAAGGTGGACGAAGTGCGGCTCGCGACGGAGTTGGGCGAAGCGTTTCGCCGGCAGTATCGTGAGGCGGAAGCGATCGCGCGGGGCACGACCCCCTGACGGAGGCGGAGGGGCGCGGCAGGCGAGCTGGCGAGGCGGCGGAGTTTTCAGGAGCCGGGCGGCGGCGCGGCGAGGCGTCGATAAATGTCGGGATCGCGTTTCTCCATGTGGCGCTCCGGTTGGGTGACGACGGTAAAACCAAACTGGGCGTAGAGGCCGTGGGCGTCTTGAGTGACGAGGTGCTGACGGCGAAGATTTTGCAGGCGCGGATGCGTGGCGAGGAGGCGGAGCGCGGCTTTGGAGAGGCCGTGACCGCGGTGAGGCTCGAGGACGTAGACGTCGCAGAGGTAGGCAAAAGTGGCGGAGTCGGTGACGACGCGCACGAAGCCGACTTGCGCACCGGTGGGTGCGTAGATGCCGACGCAGAGGGAATTCGCGATGGAGCAGGCGACGATCTCGAGCGGAATGCCGGCGGCCCAATAGCTGCGCGTGAGATAGGCGTGCACCGCGGCGACATCGAGGCGCGCGGGATCGTCGGAGAGGAAATAGCCGGCGTGGTGAGATTCGTGCGGCATGGCGGCAGGCGGAAAAACGGCGCAGCAGACGATCAGTTTTTCCAGGTCGTGACGGTATCGACGAGGGTCTGGAAATTTTCGATGGAGGCGCGCGGGGTGATGCCGTGGCCGAGGTTGAAGATGTGGCCGGTGGTGCCGCGCATGGATTCGAGGAGGCGGGTGGTTTCGCGGCGGACGATGGCGGGCGTGGTGTTGAGGAGGACCGGGTCGAGGTTGCCCTGAACGGCGATGTTGGCGGGGAGAGTGCGACGGACGATGGCGAGATCACAGGTCCAATCGACGCTGAGGGCGCGGGCTCCGCTGAAGGCCTGATCGGTGAGGTGGGGCGCGGTGCCCTTGGCGTAGAGAATCACCGGAAAATCGGGCGGCAGGGCGGCGATGATCTGGCGGATCCATTTTAAGGATGCGGCCTCGTAGTCGCAGCCAGCGATGATGCCACCCCAGCTGTCGAAGATCTGGATGGCGTTGGCGCCGGCGGCGATCTGCGCACGGAAATAGGCGATGAGGGCGGCGGTGATTTTTTCGAGGAGCGCGTCGAAGGTGGCGCGGTCGGTGTGGAAGAGGAGTTTGATGAGTTCGAATTCATCGGAGCTGCCGCCCTCGACCATGTAGGTGGCGAGCGTCCACGGGGAGCCGCCGAAACCGAGGAGCATTTTCTCGCCGGCGAGTTCGCGGCGGAGGAGTGAAAGGGTGTCGGTGACGTAGGCGAGTTTCTCGGGGATGGCTTCGGCGGGCGCGAGGGCGTCGATTTGCGCGCGGGTTTCGAGGCGATAGTCCATGGCGATGCCGCCTGTATCGCGGAAGGCGTAGCCCTGGCCGAGGGCTTCGGGGATCACGAGAATATCGGAAAAGAGAATCGCGGCATCGAGGCCGGGGAAGCGGCGCAGGGGCTGGAGTGTGACCTCGGCGGCGAGTGCGGGCGTGCGCACCATTTCGAGGAAGGAGGACGTGGCTTTGAGCGCGCGGTATTCGGGCAGGTAGCGGCCGGCCTGGCGCATGACCCAGAGCGGGGGGCGTTCGAGCGGAGTGCAGGCGAGGGCGGCGAGGAAACGTTCGCGGGAGGTCATCGGAAAGGGTGAGAGCTGGGAGCGAAGAGGGCGGATCTGAGAGTGAAAGTGAGAGCGGAGAAGTGAGGGTTGAGAGGGGAAAGCGGGAGGGCGAGGTTCGGTTGCGCGCATTTCTTGCGGGAGGTTGCGCGCGGGTGGAGGGCGGGGTCAGCGGGGTTCGTTGGCCCAGTCGCGGGGTTGGAGGAAGACGTCGTGGAGGCGGGCTTCGGGCGTGCCGGGCGCAGGGTGGTGGTCGTAGTCCCAGCGGACGAGGGGTGGGAGCGACATGAGGATGCTCTCGGTGCGGCCGCCGCTCTGGAGGCCGAAATGCGTGCCGCGGTCCCAGACGAGGTTGAACTCAACGTAGCGGCCGCGGCGGTAGAGTTGCCATTGGCGTTCGCGGTCGTTGGTCGGGGTGGATCTGCGGCGGGAGACGATCGGGAGGTAGGCGGGGAGAAACGCGTCGCCGACGGCGCGCTGAAGGGCGAACGATTGCGCGAAGCCGAGCTCGTGGAAGTCGTCGAAAAAGAGGCCGCCGACGCCGCGCGGTTCGGCACGGTGTTTCAGGAAAAAATAGTCGTCGCAGGTTTTTTTGAAACGCGGGTAGAGCGCATCGCCGAACGGCGCGACGGCGGTGCGCGCGGTGCGATGCCAGTGCGCGCAGTCGTTTTCGTAGCCGTAGTAGGGCGTGAGGTCGAAGCCGCCGCCGAACCACCAGACCGGCGCGGCGGGCGCCGCGCCGGAAGGACCAAGGTTCGAGGAGCAATGTCCAAGGCTTGGAGTTGTCGTGAAGAAGCGGACGTTGGCGTGACTCGTGGGGACGTGGGGATTGCGCGGGTGGATGACGAGGGAGACGCCGAGGGCTTCCCAGCTTTGGCCGACGAGTTCGGGGCGGTGCGCGGTGGCCGAGGGCGGGAGTTTGGTGCCGCGGACGTGTGAGAAGGCGACGCCGGCTTTTTCGAAAACGGCGCCCTCGGTAAGAATGCGGGTGCGCCCGCCGCCACCCTCGGGTCGCGTCCATTCGTCGGTGAGGAAGGTCGCGGAGCCGTCTTCGGCGGCGAGGCCGGCGCAGATGCGGTCCTGCAGGTCGAGGAGGTAGGCGCGGACAGCGGGGACGTCGGGAGTGTCGGGGCGGTCGGGCATGGTTCGCGGAGAAAGAGAGCGACAACGAGAACGAGGAACGAGAACGATTTTGAGGCGCGAGGGTGGTGGATTTTGGGGAGAGCGCGGCGGGGGGCTTGACGACTTTGCTAGGTTTCACGTTCGACAGCGCGGGGTGTCCCGTGCTGCCTCGACCTTCCACTGATGCAATCGACCGTTCTTACGACCCTCGCCATTACCGGGTTTACCGTGGCGTTTTTCCATGCCGCGATCCCGACGCATTGGCTGCCGTTCGTGTTGGTGGCGCGGGCGCGGGAGTGGAGCCGGGCGAAAACGCTGGCCGTCACGGTGTTTGCGGGGCTGGGGCACGTGGCGCTGACGACGGTGCTCGGGCTCGGCTTGGCGTGGTTTGGACTGCAACTCGACGAACATATCGGCGAGGCGTTTCCGAAGATCGCCGGCGTCGTGCTGCTGGCGGTGGGCCTCTATTATTTTTGGCGGCAATGGCGCGGGGCGGGCATCTGCCATCATCCGGTGCCGGGCGGACACCATCGGCCGGATGCGCATTGCGGTCATGAGGAAGAGGGCCACAGCCATTGGGACGGTGAGCTGAAGGACAGCGAACTCGTGTCACGCAAACGCGGAGACTGGGCGGCGATCAGCGGGCTATTTCTGATGCTCACGCTCTCGCCGTGCGAAGCGTTTCTACCGATCTATCTCTCGGGCGTGCAGTTCGGGTGGCACGGATTTTTTGTGCTGAGCGCGATTCTGGCGGCGGCGACGTTTGCAGGCATGCTGTTGTTCACGTGGCTGGCGCTCATCGGACTGGAGAAGATTCAGGTGAAACGGTTGGAGCGTTATGAGGCGGGGCTGCTGGGCGCATTGTTCGCGGCGGTGGGCGTGCTCATCATGGTGCTCGAGCACTGAGGTGGCGACGCGCGGAGAAGTTTCGCCGGGCCGGTCGCGTGGGCGACGGCTTGGCGGGGAGTGAACACTCAATAGCCGGAGTCGCGGAGCTGGGCGCGCAGGGCGGCGAGGGTGGGGGCGACTTGGTTCGGGAGATCGGTCCAGTCGGCCTCGATGGTGAGACGTCCGTTGTAGTTCGCGCGGCGGAGGGCGCGGTAGAAGGCGCGGAGGTTTTCGTTGTGCGTGCCGGGGGCGGCGCGGTCGCGGTTTTCGGCGACGTGCACGTGGCGGATGAGCGGGGCGACCTTCACGATGTCGTCGGCGGACTCGCCGTTGCGGAGCATGTGAAAAATGTCGACGAGGAGTTGGACGCCGCGGGTGTTGGCGCGGCGGACGGCCTCGGCGCCTTCGAGGATCGTGTTGACGCAGTTGCACTCGCCGCGGTTGAGGGGCTCGACGAGGAGGGTGACGCCGTTTTCCTCAGCGAGCGGGCCGAGCTGGCGGAGCACGTCGACGTATTGTTCGAAGGCGGTCGCGGCGGAAAAGCCCGGCGGAATCATGCGCGCGCCGGCGCTGCCGAAGACGATGAGCGTCATGTCGATCTCTTTGGCGCGGCGGAAGACGTTGGCGGCAAAACGGTCTAGACGGGCGTAGTCGATGTCGGGACCGACGACCTTGAGGTCGGCGGGGATGAAGCGGTTGGAGGCGGGAAGTGTGAAGCCGCGCGCGATGATGCTGTCGGCAGGCCGGGTGCGCGAGGCGTCGTCGGTCTCGGGCTGGAGAAGTTCTTGCGTGAAGCCTTCGAGAAAATCGAGGCCGGGCGTGGGGGTGAGGAGATTGAGGCCGGCGGTGTTGGCGCAGATTCCGAGTTGCATGGGTAGGGCGAGGATCAACCACGGATTCCGAAGCGGCGCACGGAGAAAAGCCAGCGGGGCGAGGGCAGTGAATCGTGGTGCCTGGAAACTCACGGTGGGGAGGCCCGTGGTGCGTGCGAAAAACGGCGCTGCGGTTTGTTTTCGGGCGGAGGCGAAAAAGCGCTTGCTTACGTGGACGGCATCCGGCTTGTTCACCGCTCCTTGTTCGGGCTGTAGCGTAGCCTGGTAGCGCGCTTGCATGGGGTGCAAGAGGTCGTGAGTTCGAATCTCACCAGCCCGACCATTTTCCCCGTTTCCTTTGGTGGATTTTCGATTGCCGTCAGACTTAGTCAAACGGAGAGCTTTTTGGGCTTTCGTCGTCGCGGGGGTGATCTTCCTCGCTTCGAGTCGGTCGCATATCGCGGCGCCGCACTCGCCTTTCGATTTTCTGCGGGTCGACAAGATCGGGCATTTCGCGGTTTACGGGTTGTTGGCGACCTTGCTGTGCCGGTTGGGGCGGGGGTGGCGGGCGGCGTTCTGGGCAATTGTGGCGACCTCGGCGTATGGGCTGTCGGACGAATGGCATCAGAGTTTTGTGCCGGGGCGCGGGGTCGAGGTGGCCGATTGGGTGGCGGATACGCTGGGAGGGGCGCTGGCGGTCGCGCTTTATGCGGGGTGGCGGCCGTATCGGGACTTGTTGGAACGACCGTTGAGGTGGCGCGGGCGGGGAGTTGAAAAAAGCGCGGAGGCAGTGAACATCCCGCGGCCATGAAGTCGGGCAAAGCAGGGCAAGTGACCAGCAAGGCGAAGCCGATGGCGAACGCGCCGGTGGTGGCAGCCGTGGCAAGCTATCCGGAGGAGACGCGGGGGCGGCGGTGGGCGGTGATCGCGGCGTTGTTTCTGGGCACGGTGCTGCTTTTCGCGCGCGCGGTGGGGCATGATTTCGTCAACTACGACGATCCCGACTACGTGACGGCCAACGAGCACGTGCGGGCGGGGGTGACGATGGCGGGGCTGAAGTGGGCGTTTTTCTCGGGGGACATTTCCTACTGGCATCCGCTCACGTGGGTGTCGCACATGGTGGACTGGCAATTCTACGGCAACCGGGCGGCGGGGCATCACGCGACGAGCGTGGGTTGGCACGCGCTGGCGGCGGTGATGGCGTTTCTGGCGCTGCGGCGACTGACGGGGGCGTTTTGGACCAGCGCGGCGTGTGCGGCGCTGTTTGCGTGGCACCCGCTGCGGGTCGAATCGGTGGCATGGGTGGCGGAGCGCAAGGACGTGCTTGGCGGATTTTTTTGGATGACGGCGCTGTGGGCTTACGCGGGCTACGCGGAACAGCTGCGGCAAGGACGGCGCGGCGCGTGGGAATATGCGGGCGCGCTCGCGGCGTTTGCGGGCGGGCTCATGAGCAAACCGATGCTCGTGACGCTGCCGTGCGTGCTGCTGCTGCTCGATTTCTGGCCGCTGCGGCGGGCGGGCGGCGATGGGGCGACGAAAATGGATGCGGCGGCGTGCGGGAAACTCGTGCTGGAAAAGGTGCCGTTTTTCGTGCTCTCGGCCGCGGTGAGCTGGATCACAGTGGTGGCGCAGAAACAGGTGGGCACGCTGTCGACGGTGCTCACGCTGGGCGAAAGGCTCAGCAATGCGGCGGTGGCCGTGGTGCGCTACGGGGCGAAATTTTTCGTGCCGGTTGATCTGGCGGTGTTGTATCCGCATCCGGGGCAGTGGCCGGCGGAGAAGGTGGGCTTTGCGGTCGTGTGCATCACGGCGTTGAGTGCGCTGGCGGTGTGGCAAGGGCGGCGTCGGCCCTGGATCGTCTTCGGTTGGCTGTGGTTTCTCGGCACGCTCGTGCCGGTAAGCGGAATCGTGCAGGTGGGCATCCAGTCGATGGCGGACCGCTACACCTACGTGCCGATGCTCGGCGCGCAGATCGCGCTGCTGTGGACGCTGCGCGAATGGGTGGGGCCGGCGGCGTGGCGCACGGCGGCGTGGGTGGGGCTGGCGGTGCTCGCGGGCTGCGCGGTGCGGACGTTTGGGCAAATCGGCGTGTGGCGAAACTCGTTTACGCTCTTCGACCAGGCCATCGCGGTGACGGAGAAAAACTACCTCGCGCACAACAATCGCGGCACGTGGTTGTTCGACGCGGGGCGGGTGGACGAGGCGATTGCGGACTACCGGAAATCGCTCGCGATCAATCCGCGCTACGAAGAGGCGGCGAACAATCTCGGTCACGCGCTCGCGCAACAGGGCAAGACCGCGGAGGCGATCGAGCACTACCGGGCGGCGTTGCGGCTGAAACCGGAGTTGGTCGAGGCGCACAACAATCTCGGCAACGCGTTGTCGGATCTCGGGCAAATCGACGAGGCGATCACGCATTACGAATTCGCACTGGCGCGCCGGCCCGATCACGCGGACGCGCTCAACAACTACGGTGTGGCGCTCGCGATGAAGGGCCGCATGCCGGAGGCGATCGCGCGGATCGAACGGGCCCTGCAACTCGCACCCGACAAGATCAGCGCGCACTGCAATCTCGGGAACGTGTGCGCCATGATGGGCAAGCACGAGGAGGCGGTGGCGCACTACCGGCGGGCGCTGGCGCTGAATCCCAACGACGCGCGCACGCACAACAACGTGGGCAACGTCCTCGCGCAGCAGGGCAAACTCACCGAAGCCGTCGCGAGCTACGAACAGGCGATCCGGCTGGAAGCGGTGAATCCGGAGGCGCACGCCAACTTGGGCTTCGCGTTGGCACGGCTGGAGCGGCGGGACGACGCGGCGCGGCACCTGCGCACGGCGCTCCAGCAGCGGCCTGACTACGCGCAGGCGAAGGCATGGCTCGACGCGCTGCTGGCGACGCCGGCGGCTGCTCTGGAGGTCGCGAAATAATCCCCCGCGGGCGCTCGACTGCGTCGGGCGGGCGTGAACACTTTTCACCATGTCTCCGACTGAGGCCCACGCCCATATTGCCAAACTCCGTGCAGAAGTCGCCCGGCACGAGGAACTGTATCGCAAGCTCGCCCGGCCAGAGATTCCCGATTTCGAGTTTGATCAACTGAAGCGCACCCTCGCCGACCTCGAGGCGCAGTTTCCGGAGTTTCTGGTGCCGGATTCGCCGACCCTGACGTTGGGCGACGACCGCACGGAGGGATTTGTGCGGGTGAAACACCAGCTGGCGATGACGACGCTGGACAACACCTACGATGAAACGGAGCTGCGGGAGTTTCACGCGCGGCTCGCGAAGCTGTTCGGACGCGAGGATCTGGCTTATTCTGTAGAACCTAAGATCGACGGTGCTTCGATCAGCGTGACCTATGAAAACGGCCGCCTCGTGCGCGCCGTAACGCGCGGCGACGGCGAAGAAGGCGATGATGTGACGGTGAACGTGAAGACGCTCCGCAACCTGCCGCATGTGCTGCGGACTCCGGAGGAGCTCACCGAAACGCCGGTGCCGGCGTTGGTGGAGATCCGCGGTGAGATTTTCATGCGGTTCGCGGAGTTTGCGCGTGTGAATCAGGCGCAGCAGGACGCCGGCCAGGAGCCCTACGCGAACCCGCGCAATCTCGCGGCGGGGTCGCTGAAACTGCTTGATCAAAACGAGGTGAAGGCGCGCGGCTTGGAGATTGTCGTTTACGGACTGGGAGCGTGTGACCCCGAGGATTTGGTGAACTCCCAGGCAGCGTGGCACGCGGCGCTGGCGCAGTGGGGCCTGCCGACGTTGGAGCTGCGGAAAAACGTGCGCGGCATCGAGGAGGTGGTCGCGGCGATCCGGGCGCTGGATCAGGTGCGCGGGACGCTGCCGTATGCGACGGACGGCGCGGTGGTGAAACTGGACGATTTCGAGCTGCAAAAGCAGGCCGGTTATCGGGGCGAAGGGCAGAGCGCGCGCAAGCTGTCGCCGCGTTGGGCCTGCGCCTACAAATTCGCGCCGGAGCGGGCGGAGACGAAACTCAAGGCGATCACGATCCAAGTGGGCCGCACGGGAGTGATGACACCGGTGGCGGAGCTGGAGCCGGTGCAACTCGCGGGCACGACGGTGGCGCGGGCAACGCTCCACAACCGCGACGAGATCGCGCGGAAGGATATTCGTGTGGGCGACACGGTTTACGTCGAAAAAGCGGGTGAGATCATCCCGGCGGTGATCGGCGTGAATGCCGCGCGGCGCACGCCGGAGTGCGTGGCGTATGTCTATCCCGAGGCGTGTCCGGTGTGTGGCACGACGGCGGTGCAAGTCACGGGCGAGGTCGCGATTCGTTGCCCCAATCCGGATTGTCCGGCGCAGCTCACGGGGCGGCTCGACTACGTCGCGGGGCGCAGCGTGCTCGATCTCGAAGGACTCGGTGGAGTCGTGGCGGAAAAATTGGTGGCCACCGGAGCGGTGCGCGAGTTGTTCGATTTGTTTGCGCTCCAAGCGGAGCCGCTGGGCGCGTTGAATCTCGGGACGCCGGAAGCACCGCGGGTGCTCGGGGT
>CALRZR010000281.1:0-9525 GCA_943372705.1 Opitutus sp. GAS368 | reverse complement strand
GCCCCGCCTACAACATGGCCGTGCAACAGACCAACGACCAGGAGCTCCTCCTCAACCTCGTCCGCAGCCGCTACCGCGACACCCTTTACTTCACCAACGTCGAGCGCATCGCCGCCACGCAGGAGTTCAACGAGAGCATCGGCGCCTCTGCCGGCGTCACCGCCACTCAAAACAATTTCTCCGTCCCTCCCACCGCGTCCACCATCGTTCGCGCGTTCACGAAACCGTTCACCCTCGGCCCTGCCACCGTCGCCGTAAACGAGAAGCCCACGATCTTCTATGCGCCGCTCGAGGGTGAAAAATTCGTGCGCCAGATGATGACGCCGATGAACCCCGACCTCCTCCTCCTCCTCGTAAAGTCCGGCTGGTCCCTCGACCGCGTCTTCACCGTCGGCGTGCAGGAAATGAACGGCCTGAAAAACGCCCCCACCGCCTCCGGACCCACGCCCTCCCGCGAACCCGAGTTCCGCGATTTCCGCGAAGCCGTGAAACTCCTCCGCGCCCTCCAGCGCGAGCAGCTCCTCGACCTCAACAAAGCCACCGGCGCCGAAGGCCTCGAACTCCGCTTCACGCGCGCCGCCGCCGCCCGCGAAGAGACCGTCCGCCTCAAGGCCCTCCTCGGCCTCGCGCCCGAGAAAGACCGCTTCCGCATCGTGCCCGGCTCCGACGCCCCCAACCGCGAAACCATCGCACTCTCCACCCGCCCCGTGCTCTCCGCCTTCACCTACCTCTCGCAGGGCGTCGAGCCCCCGGCCGCCCACTACACCAAGGGAAAGATCCGCCAGACCGAGCGCACCAACGGCTCCGTCTTCGACTGGCAGGAACTCCTCGGCGACGTCTTCCGCGTCCGCTCCTCGGAAAAAGCCCCCGCCGAAGCCAGCGTCGCCATTTCTTACCGCGACACCTGGTTCTACATCGCCGACGACGACCTCGACTCGAAGTCCACCTTCGTGCTCCTCACCCAACTCATCGCCCTGCACTCCGCCCCCGCCAGCGCGAGCCCCGCGATGAGCTTCTCCTTCGGCAAATAATCCGAAGCCGGGCGGACTTTCTCGTCTCGCCGAGGGCCCAACGAAGGCGGAAGTCCGCCCTGCGTTGCGTCCGATCGCCCCTCACCTCGTCCACCTCCTGTGCTCAGGAAAACGGCGACTGCGACGCGTTTTCCTCCAGCTCTTTTGCCGTCATCGATTTCTTTTTGATACCGAAGAAAGCGATCATCTTTCCGACCAGCTGGGCCGTCATCGATTTTTCCTCCGCCGCGCGGGCCACCGTGCCGGTCTTCGCCGCCGCCTCGGTATTGCGCAGCTTGCGCGCGGTGACGGCCTTGCCGATCACCTCGGCGACTTCCGGCCGGCTCTGGATAAGCTCGCCGATGGCTTCTTTGGTAATCTCAAAGGCAAAAGTATCCGTCGCCGCCACAATCGTCGCGCTGCGGGCTTCGCCGGTCAGCGCGCTCATCTCGCCGAAAAACATGCCGGCCTGCAACCGCGCCACCCGCGTCTCCGGCTGGTCCGGCTTCAACGCGATCATCACGTTTAACAAACCTTCGCAGAGAATGAACATCGAAGACCCTTCCTCGCCGCGCTTGATCACGGTCGTGCCTTCCTTGAACAGCCGCTCCTTCATGAGCTCCGACAATGTCGTGCGCTCGTTTGCCGTCAGGCCCTGAAACAATTCCACCCGCGAGAGCAGCGCCACGCGGTCGTCGATCGACCGGGCGTCGAGCTGACGCTGGGGCCGTGGCGCGTGAAACACATCCTGTTTCGGTGTCGCCGGCTGGAGCCCCGCGCGGTGGAGCTGGTCAAGCACCGCCTGCCACACCGCATGGCGCGCTTTGCCGGGGCCGGCCTGCCGCGGATCGATGAAATATTTGATTTTGTATTCCACTCCCTGCGCCGCGACTCCGCGGATGCGCGCCTTTGGCGAAGGTTCGTCGAGCACGCCGTTCCCGCCCGCCACTGTCTTCACCGCCGCGTTCAACACGCGCAGCGCCCGCTCGCTCGGCACGTCGAAATCGAGAAACACCGAAATCTCAAATTCGCTGATCGGCTCCGGCTTCGAAAAATTCGTCACGATCATGTCGCCCAGCTTGCCGTTGGGGATCACCACCATGTTGCCTTCGCCCGTCACGAGGCGCGTCGTCCGCCAGTTCAGCTCGACCACCCGGCCCGACGGCCCGCCCATCGGTCCCGTGATGACTTGGATAAAATCGCCGATCTCGAACGGCCGGTCGAAGTTCATCGCGAGGCCGATGAAGATGTCCAAAATCACATTGCGCAGCGCGAGACCGATCACGATCGCCCCCGCTCCCGACGCCGCCCAGAACGGCCCGATCGCCTGACCGAACACCGCGCTCACAATTCCCGTGATCGCCAGCGCGTAGACCAACACCGCCGTCACATCCCGCAACAGCCGCGGGATCGGCACCCGGCGGTTCAACGGATCCCACAGCACAACCCCGAGGATGCGGTTGAGCAGGTAGGCCATCGAGAGCCACACTCCCGTTCCCAACACCTTGGGAAAAATCGCCTTCAGCTGCGCGATCGTCGCGATCCCGAACTGGCGCAATATCTCCTCTTCGTAGAGCAGCCCGAAGATAAAAACTGACACCACGAGGCCGGGCACCACCAGTGGACGAAGAATCGTTTGGACGTTTTTCAAAGGAGTCCCTTCACGCGGGAAACGGTGTCAAAGTTGTAAAATAAATTACCCAAATGCTTGAGGAAAGACCCCCAAGATACCGCCGCCGCCCGCCCTCTGATCAACTGAAAAAGCCGATCTTTCTCACTGCGGAGTTCTGCCGGGGGTAAATCCCTCAGCCCCCGCGGCTCCGACGCGTAGCCCACTGCGTATATTCTGCACGCGGCATGAACCGCAGCGAAGCGCTGTTGATGCAGTAGCGCAGCCCGCCGTGCGCGCGCGGGCCGTCGGGAAACACGTGCCCGAGGTGCGCTCCGTCCACCGCACAGTGCACTTCCACCCGCACCATCCCGTAGCTCGTGTCGCGGTGCTCGCCGACAAACGCCGGCTCGATCGGCTTTGTGAAACTCGGCCAGCCCGTCCCGCTCTCAAACTTGTCCTTCGCATCGAACAGCGGCGTGTCGCTGCACACCGAAAAATACACGCCGTCGTCGTGGTGGTCCCAAAACGCATTCTGAAATGGCGCCTCCGTCCCCTGCTGCCGCGCCACGCGAAACTGCAGCGGCGTCAACTGCGCGCGCCACTCCGCATCCGTGCGCTGCACCGCCGTCTTGCTCATGTCGATCACCACATGCGACGGCAGCCCGCAGGCTGATTTTTCAGACGACGCGGCCGTGGAATCGTTTCGCTCGGTTTTCATAGTTCGCGGACCGTAGCCGCGTTTGCCGCAATTTCCAGCGGCGGGCGCAGAGGCTCCCGGTGACACGAAAAAGGGCGGACCTCTCGATCCGCCCTTTCGCCCCTGAATCAATGAGTCTGGTTTAGAACTTCGTCGTGAGCGAGAGCACCGCCCGGCCCGGCATACCGCGCTGCTGGTTGGCGGGGAAATACTCGATGTTGCCCATGTTCTGCCAATTGATCACCGCACTCGTCGCGCGGCCATCCCACTTCCAATCGTAGCCAACCGCGGAATTCCACAGCGTCTCGGCCGGGAGGAAGAGCTTCGGGTTGTTCGTGCGCTGGGCCTTTTCACCGGTGCGATTGAAGCCGCCGCCGACCCATACGCCCTTCAGCGCTCCGTCTTTGAACGAGTAGCGCGTCCACAGATTGAAGAGCGCCTTTACCGTCGCTTCCGGATGCGAGCCGAGGAAAACTTCCATGCCTTTCGGCACTTGTTTCACGCGGATGTCGTTCATCGCGCCCGTCGCGTAGATCTGCCAATTGTCGAGCGGCGACCACGTCACTTCGGCCTCGATGCCGTTGCTGCGGTCAAGCGTGCCTTGCAGGCTGTTCGTCACCGTCACGCCCGTCGCGTTAAACGAGTTGAAACGCAGCACCCGGTCGCGCTGGTCGATTTGGAACACCGCCACCGTCGACGACACGCGCCCTCCGAAGAGGTCGGTCTTCACGCCGAGTTCGTAGCCTTTCGAGGTCGTGGGCGCCGCCGGTCCCACCGGCACGTTTTCCTTGGTGAGCGCCGCCGCATTCAGCACGTAGGACTCGCTGTAGGAACCGTAGAACATCACGTCGCGCGTCGCCTTCCAACCGAGCCCGAGCTGCGGCGTGGTTTTCTTGTTCGAAACTTTCGCGAGACTCGACGCCGGCGCGAGGAAGTTGTCCGTCGAGCCTGACGACTTGTTGTAGCGCGCCCCGACCACCGCGCTCAAGCGGTCTTCCAGCAGGCTCGCGTTCAACACCGCGTAGGCGGCGCTGTTGCGTGAGACCGAGCGGTTGTTCGTGGAGAACGGCTGCGTCACCGGATCGAAGTCCGTGGTGTAGTCCCACGTCGACGGATTCTTGATATCCCACACCGGGAAGAAATTTGCCGTCGCGCTCTGCCGCAGGCGCCCATAGCCGCGCCCTTCGTTGTAGAACGCACCGAGCAGCGGCTTCACTTTCACGCCGTTGAGCGTGTAGCTGCCGGCGAGCTCGACCTGCGAAGACTTACCCAGGCCGAAATCCTCCTGCAGGCGTTTGCGGCGGCCGAGCTGCGCCTGCGGCGCGAGCAACGCGAGGTTCGGATTGCCGAGCAGATCGTTCGCGTAGGCGCGCGCCGCGATCAGGTAGTTCGCCGCCGAGATCGGCAGCGCCGCGCCCGCCGGATAGTAACTCGTCGGCACCGTGATGCTCACCGCGCCGAGTCCCGTGAGCTTCTGCGCGACGCGGCGTTTGTTCCAGTTGAAGTTCGAACGCATCGTCCAGGAGTCGGTGAGTTTCACCGTCAACTCCGCGTTGATCGACTCGTAGTCCGTGAAGCGATGGTCGTTGTTCGAGACGTAGTTGAAGTCACGTGGAAACGGATACGCGCTCAGGAATCCCGGATCGCTGTTGTCCAGCGGATTAATGAGCACGCCCGTCGCACTGAGAATGCCGCTCGCCGGCGGCAGGCCCACGACTTCGATGTTCGGCTTGATGTGTGCCTGCGGCGGCGTCTCGCGGCGCGAAAACCACTGGTAGTCCACGGTCAGCGCCACGCGTTCGTTGATCCGCCAGGTCACCACCGGCGCGAGCACCGTCGTGCGCTGCTTGCCGGGCTTGATGTATTCGAAGCCGTTCTCAAACGCGCCGTTGAAACGGAACAGCAGGTTCTTGCCCGCGAGCGGCTGGTTGACGTCCACCGATGTCCGCCAAAACGACTGCGTGCCGACCTGCGCGTTCACCGTCGCCGCCTGCTTCGTGCCGGGACGCTTCGTGATATAGTTCACCGTGCCGCCCGGCGCCACCTGCCCGTAGAGCACCGACGAGGGCCCTTTGACGACCTCGACGCGCTCGACGCTCACCGTGTCGACGTAGCCTTCTCCCACAAAGCCGTTGTGCTGCGGTGTCTGGTCGAAACCGCGAATCGTGTAGACCGCGTTGCCCGCGTTGAACTCGCGCCCCGCGCTCGTGACGCCCGGCGCATACTGCACCACGTCAAACAGGTCGCGCGCTCCGACGTCGGTGATGAATTGCTGCGTAAACGCGCTGATCGCAAACGGCAGGTCCTTGATCGGCGTGTCGATGCGCGTCGCCGACACGGAGTTGCCCGCGCGGTAGCCTTTGTCCGCCGAAGTGTTCACCTGGAACTCGGATAACTTGATCACCTCGTCGCCTCTGGCCGAAGACGCAGCGGCAGGTTGCGCGTTAGCGCCACCGGCCGCGCCGAGGATCAAAGCCAGTATCGCACCGGCGGAAACAGGTCGCGCCAAAGCAGCGGCCCGGGAGGGTTTGCACAGTTGGGTCATAGTGGGGTTCTAGATCGCCGGCCATTGGGCCCGCGAGTGGGTCTAGAAATTTGATAATTATTAGGCTTCCTCGCCTGCCAAGCAAAATTTCACCGCGCCCACCAAAAGCACGCCCGAACAAGTAGGGCAGGGTCTCCGACCCGCCCTCTCGTCACTCCACCCGCACCTTCACCACGCCGTCCGCAAATTCCGCTACCAACGCCTGACCACCCGCGACACCCACGCGCCGCGACACCGGCTGCCCCGCCTCGTCTCGCATGATCGCAAACCCGCGGTTCAACACCGACGCCGGGCTCGCCGCCTGCAGCCGCTTCCACAGCGCCAGCAGCCGTTGCGACTCCTGCTCCACCCGCGTCTGCGGCGTCGCGCGCTCAAACCGGTTGCGCACCTCTGCGAGCCGTTGCGCCTGCGTTTGCACCGACGCCCGCAGCGCCGCGTTCAGCCGGTTCGTCAAATCGTCCAGGCGCAAAAACCCCTGCTCGATCTGCGCCGCGGGCGCCAGCAACCGCAGCCGCGACCGCGCGTGGTCCAGCCGCTCGCCCGCCCGCGCCACCGCGCTTTCGAGCAGCGTCGTCATCGCCTCGTCCGCCTGCGTCGCGCGCTCCGCGCACGCGACAAACTCGCTCGAAATCAGCTCCGCCGCCGCACTCGGCGTCTCCGCCCGCACGTCCGCCGCAAAATCACAGAGCGTAAAATCGATCTCGTGCCCCACCGCCGAAATCACCGGCACCGCACACGCCGCCACTGCGCGCACCAGCACTTCTTCGTTGAACGCCCACAGATCCTCCAAACTCCCGCCGCCGCGCCCGATCACGAGCACGTCGAAAATTCCCAGCTCCTGCGCGAGCGCCAGCATCGCCGCCATCTCCGCCGCCGCGCCTTCGCCCTGCACCTTCGCTGGCAGCACCACCACGCGCCCTCGCCAGCCGCGTCGCGCGAGGATCCGCAAAAAATCCTGCACCGCCGCGCCCGTGGGCGAAGTGACGAAGCCCACACACGCCGGCATCGCGGGGATCGCGCGCTTTTTCTCCGCCGCAAACAATCCTTCCGCCGCGAGCCGCGCCTTCAACGCTTCAAACTCCCGCTGCAATTTCCCCACGCCGTCCTCGATCACCACGCGCACGATCATCTGATACTGCCCGCGCGCTTCGTAGACACTCACTTCGCCATACACCACGACCTGCGTGCCTTCGCGCAGCTTCACGGTCTGCCTCGCCGCATCGCCGCGAAACATCACCGCGCTCAACTGCGCGCCCGCGTCCTTTAATCCGAAATACACGTGCCCGCTCGCCTGCGCCCGCAGGTTCGTCACTTCGCCGCGCACCCAGCCCGGCCGGATGCCGCTCTCGAGCAGCGTCTTCACGCGCCGCGTAAACGCGCTCACCGACTCAACCTCGGCGCCCGCGTCCCCGGCAAACAGCGACTCTTCCCTCGTCCGCATCTTCAGAGCGCCGCGGCCGTCGGCGCCGCTTTCTTTTTCCCAAAATGCTTCCGCAGCAAATGCGTGCCCACCGTCAGCGCCGCGAGCGCCATGATGGCGAGGAGCACCATTTTGCCCCGCCCCTGGTTCAGCGCGTCGCCGAAAAACATAAACGCGATGTTGAACGTCCACTGCACGGCGCACGAGATCGCGAGGTAGCGCCCAAACGGCACTTCGGCCAGCCCCAGCAGATAGTTTTGCACCAGAAACGGCAGGCCAGGTGTCACGCGCAGCAGCACAATCAAGTCCGTCACATCGCCACTTTCCACCACGGGCAGCGCGTAGCCGTTGCGCGTCAGAAAGCGCGTCAACCACGGCCGCAGCCACCGCCGCGCCAACCAATAGGTCACCGTCAGATTAAACGTGATCGCCGCGATGCCGCACAGCGCGACCGTCACAAAACCCATTCGCTCCGCAAACAACGGTCCCGCCGCCAGCGCAAACGGCGACATCGGAAAACCCACCGCCGGCAGCACCGCCATCGCTCCGAAAAACACCCCGGGCCCCGCGCCCGACACCCACGCCATTAGCTCCGTTTTCAGCCGCAGCGCTTCATTCATTACGGTCTGCCAACCGAGAAAATAGATCAGCACCGCGACCACCAGCGCTCCCACGCCACCCAGCACTGCCAGTTGCAGCAGCGGCAGCTTTTTCTTCGGAACAGTGACTTCGGTCGACGACATGCCGCGCAGCCTGCCCGCCCGCGCTCGCCACCGTCAAGACCTCGCCGACCGATAGCCACCTCGGTCTCACAGAAAAGCTTGGTTAGTCCCCAACCACCTCATGCTCGGCCCCAGTCCTCGTAACCAAAAATACTCGTCCTCTCTGTGAACTCTGTGTCGGAGCTCCGTGCCCTCCGTGACTCCTGCCTTGTTCATCCACGGCGCGCTGGATTCCTCCAGATAGAGCGAGCGTCTTTGAATTCATCCCCTTCGCATCATTCCTCCACCTCCTCAACCTCCGCACTGGCCAACCCAAATTTCCCCGCCACGCTCACCGCCGCCTCTTCCCCTCGTTTCCCCTTCCCCCATCCCACGCCCCACCCATGCCCACCCGCCGCCATTTCCTCTCCGGTCTCGCCACGGCCGCCGCCGCTACGTGGATCCAACCGCTCCGCTCCGCCGATCCGAAAAAAGACACCGTCATCGGCCACGGCTCCTTCCGCTACCGCGTCGTCAAAGACTGGGTCGCCCCCGGCCAGGGCCGCCACCACCCGATTCTCAACTGCCACGAAATGGTCCAGGTCGCCGACGGCCGCCTTTTCATGATCGGCGACCACGCGACCCACCAGATGCTCGTCTTCAAACCCGACGGCACGATCCTCACTTCGTGGGGCGATGTTTGGCCCGGCGGCCACGGTCTCACCCTCGCCCGCGAAAACGGCGCCGAGTTTCTCTTCGTCTGCGATTCCGGCCTCTGGAAATCCGGCAACGGCGGCTACCGCCAGACCGGTCGCGTCACCAAGGTCGACCTCGCCGGCCGCGAACTCTTCAGTATCAGTCATCCGATGACGGTCGGCGCCTACGAGCCGACGATGCTCTTCAACCCCACCGAGACCGCCATCGCCCCCAACGGTGACATCTACGTCGTCGATGGCTACGGCTCCAACTACGTCCTCCGCTACGATCGCAACGGCAAATTCCTCGCCCGCTTCGGCGGCAAAGACGGCGTTCCCGAAAACCAGCGCCTCAACAACGCCCACGGCATCGCCGTCGATCTCCGCGCCGGCGCCGACCGCGCCACACTCCTCGTCACCTCGCGCGTCGACCAGTGCTTCCGCCGTTTCACGCTCGAAGGAAAATATCTCGAGACCCTCCCCGTCCCCGGCTGCCTCGTTTGCCGCCCCGTGATTTCCGGCCAGGAGCTCTACGCCGGCGTCTGTTGGTCGAAAGACCCCGTCGCCAGCAAACTCCCCGGCAACCCCTCCGGCTTCACCGTCATCCTCGACGCCACCGGGAAAGTCGTCAGCGCCCCCGGCGGCACCGCCCCCACCTACGTGAACGGCCAACTCACCCCGCTCACCCGCGGCGAACCCGTCTTCGACCACGGCCACGACGTCTGCGTCCTCGCCAACGGCGACATGATCGTCTGCCAGTGGAACGCC
The DNA here is from genome assembly GCA_943372705.1 of Opitutus sp. GAS368. GTDB lineage: Bacteria > Verrucomicrobiota > Verrucomicrobiia > Opitutales > Opitutaceae > GAS368. The sequence goes on along the minus strand of CALRZR010000281.1, from coordinate 77 downwards.
TTCCAAACCTACCCGATCAAACTCGAGCGCGTCACCTGATTCCCCCTACACGCCACCACCGCCCTCCCCGCGCCCCC